>NZ_JAFLCJ010000003.1:0-463320 GCF_017302695.1 Leptolyngbya sp. UWPOB_LEPTO1 | reverse complement strand
TCTGAATCTACCAGGGCTTTTCGGTCGGCAAGCCCAATCGTGCCGACCTGTTGGCTAAAAAATCTCGCTCCACTTGCAACTTGCCAATTTGCCGATATAACTCGTCAATTTGAGCGCTCGTTTCTGGCTCCACTGCACTCGATTTCGCACCGCGTTCAAACAACTCGCTCGCACCGTCCAAAAGCTGTCGTTTCCAGTTGTGAATCATCGTCGGATGTACGCTGTAATGACTCGCGATTTCCGCGATCGTCTTTTCACCTTTAATCGCTTCAAGTGCGACTTTGGCTTTGAATTGGGCACTGTGTTGTTTGCGTTTGTTTTGGCTCATAATCTACTCTTACCATGAGGTTGAGGGGGGGTAGCTTATTCACCTGTCCAGCTTTTTGGTTCCACCTCAGTAAATACTACAACTACGAAATCTATCAAGACTATCTAAAAGCACAGAAGCACGATCGACAAACTCCGCAAAATAACGATCGCTCCTCTCCCACAATCAACCACTTCCCCAACGCTCAAAAAGTTCAAATCTTCGAGAACGTCGATCGATACTACGAAACCCCACCCAAAGATCCGCCATCATAGAAATAGATTTCATCACTCGCAACCCTAGAGAAACTCAACCATGAAAGCGATCGAAACCACTGCAACCCTCACCGAAACCGGACAACTCACACTCGATGAACCGCTCAATCTCGCCCAAAATAGTCGAGTTCGCGTGATTGTTCTCATTGCTGAACCCGAAGAAGACCTCGAAGACACCTCGATCGAGGAAATTCGAGAAGGACTCTATCAAGGCTGGCAAGATGTGATTGTCGGAAGAACCAAACCTGTCTCTCAACTTTGGGAAAACATGGATGTCGATTGATCCACCCGTCGAAGTTCGGAGCAGTGCTCGATTTGAAAGCGAAGTGCGCCAACTTGCAAAACGCTATCGCCGGATTCGCATCGACATTCAACCTATCATTAATCAGCTAGAAGCTGGCGAACTGCCTGGAGATCAAATCCCTGGCATGAACTACACACTCTTCAAAGTCAGAGTCAGAAATAGCAATGCTTAAAGAGGTAAAAGCGGCGGCTACCGCATCATCTACTATCTCAAAACAGATACACAAATCCTGCTCGTAACGCTCTACTCCAAATCAGATCAAGCTGATATTACAGCCGATGAAGTGCAAGAAATCATCACCTGTGCTGAAACACAATTCAATTCCTCACAACAAAGCCCAGAAGGAGCCTAAACCATGCAAATCACGATCGACATCCCCGACGAAATCGCTCAACATCTCACTCAAAGCATTTCCGATCTTCCTCGTCGCACCCTTGAATCTCTCGTCGCCCAAGCCTACCGCGATGAACTTCTTACCCATGCCGAAGTCGGTCGAATCCTCAATCTCTCTCGTTACGATGTCGATACCTTCCTTCACCAAGCAAAAGCCTACCTGCACTATGACGAAACCGATCTAGAACACGATCGCGCCACGATCGCCCAATTCCGCCGTGAACAATCGCAATCATGAGCGTTATCTCAGACACTTCACCCCTGCGCTATTTGATTTTGATCGAGCAGGTCGAACTCCTCCCCCAACTCTATGATCAAATCATCATTCCTGAAGTTGTACAGCAGGAACTACAAACTTCAAATTCCCCGATCGCCGTTCAGCAATGGATCAATCAACCTCCACCCTGGCTAACTGTCAAGCTCTCAGTCAGCCACCCGATCCATCTCTCAATCGCCTAGATCCAGGAGAGCAAGCCGCGATCGCTCTCGCCGAGCAACTCAACGCCCGACTACTCCTCATCGACGAACGCTATGGTAGAAAAATCGCGCTGCAAAGAGGATTGCAAATTCTTGGCATCATTGGGCTTCTAGACGAAGCAGCAACTCAAGGCTTGATTCACTTCCCCACCATTCTCGATCGCCTACAACAGACAAACTTCCGCATCTCACCTCGACTGCTCGAAACCCTACTCAACAAATATCTCTAAACCTTAAATCCCTATGTCTAGCTCTAAATATAACTTCCCCAATGCTCAGAAAGTCCAAATCTTTGAGCGAGTCGATACCTACATTGAAAACAACAATCCCTCAATTTCTGAAAGTAAAACCTCATCTGCTGCAAATCCAGAACAATCATCCACGTCTTCAGATACTCCGCTCACTCTCTTCTACTCCTACGCCCACGCAGACGAAACCCTCCGCGACGAACTCGACAAACATCTCAAACTCCTTCAACGCCAAGGAATTATCACGGCTTGGCACGATCGTGACATCACCGCCGGAACCGAATGGGCAACCGCGATCGACCAAAACCTCAACACTGCCGACATCATCCTGCTCCTCATCAGCGCCAACTTTCTCGCTTCCGACTACTGCTACGACACAGAACTCACTCGCGCCCTCGATCGTCACACCAAAGGCGAAGCCCGCATCATCCCCATCATCCTCAAACCCTGCGACTGGGAATCCGCCCCCTTCGGCAAACTCCAAGCCCTCCCCATTGCTCACGGAGCAGGAGCAAAAGCCGTCACAACTTGGAACAATCAAGATGAAGCATTTTTAGCGATCGTCAAAGGCATCCGCAAAGCTGCCGAAGAGATCCGGCAAAAGAAAACCTCAAGTTAAAATCAAACTATCCTCTTTCTCTACTCGATTCATGCAAATCACGATCGACCTCTCACCAGACATTCAATTAGACGATGCCATTCGTCAGCAAGCAGAGTCTAAAGCGCGTGAGTCCTACATTATGGAACTCCTACGCCACGGCAGCATTAGCACAGGTTACGCAGCGCAGAGTCTCAACCTCAGCCGTTTAGAAATTTTGGATTTAATGGCACAGTACAAAATCTCACCCTTTCCAGAACAAACTCCAGAAGAACTCGCTCAAGAAATTGCTGAAACTCGCAATCTGCTCTAATCGTGATCATTGTTTCCAACACTACACCCCTCAGCGAACTTGCCAAAATCGATCGCCTTGATTTTTTATCTTCCCTCTTTACCAAAATTCTCATCCCACCAACGGTTCACGCAGAACTCACGACCGGAAATCATCCCGCCAAGCTGTTGATTCCAAATGCAACTTGGATTGAAATACGACCCCTCCAGCAAACCGAAAGAATTGAACAACTTCTAAAAACTCCTGGACTCGATCGAGGTGAATGTGCTGCAATTGCACTCGCAGAAGAATTGCAAGCCGATCGATTGCTGATGGATGAAAGAGCAGGGCGCAACCTTGCTCAAACTTTAGGATTACCAATCATTGGAACGATTGGAATTCTGCTTCTTGCCAGAGAGCAAAGAATCATCAGTGAAGTCTCTCCCTTGCTAAACGGATTAATCGACCAGGGAACCTGGATAAGCCCTGCGTTTTATCAACAAGTGCTACAAATGGCAGGCGAAGAATAGCAAAGAGTAAAACCATCACGATCGCCCAAGGCATCCGCAAAGTCGCCGAAGAGATTCGGCAACACAGAACCGCAAGTTAAAATCAAACTATCCTCTTTCTCTACTCGATCCATGCAAATCACGATCGACATTCCCGACGAATACATCCAACAGCTCGAACCAAACTTAGAAGCTCTGCCTCAGCAAGTTCTCGAAACCCTTGTTGTAGAGGCTTACAAAGATCAACGCCTCACCCATGCAGAGGTCGGGCGCATCCTCAAACTCGATCGATTTCAAGTTGATGCCTTTCTCAAGCAAAATCAAGCCTATCTTCATTACACGATCGATGACTTCAATCAAGACTTACAAACACTTCAGAAAGTCCTTGGGGAACAAAGCTAGGACATATAAATGATTGTTGTCTCCGATACCTCACCAATTCTTTATCTGCTTCTCATCGATCAGTTAGACCTCCTGCCACGTCTCTATCAACGCATTATTATTCCTGATGTTGTTC
Organism: Leptolyngbya sp. UWPOB_LEPTO1; assembly: GCF_017302695.1. NCBI lineage: Bacteria > Bacillati > Cyanobacteriota > Cyanophyceae > Leptolyngbyales > Leptolyngbyaceae > Leptolyngbya > Leptolyngbya sp. UWPOB_LEPTO1. The sequence goes on along the minus strand of NZ_JAFLCJ010000003.1, from coordinate 459,421 downwards.
AAGCTGAAATGCAAAATCCAGGTGCACCACTTGAACTACAAAACTGGATTTCTGCTCCTCCAAATTGGCTAGAAATCCATTCTGTTTCAAACAGCGCTAGCTCCGCTCCAACGAATGTTCGCACGCTCTTACAGCGACTCGATCCTGGGGAACAAGCAGCAATTCTTCTTGCTCAGACTTTAAACGCTGATTTGCTAATTGTGGACGATCTTGATGCCCGTCAAACTGCTCAAAATCTGGGCATCAACATTACTGGAATGTTAGGAATTCTGGGCGAAGCAGCAAAACGCAACTGGATTACCTTATCAGAAACTCTAGAACGGCTCTTACAAGAAACAAATTTTCGTGCCTCTCCAAAACTCATTCAAGTCCTGCTCGATCAGTTCTCTAATTCTCAAGGTTAGAACAATTACGATCGCTCTCAGTGACACGCTGGAACAAAACTTGAAATACGATCGAGATTCAACCAATCGCAAAAATAAACTCTAGAATCGTTGAGCGGTGAACTCTCAAGGCTAGATGTCAATGGAATTCCATCCAAAGCTACTGTGGAAGATTTTAGCGATCGCATTGCGAATTTATGCGATCGTCTGTTTCGTCTTGTTTCTGATTCAATCTCGATTCATCTTCTTTCCAACTCGCACCATTTACCAAACTCCTGCCGAGCTAGGCTTATCTGCCGAAGAAGTTTGGATTCCTGTGAAAAACTGGTTTGGAAAACCGGAGCGAATTCATGCTTGGTGGGTACAAGGCAGCAAACCGAATTTAGGAACCGTGCTGTACTTTCACGGCAACGGCGGCACATTAGGCGGCATTGACCAAATGGATCGCATTCATCAACTGGGATTCTCGGTACTTGTGATTAGCTATCGCGGCTACGGCAAAAGCGAAGGCGGATTTCCCTCAGAATCACAAGTGTATGCCGATGCAGAAGCCGCTTGGAATTATTTAACTCAGACGCGCAATATTCCACCCAAGCAAATCACAATTTATGGATACTCGATCGGCGGTGCAGTCGCCATTGATCTCGCCACAAAACATCCCGAAGCCAGAGCATTAGTCACCCAAAGCACATTCACTTCTATGCAGGATATGGCAGAAAGAAATCCTTATTTTCGCGTCTTTCCCTTAGAGATCATTTTGACTCAGCGATTTAACTCGATCGACAAAGTACGATCGCTGAAAATCCCTGCCTTTTTCATTCATGGCGATGCCGATGAGCTTGTTCCACCTGCGATGAGTCAAGCTTTGTATAACGCAACTCCGACAGAGAAACAATTATTATTTATTCCAGGTGCAAAACATAACGACGCTGAATTTACAATTGAACACTTAGAGACGATTCGCAAATTTGTTGATCAAATTCAATGAATAAACCCAAAGTTGACTACAACAACAAGCTTCAATCTGATTTTGAAGGGATGATTGAGCGGCTCGATCTAGAGCAATCTGGCAAAGACTATCTGAAGCTCCGCTGGCTCGAACAAGTGCTTTGGATGGAAGGCAAATCAAATAAGATGCGCGATCGACATCAAAGCGGCAGAAAATGGACGATTGTCTTGAGTGCAATTTTGCCGATCATCGTATTACTCAACTTCAATGAAGATAAGATATTTGAGCGAGGGATCAAAGTCGCTACCGTAGCGATTAGCTCAGCAATTGCGATCGGAACTGCCTTAGAAGAATTTCATCAGTACGGCAAGCGTTGGTATAGTTATCGCAGAGCTTCAGAACTGCTCAAAACCCAAGGTTGGCAATTCTTTCAGCTTAGCGGCGCATATCGAACTTACGAAAATCATCGCCAAGCTTTACCAATTTTCAGTGAACAAGTCGAATCGATTATTCAGCGCGATGTTGAAGTTTATGTGACCGAGGGAATGCAACAGATTGTGCAATCTGAAGAAACAACATCACCCGCACAATTACCCTCTGAATAGTCTTGCCGCAATCCGTGATACAGATGATGTCTAATCTCCCACCCCTAAATTCCGATACGATCTGGGCAATTCTCAAAGATGAAATCGATGATGAAACTGCCAATGGTTTAGTCTGTCATTACCTAGGCTATGACGATGCCACGGTTTCACCAGATTGGTTAGAAGCCTATCCTGAACCGCCGAATTTTATCGAAAGCCGTCCAGCAGTCGTGAAATTAACCCGATCGATTCCCTCTGAAAACAAGCAACTTCTGAAAGAACAACTGGGATTTGGCGGCTACAAAGTCGATGAACTGGTGCCCCGAAAAACTCGTCGTGCCACAATGGCGAACTGGTTGTTAAGCTACATGCAGCAGCATGACATTAGCCTTTAGAGGATGAAATCATGGGAATCGAACGTCGCCTATCTCGAACAATGTTTCTCCCAGCAGAAACTGTACAATTGCGTCAAATGTGTTTTACCCCAGGCAAAGTCTTTCAACCCGGTCGCTATCTGGCTGGAGAATTGCCCGATGTAGCATTTGAAATGGGTTTAGTCGATAAATTGCCGCCCGTTCGAGGCAAGAGTGCTGAAATCAAAGAACAACCGGATGAAGAATGATCCTTATGCTTGGCTTGAGCAGTCCTTAAAGTCGATCGAGCGTGCAGGTTGGCAGCGATCCACTAAAACAATCGATCGTCCCGGTGCAGTCATTCAAATAGGCGATCGTCAATTTCTCAATTTCGCCAGCAATGATTATTTAGGACTTGCGACCGACGATCGATTAATCAATGCCGCGATTCAAGCCATTCAGAACTATGGAACTGGCAGTACTGGATCGCGCTTGCTTACTGGGCATCGGGCTTTACATCGAGAGTTAGAAACTGCGATCGCGCAACTCAAACAAGCTGAAGATGCGATCGTATTTAGTTCAGGCTATTTAGCGAATTTAGGCGCAATCGCTGCTTTAGTCGGAAAGCGTGACTTAATTCTGTCTGATCAATACAATCATTCGAGCTTACGAAATGGTGCGATTGTTAGCGGTGCAACAACGCTCGACTATGCTCATTGTGATATTCAAGACTTACGAACTAAGCTAAAACAACAACGCCAACATTTTCAGCATTGTTTGATCATTACAGACACAGTGTTTAGTATGGATGGCGATCTCTGCCCGCTTCCAGAGATTCTTGACTTAGCAGATGAATTTGAGTGCATGGTGCTAGTAGACGAAGCTCATGCAACGGGTGTGATGGGTGCAACAGGTGCAGGATGTGTTGAACATTTAGGCTGTACAGGACGTGCGATTGTTCAGATGGGAACGCTCAGCAAGGCATTAGGAAGTCTAGGCGGTTACATTGCTGGCTCAGCGCAATTGATTGATTTCTTAAGAAACCGCGCACCCAGTTGGATCTATACAACTGGGCTGTCTCCGGCTGACACTGCGGCGGCATTAGCAGCGATTCAAATTGTGCAACAAGAACGCGATCGCCGAAATACCCTTTGGCAGAATGTTGCTTATCTCAAATCACAGCTTCCAAATTTCGCACTTCTCCCTTCAGAGTCTCCGATTCTCTGCTGGCAATTGCCGAATGTGCAAACTGCGCTAGAAGCTGCAAAATCTCTACAAGCAGAAGGAATCTTCGCCCCTGCAATCCGACCGCCGACTGTGCCGACGAGCCGGATTCGGATGACGATAATGGCAACTCACGAGAAAGCGCATCTCGATCGCTTAATTGCTGCTTTGAATCGAGTTCAGAAAGGCTTTGAGTAAGGTGTGTTTCAGCTAGCTCAAATCACTCTTGATCGATCTTGCAACACAGCTATTGTGATTTTTTACGTCAATATTGGCAGTATTACTACTCAAAATTTGCCTGAACTGTGTTGCATTACATTCGCTAGGTGCAGGAGTCTGATTGAAAATAAACTCTTTTGAAGCAGTAGAAAGTTGCCAACCGAGCGGAAGCCTGATCTGTTGGTCTAAGTTTACTTTTTCTAGCATTAGAGTTCTGAACCTTAGCTTAAACGGGTCAGTAATTCCATCATTCAAGGTATAGGTAGATAGTTCGATCGCGCTGGCACTCCGAGCTTCACGCGCACTGAATAGAGCGCGAATCGGCGACAAGATCTCATTCATTCCTGCCGACTTGAGCGGTTTTCCTGAATCAACTTGTGGTTGATCTACGATCGCTAAATAAATCAATTCAAAGCTTTTCCCATACCCTTTTACTTTCTGCAAAGCTCGACCAATATCAAGAGCAGTAGGAATCCCCGAATTATCAAAATACCCACCATCCGCAAGCCGCAACTTACTTCCATCACTCTTGCGTTGAAACCAACCCACCGGAGTTACAAAAGGAAACCTAGCACTCAATACAGCCGCCGTACTCAACCTTAAATCTAACTGACTCTCGTTTAGAGCAATCCTTTCTTGAGTCGGTAATACAATCTCAAAAGGACTTATCACCAAACGTTTTCCGTTCTCAACGATGGTTGAATTGAATACCAGCGCAGGAGCAATTCCTTGAGGTTGCCAATGTTTGTAAAAAGACTGCTTCAAAGGATTTTCACGATTATTACCAAGCTGATTCCAGCTATTTTCAAAGGCAAGTTCTAACCCAGTCGCTCTGTCCCAGTCATAGATTGGAAAGGGAATAAATCTCTGAATCAGATCTGGAAAAAAGCCCAGTGTCAGTAACGGAGAAAGTAACTCTTGCTCAAAAAGCTGGCTAGCTTTTTCACTAAGATTTTGCTCCTCTCCGGTCTTGAGTAAGCTCGCATACGCTGCTGATCCCAAACTCCCACCAGAAACGCTACTAATCGTAAAAAGATGCTGAGGAAAGCTTGGAATCGATTCAGTCAAGTGTGCAAAAGTAGTCGCTGCATGATACGCCGCAAAAATCCCGCCCCCTTGGGCTGATGCAATATACACTGGATAAGGTTTTCCTGAATATTGATCGCGATCGGGACGACTCGCTAGCCAGGTTTGAAAACTTGCTTCTAAAGATGGCAATGGAGAATTATCAGAGGTTGCAATTTGCCGAAACCGATGATTGTCATTCAGGTTCAGCAGACTTGAAATCGCAACTAATCCTAGTAAAATCGTGAGAGCTGGAACATTATTTCTAAATGCCCAATAATAGATAGTTGAAAACACAACAACGAGCGTAGTCAATGCGATCGCAATCACACTCACCGCTCCAACCGCATTAGGAATCACCGTAGATGGCAGAGCAACGACGAAAATAGCAGAAGCGGAAATCGATGCAATCCACCACAAAACGATCCTCGCTGCTAGATGGGAATGCCAAGAATACAGAATGAGGTTAAGCAGGACAGACAGACCAAAAACGATAATGACTCCCAAAGCCGCTCTCGAATCTGCTGCTGCTGCAATCAAAGGCAAAGAAAATGTACTAAAGATCGTGTACGCAACATTCGCAAGCCCAATTTCAACCTGTGGAGCAAACAGCCCTTCCCCTTGAGACTTAGATCCCAAAAAGCATCGATGAAATAAGTCTGTGCGTTTCCAAAGTAGGAAGAAAATAGTTATCCCAGTGCTTAAGCTTGAAATCATCCAAATCATTAAAAAAGATCGAGCTTGATCATTAATCGATTCGTTCCAAGCCTTGAGAATTCCGAGCACTAAGCTAAGAATTGGAATTATCCCTAAAATCCTCGGTGTCCAATTTGCTAAGCCATTCTGAAATCTACTCCCTTGCTCCAGAATTAGAAAACGGGAGACATACCAAATGAAGATTGTGAGCAATAAGACAGAACTGACCGTTACGGATGCCTCATAAAATTTGTTACTATCCGAAGCGATCGCGCGATAGACCTCTATAGTCTGATCAACTTTTGTAAAAATTAAGGACGCGACGATCGCGATCGTCACCGGAACTCTTAAGTAGATCCCGATCTCAAAGATCGGTTGAATCCACGTTTTGATCAATTCAGAAACCGTTTGCACCCATCCATTAGAATTCGATGCTGTCATGATTGAATCTCTTGAACTCGGCTGTGTCTAAGCGGACATGCTCAATTCTTGGAAACAATATCCCAAAAATTGCATTGACACACCACCTCGTCACGAATCGAGTCAAAATGATCAGCAAAATGGGGAGATGGGGAGCATTTGAAGTTCCCTCGTCTCCCCATCTCTCCATCTTCCTACTAGGGTTTAAGTTTCAGACGTAGACGATCGACCCAAAGTGGGTGCTAAAAATGCCACTAAAGCCCCGATCGCAAATCCTGCTACATTCCGAAACAGCGGCAACCAATCAGTCGTGCGGGTAATCACCGGACCAATTCCAAACGCCAAAAATAAGATCCCCCACAGCGGCGAGAAAATCAGCGCCCACTGCCAAGCGAAGACCTGTCCTTCTTTACGAGGTTGTGCTGCAAATCCAAACACTAACCCTCCAACCGTTGAAGTAATCAGGGTTAACAACCACTGTTCACGCGGCAACCCAGGGACAACCTTACATCCACCCTGGCGTAAACATCCTTTGACTGATTCCAACGCTTCTAAGATGGCTTGATCCCCGCCGTTATCTCGCACGAAAAATTGATTCCCGAATCGAGTTTGTAACTCGATCCAAAACGTCCGAGACAGCAACGGATAAAAATCATCACCCACACTAAAATTCAGCAGATTTCCGCCTCGTGTATCGGCAACTAACAAAACGCTTTTGTTATCCAATCCCCAAAAGCCTTTGACGGCGGTTCCAGGTGTACGATCGCTTTGTGTCAGAACCCGTAATTTCCAGCCCGTCTCAGCTTCAAACTTTGACAAGTCAGCAGACAGTGCTTCTTCCTGAGTCTTCGTAAACTCATTTGCCAAGTCAATCACGTTCGTCGGATGATCCGGCAATAAATCAGGATTGTCATATGCCTGTGCCGCTGGTGCGATCGTCCAGACAGAAATGACGACCATCAGTGCCATCAAACCTTGAAATAGACGGCGGACTCGAAGATTAGGCATAGCACGATCTCACGAATGGGTCACTAAAGAACATTAAAAGTAATCGTAAATGAGGCATTTAGAATAGACGCTCATTTTTGTTTACATTTGTTTAACTAATTCTAATATAGGAATGCTGTCAGCGATTCATCTCGCTGGAACAGGATCAATAATTTTGCTTATTCTGGGTCGTGGCGCACTGGCGATCGCGAAGGTTCAGACGGCTTGTTCGTCTGCGATTCGTCCTGATCTTCCCACTCATAATTTAGTTCCAGATCAGAAGTCACTTCCTCAAAATGATGATTTCCATTCTGTTCGTGGGGTAGCGATCGCGGATCTCCACTCGCCGCCATCCGATTCGCTCGCCGCGATTTATTCTGAGGTTGGTTCAGAGTCCGCCATGCCGCTTTCACGCCTGCAAAAACACTGCGCCCAGTTGTTTGGGCTTTCTGTGCTTGTTGCTTCACACCGGTCAGAGTCTCATCTACCTGCTTCACCACTTGACTGGCGCTCTGAACGCCTTGAGTCACATCATCGGTGAGATCAGTCACCTCATTTCCGGTAATCCGGAGCGCCTCTAACGTCGGTGGCAACTCCCGATTCAACGTCTCGAATAATTTTTCGGCACTGCGGGCTGCCCGTCCCATCTCGTTAAATGCAGGAATTGCCACAGTTAAGAGGGCGGTCAAACTGATCGCCACGAGTAAAATCGATAAGCCTAGCCAAAAAATAGGATCAGTCACACTTCATCTCATCTCGCTTAGCGCAAACGATCGCGAACTGGAGGTTTAGGATCGCTCCCCGATTCAGACTCTCGACTGAGAATTTGATGCTCACGCTGGGTTGCTTCCAATCCAGCGGCGATCGCTTCTTTTAATCGTCCCAGTGTGTCATCCCAGTTTCGCAGCGCAGACTCAGAAAAGCGATCTGCCTGAAGTTGGACACTGGTGGATAAATCTTCCGCAAGTTCAGGCAGAGCATCTGCCGACTTTTTGATCAACTGTCGAGTTTCTCGTCCTGGACGGGGTGCAATTAATAATCCTGCGATCGTCCCCATTGCTGCTCCGATGATCATGCCGCCTAAAAATGATCCCGATCGATTGTCAGACATATCTTGGCTCTACCCCTTGCGACTCACTAAACCAACTCTGTAACACCAGACCTTTCCTCATTCTGCCAGACTGAACCGCAATCTAGCGATTGATTCGTCCTTTAGCTGATTTTGTAGCAAATTTTTTCGCGCGTTGGTTTAGGAGAGGGGTGAGGAATAGCGATCGTCCCATTCCCATCCCCATTCCCAACAGGGCAAATGCCTGCTGTGCCTGCCGAACTTTCGGTTCAAGCTGGCGATACGTATGTCTTATTCTTTGTACGCCGAGCTGTTGACGCTCGATCGCGCTCGGTGCACCATACAAAACTTGATGCGTTTGCCGTTCTGCGACAACCAGTGCATCTGCGGCTCTAGAAAAAGCTTGCCGCAACTGCCACATTTGCCAGGTGAGATAAAACCCATACAAAGCCAGCGCAAGATTTAAGACAATAACCGCTATCAACATATCTCGACCGATTGTTTTTCTAATAATAGCGAGTCTTTGTCATTACAAAATGCCTCTTTTGCCATTTGGGCGGACGGTGAGCCAGTTAGTCTTTGCCATCGCTAACTGCTCTGCGGTGAGTTTTGCGCCTGTGAGGTTTGCGCCACACAAATTTGCATTCCGCAAATTCGCATTGAGTAAATACGCTTGCGTAAGATTTGCACCTCGTAAATCTGCCCCTTCTAAATCGGCATTACTCAAATAAGCTTGTGCCAAGTTAGTATCGCGCAAGTTGGCTCGCTGCAAACTCGCCTTGCCAAAATCAGCATTGAATAAATTTGCGCCTTGTAAATTAATCTGTTTCAAATTCGATTGATGAAACACAGCGCCTGACAAATTAATTTTCGGAATGGCGAGTAGCGACAGATCATGCGACGCAAAATCTCGTTTACCCTTACCGTACAGAGACACGAGAGTTGCAGAATCAAGTTTTGGAGCCGCCTGAGTCTTGTTGCCGGATGTGTTGCTATTGCTCCCGGTTCGTCCGCCTGAATCACGAGTCGTTGGGCGAGCTGCCATCACGCGATTCCGAGCCACTCCGGTCTGTAAATTCGTCGATTCCGATCGCTGATTGCGCGCCCGAATTGCCATGGCTGCCCGTGCTGCCGGAGAACTCGGTTGAGAATCAGGGTCACGTTTTGTCAGCGTTGATCGGGTTGAAACGCTATTCATACTATTTGCCAAACTGTCGAGATACGGCTCCAAATCCAACGCGCGTAAAATCTCATTGGCTGACTGAAACCGATGCCGCACGGAGACTTCCAGCATTTTCTTCAAAACGCCTGCAAAGTGCTCACTCAGATGCACCTGTTTTTGCCACAACAATTCACCTGTGGCAGGATCGTAATCGAGATCTTTTGGAGATTTTGCGGTCAATAAGTAAATGCAAGTCACACCCAATGCATAGAGATCGCTTGCATAAACCGGACGCATTGCCATTTGTTCGGGTGGCGCAAATCCGGGAGTCCCGATCGCATAAGCGGTGAGTGCAGTCTGATCCGATAAACTCGCGGCAGATACAGAGTTCACTTGGTTTTTGACGGCTCCAAAGTCAATCAGCACAAGTTTGCAGTCTTGCGATCGCCGAATCAAGTTTGCAGGTTTAAGATCTCGGTGAATCACTTGATGACTGTGAACATACTGCATAATCGGCAGAATCTCGCTGAGAAACTGCTTGACCCCTGCTTCGCTAAAAGCTCCTGAGCGTTTGATTTCCTGCTGAAGGGTGGAACCGCTGATATATTCCTGAACCAGATAAAATTCTTGATTTGCCTCGAAATAATCGAGTAAGCGGGGAATTTGGGGATGATTGCCGATGCGTCCCAAGGTTTGGGCTTCCCGTTCAAACAAGTCTCGCGCCATCTGCATCACATGAGGTGCAGTTGTGGTCGGACGGAGCTGTTTAATCACACAGTAAGGTTGACCCGGCAGAGATTCATCTTTTGCCAGAAACGTTGCACCAAATCCACCTTGTCCTAATGCGTGCAGAACGCGATAGCGATCGCGCAACAGCAAACTAGCGCCACAGGCTTGACAGCGCTCTGTATTGGCGAGGTTTTCTGGGCTTGGGCAGACTGGGTTCAAACAGTAGCTCATGAGGGCAGCAATCTGTAAGGGTGGATTCCAAAAAATGGCAAAGCTTTGGGGGGAAGCAAAGTGTGAGTTTGCAAGACGCAGCTTGTATTGAGAGGTTACCCAGAAGTGGGAGAGCAGGGAACAGGAACGCTGAGAGAGGCGCAACAGCGATAGAATAAGGTCTGTCTTGGCGTGATTTTTGAAGGCGACGGATGCGTATCTCTCTGAACTGGTTGCGGGAATTGGTAGATATTTCAATGACTCCAGAGGCGTTGGCGGAAAAGCTGACGATGGCGGGGTTTGAGGTGGAAGACATTGAGGATCGGCGCACTTGGGCAGATGGCGTGGTCGTCGGAAAAGTGCTGACGCGCGAACAACATCCCAATGCCGATCGCTTAAGTCTCTGTACAGTGGATATTGGGGCTGAAAGTCCGTCTCAGATTGTTTGCGGTGCGGCAAATGTGCGCGCTGATATTTTTGTTGCAGTGGCGACGTTAGGCACATACTTGCCGAATGTCGATTTGAAGATTAAGCCTGCAAAACTCAGAGGCGTGGAATCGAAGGGCATGATTTGCTCTTTGTCAGAGTTAGGCTTGACGAAAGAATCGGAAGGCATCCATATTTTTGATGAAACTGTGACAGGAGCGTTAACGCCTGGTATGGATGTGCGTCCCTTGTTGGGATTGGATGACGCGATTTTGGATCTGACTTCGACCGCGAATCGAGCAGACGCTTTGAGCATGGTGGGTATTGCGCGAGAAGTTGCGGCATTAACCGGTGCAACGTTGCGCTTGCCGGAACCGAGTGTGCCTGAGTCTCAGAAGACCAAATCGGTGTCGATTAAAATTTCAGATGCTCAAGCTTGTCCGGCGTATATTGGCACGCTGATCGAGAATGTGAAAATTGCGCCTTCGCCGTTGTGGTTGCAGCGTCGCTTACTCGCGTCGGGTGTGCGATCGATTAATAATATTGTCGATATCACCAACTACATCATGCTGGAATGGGGACAACCGCTCCATGCTTTTGATTTCGATAGTTTGGTGAAAGTGGCGGGAACCGATCAAATCGAGATGGGCGTGAGATTTGCGAGATCGGGCGAATCGGTTAAAACGCTCGATGGTCAAGATCGCACGCTGCAAGAGCAAGCTTTGTTAATCACCGTCAATGACAAGCCAACGATGTTGGCAGGCGTGTTTGGTGGTGAAGAAACAGAAGTGAGTGACAGCACTCAGCATATTTTTCTCGAAGCTGCAATTTTTGACTCTGCTGCAATTCGTAAATCTGGGCGATCGCAAGGGTTGAGAACAGAAGCCTCTGCTCGTTACGAACGGGGTGTGAATTGGGCAGGTTTGGAAACGGCGGCTCGTCGAGCAGTTCAACTGATCCTTGAACTTGCAGGTGGAACGATTACGGCTCAAGAAACGGTTGACACCCGACAAGGTTCGTTGACGAGATCGATCTCGCTACGACTTGAACGAGTTCGAGAAGTGCTCGGCATGGTTGAACTCGGTGACGATGTTGGGGAATTGCAAGCGAAGGATGTGGAACACACTCTGACAGCACTAGGCTGTGAGTTGAAATCAACGGGTTCAGAAACTTGGAATGTTACGGTTCCGCCTTATCGCTATCGAGATTTGGAACGTGAAATTGATCTGATTGAAGAAATTGCGCGGCTGTATGGCTATAACAATTTCTCAGATACATTGCCTGCGAAAACTGAGCCGGGATATTTGTCGATCGAGCAATTGATTTCTCGCAAAGTTCGCGAAGCCTTCCGAGGTATGGGGCTGACCGAATTGATTCATTATTCACTCGGCAAACCTGGAGAAGAACGGCAAATCGTTCTCGCGAATCCTTTATTTACCGAGTATTCTGCGCTGAGAACTGATCTAATCAATGGCTTAATTGAGGCATTCCAGTACAACCTTGAGCAAGGCAATGGAGCTTTGAATGGCTTTGAGATTGGGCATGTCTTTACTCAGGAAGAAGATCTGATTGAAGCTGAAGCGATCGCTGGTATCTTGGGTGGAGATCCGAGCCAAGGTAAGTGGGTTCGGGGCGGCAAAGATCAGCCGATGACCTGGTTTGAGGCGAAAGGCATTTTAGAAAGTGTCTTCGATCGAGTCGGGTTACCTGTAGAATTTCAGCCTGATCGACGCGATCCGCGCTTGCATCCGGGACGAACGGCTTCGCTGTGGGTTAGAGGCGATCGCTTAGGAACGTTTGGACAGTTACATCCTCAACTGCGTCAAGAGCGCGGCTTACCGGATGAAGTTTATGTTTTCCAATTGGATCTCGAAGTGATCATTCGCCATTTGGAAACAGATGAAGCGATGGTTCCGGTTTTCAAGCCGTTCTCTACTTATCCTGCTTCCGATCGCGATATTGCTTTCTATGCGTCGCGTGAGGTAGGCGTGAGCGATTTGGAACGCACGATCGTCAAAGCAGGCGGGAAGTTACTAGAATCGGTGGAACTGTTTGATGAATACAAGGGCGATCGCGTTCCAGAAGGTCAGCGCAGTTTAGCGTTCCGATTAGTCTATCGGGCTGACGATCGCACGTTGAAAGATGAAGATGTAGACCCGGTGCATCAAAAAGTGCGCGAAGCACTGGTTGAGAAGTTCCGGGTTGAGTTGAGAAGCTAGAGGTGAAATTGTGCCGAAATATGTTGTTTGGGGAAGCTACTGTGACGATGTTCTAGAGAAAAGAACGCCCTATCGTCAGGCTCATTTAGATGGGTTAGCAAAGCAAAAAGAAGATGGGATTTTAGTGACGATCGGACCGACGAAAGATGTAACGAAAGTGTTTGGCATCTATGAAGCGGAGAATGAAGCGATCGTTCGGAATCTGATCGAGTCTGATCCGTATTGGCAGAATCAGATCTGGACGGAGTATGACGTGAAGGAGTGGATTCAGGCGATTTAGTTGTGATGGGGAGATAGGGAGCAAGCATTCTTTTTGCTTGTCTCTCTATCTCCTCACTCCTCAATCTTAACCTTCACAGCGATCAGATCTTTGACTGTTTCACCTTGTTGCTGCGCCCAATATTGGCTCAGTAAATGAATCTGGCGGAGTTCAACAATGAGATTGAATCGCGATCGAGTCGGAACTGCACAATGTAAATCCAAATGATTCCAAGAATGGAGAACCATCGAAACGATTCAGGAACATCAGGATCATAAGTTGCTAACAGTGGCGGTAATGATATACCCAGTACAAACGGTAGTAAACACAGCGCACCTGACCAGCTTTTGCCGTTATAGTTCCGTAGCTCTTCTTGGATAACCTATTTGTAGTAACCGTAGTAGAGCGATCCGATCAAAGCCGACTGCCACAGTTTCCACAATCACTCCACACCTGTACCTAAGTAATATCAACAGTATTGCTTGTATTTAAAGTGACTTTATTTTCCGGAAGAATAAGCTTTGCTGGGGAAGAATTATCAGAATGGTGATCATCTTCTTCTGGCTCCCTTATGCCTCTACCACTTGCTAAAATCATCCGAAAATTTCATGTGCTTTGGATCACAATTCCTAGCGTAGCAGGATTAATCGTGCTTCTGCGGGTTGCTGGGGCATTACAATCTTTAGAATGGATGGCATTTGATCAATATGTTCGGCTGCGTCCCCAAGAAGCAACTGACGATCGCGTCATTATTGTAGGCGTAAACGAAAATGATATCCGGCAACTTAAACGTTATCCGTTTGATGATGCTACCTTTGCCAAACTGTTGACGAAAATTAAGCAGCAACAGCCGCGAGCGATCGGTTTAGATATCTATCGGGATCTGCCAGTAGAGCCAGGACATTCAGAGCTAGCTAAAGTATTCCAGACAACCCCTAACCTGATAGGCATTGAAAAACGAGGCGGAAGTACAGAAGTCGAGGTTGCACCTCCCCCCATTCTGAAACAGCGCAATCAAACTGCTTCAAACGATGTAGTCCTTGATGGCGATGGGAAACTGCGCCGAGGTCTACTGTATTGGACAAGTCCCAATGGAGAAGAATCTTTAGAAAGTTTGGGATTACGCCTTGCAATGCTCTATTTAGAAGCTCAAGGAATTACATCTCAACCAGCGAAAACCAATTCACAGTATCTCCAGCTTGGGCATGGGATCTTTCCTATTTTTGAGCCAAGCGATGGGAGCTATGTCTCGGCGGATGCAGGCGGCTATCAAATCTTGCTGAACTATCGAGGCGCTTCTGGCAAGTTCCGCACGGTCTCACTGATGGACGTGCTTCAAGACCGACTGCCTGCTGATCTCATGCGTGATTCGCAAGGACAGCCCTTCCGAGGCAAAATTGTTTTGATCGGAGTGACAGCTCGAAGTCTTAAAGATGTCTTTTACACTCCCTATAGCGGCGACTCGATCACGACTCCAGAGAGAATGGCGGGAGTTGAGGTACAGGCAAATTTAGCGAGTCAAATTATCAGTGCTGCGATCGACGGACGATCGGGCTTCCAAGTTTGGACAGATGCAATGGAGGCAGTTTGGATTCTGCTGTGGTCGGGTGTGGGAACAGGCTTAGGCTGGATGGTGCGATCGCCACGTTGGGCAGTGGCAGGCACAGTTGTTGCAGTCGGAGGGCTAGGACTAGGAAGCTTTGCAGCATTCGTGTTTTCCTGGTGGATTCCGGTTGTCCCACCCGCCTTAGCGCTACTCACGTCTGCAATGGTCGTCACGGTTCACATTGCTCATTCAGAGCGTCGCGATCGCCAAACTGTGATGAATCTCTTTGGGCGATATGTGACTCCAACGATTGCTGAGACGATTTGGCGCGATCGCGATCAACTGCTTTCCCAAGGTCGCCTGCGGGGACAAAAACTCACTGCAACGGTACTATTTACCGATATTAAAAACTTCAGCACGATTGCCGAACGGTTCGACCCTGAAACGCTGATGATCTGGCTCAATGAATACATGGAAGCGATGACGGAAGTGGTGTTGAAGCATGGGGCAGTGGTCGATAAATTTATTGGAGATGCGATTATGGCAGTCTTTGGTGTGCCGATCGCTCGTAAAACTAGTAAAGATATTGCTCACGATGCGTACAGTGCTGTGCAATGCGCGATCGAAATGTCCGCTGCACTAGCTGCACTGAATCAACGCTGGGCACAGCAAGGACATCCCACGATTCAAATGCGAGTAGGTATCTCGACAGGCACAGTCGTTACAGGCAGCTTAGGTGGTCAGCAGCGCATGGACTATACCGCGATCGGCGATAGTGTTAACGTAGCAGCGCGACTCGAAAGTTTTGATAAATCGATCGAGGGTGGACTCTGCCGAATTTTAATCAGTGAAGAGACCTTTACGCTGGTTGAAGGTCAATTTCCAGTGCAAGCCGTTGGGACAGTTCAACTAAAAGGGCGGGAGCAACCGACGAACGTTTATCAAGTTTTATGGGAACCCTCGAAGAGTGAGCGTGGAAGAGTTTAGCATCTGTTCGACAGGAGAGAATTGCTCCAAAATTTTCCCACCCTTACAACCGAGCTAGATCATCACCCTCTATTGATTCATAAGACGATGGCTTCTGATTTCTCTAAACTCAAACGAGCTAACCCGATATTCTTGCTTGGAATTGGAACACTTTCTTTCGCTGCCCTACAAAGTTTATTGCCGCTAGAGTTCCCCTTACCTAGTCCTCTCAATTCATTGCAGCCTGCCCCCGCAAATGCTCAATACAAGCCCCCTAAACGTTCGGGTTTCAGAAGTAGTGAAGGCACGGGAACGCGAGAAGACGCATTACGCCTTTGTGGTCAGCGCAAAACAGCTTCTTTTACTCCCCTCGCACCAACCAACCACATCGGGGAAACTATTTCATCCCGTCCAACCTTATTCTGGTATCTATCCAGCCGCCAAACTGTGGAACTTAAGCTCATGGAGTCAGGAGTCCAAAAGCCTGTGTTTATGACCACAGTACAAGTAGATAAGCCTGGGATTGTTCCATTTGAATTACCGAAAACTGCGCCTGAGCTAGTCCCTGAAAAAGTTTATCGCTGGTCGATCGCTATCGTTTGTGAAGATGGCACAAAGGATGCTTTGAAGATGACATTGATCCGACGAGTTGCACCGACTCCAGAGGTAAAACAGCAATTAGCGATCGCGAAATCCGATCAGAATCGCGGTCAAATCTACGCGGCCCAAGGTCTGTGGTACGACGCAGTCACAATGTTCTCGAAAGCGATTGCGGCAAATCCCAAAGATCGAACGGCTCCTGACAAACTCTTATCACTGCTCGATCAAGGAGGATTTGCAAAGATTACGGAACAGGAGCGCAAAAAAAGCAGCCGATAGAACATTGAACGATGCCAAGATTGCTGCAATTGCAGGGTGATTCGTCTTTAGTCATGCGATCGACATAAACCCATCCTGAGAGGTAACAATGTTACTCAAGAAAATTAGCTTCTCGATCTGTTTTACGCTTCTCTTCATCTGGCAACCTTTATCTTGTCAACAGTTCGCAGCAATCAGTGCAGAGCGCCAATCTGAAAAAATCGCTCAATCCAAACAAATTACACAGACGAGCGCGCAGCCTCTCACACTTTATCAACCCCTCCAGCGCTTGCAATGGGAAGGAGAAACGAGCAAAACTGGAATTGCTTACTTTCCCATTGAGGGATTGCCAGATATTTCTGTTTCTGAAGCTGATTTAGACATCGCTCGTCGATCGCAAGACCCGAAGCTAGTCGCAAAAACATTAGCTGCTTTGGGATTATCACATCATCTTCAGGGTGAATATGACAAAGCGATCGACTACTATCAGCAAGCCTTAAACATTGCCCGCAACCTAGATTCAACCTTAGAAACAACATTACTAGGTAATTTAGGACTCGCGCATGTACAGTCTGGGAATTACTATGCTGAGGCTGTAGATTATTTAGCCCAGTATTTAACTGCTACTCAAGATCGTAAAAAACTCCAAGCCTTCGGCAATCTAGCGAACGCCTATTTTGGAACAGACTTATATGTAAAAGCGATCGAGCTTCACCAAAAACGTCTTACCTTATCTCGAAAATTCAAGGATCAAGTCAGCGAAGCTAAAACATTCAGCGATCTGGGCATGGTCTATCAAGCACTCGGAGAACGTGCCAAAGCAATTCAGTATCAAGAACAAGCGCTAACCTTAGCGCAGAACATCAAAAATCAATCGATAGAATCACTGGCGTTGGGAAATTTAGGCGTGATTTACCAATCACAACGCAACTATGCCAAATCAACTGAATATCAGCAGAAACGCCTCACCCTTACCCGCCAGCTTCAAGACCTACGAGGAGAAGCAGAAGCCCTGGGAAATTTAGGCGGAATTGCTTATTTTCAGGGAAATTATCAAGAAGCGATCGCTCAATATGAGCAAGCCTGGAACATTGCTTGGAACAAACTGCGCGATGCCGATCTGATCTATCGAATTCGCGGCAATCAAGGGCTGATCTACGCACAAATGGGCAACTCTGATAAAGCATTAGAGTTCTACGGACAATATCTTCGTTACGCTGCTTCCCGGAGCAATCGACGAGAGGAAGGAATTGCCAGGATCAATGCTGCCGCAGTTCGGTTTCAATCTGGGAACTTAGACGCTGCCGCGAAAAATCTTCAAGCGGCGATCGAGACTTGGGAATCACTGCGATCGCGACTCGGCAACAATGATAGCTTCAAAGTCTCTATCTTTGAAACTCAAAATTCACCCTATAGCAATCTCCAAAGTGTTCTCGTCGCTCAAAATCAACCCGAAGCGGCTCTAGAAATTTCTGAACGAGGACGCGCCCGCGCCTTTGCCGAACTCCTTGATCGCCGTCTTTCTGGACTTTCTTCCCGAAAAGAAACGCCGCGATCTCCACTTGCCTCTTTGACGATCGCGCAAATCAAACAAATTGCTCAAAAGCGCCGCGCGACTCTAGTTGAATACTCGATCATTCCTGCACAGTTCAACGTGAATGGCAAACTAGAAACACGCGAGTCAGAGCTATTGATCTGGGTGATTCAACCGACCGGAACTGTCACTTTACGTCGCGTTGATCTCAAACCGCTTTGGCAGTGTCAGGATGCTCAGCCTTGTGCTCCTGAAGAACTCTCTGATATCGTTTCGCTAGGTCGAGCAACGCTAAATGAGGACAGTCAAGCTACTCAAGATGCTGCACATCCCTTACGACGGCTGCATGAACTCTTGATTCAACCGATCTCAGATCTGCTTCCCCAAGATCCGAATGCCCAAGTTGTCTTTGTGCCGCATCGATCGCTCCTACTCGTGCCGTTTACTGCCTTGCAAGATGCAAAAGGCAAATTCTTGATTGAGCAGCACACTATTTCGATCTCACCTTCGATTCAAGTTCTCGATCTAACGGATCAATTGAGAAAAAAACTAGAAACCATCAGTCAGAAACAAACAGAGAAACAACCAAGCGACGCTCTGATTATTGGCAATCCGGTCATGCCAAAAGTTGTAACTGAGGTAGGAGAACCCCCTGAACAACTACCGCCTTTACCCGGATCAGAGCAAGAAGCAAAAGCGATCTCTCAAATGCTCAAGTCTTCGGCATTAGTTGGCGAAGCTGCAACAAAATCGAACGTCTTGCAACGAATGAATCGCGCCCGTTTGATTCATCTTGCGACTCATGGCTTGATGGGTGATTTTGCTGGATTGGGAGTACCGGGTGCGATCGCGCTTGCGCCAGATACGATTGCCACCGGAAAACCTTCGTTAGAAGAAAACGGATTGCTAACTGCGAATGAAATTTTCGATCTCAAGCTGAATGCTGAACTCGTTGTTCTCAGTGCATGCAACACCGGACGAGGCAGAATCACTGGAGATGGAGTCGTTGGATTATCTCGTGCCTTGATTGCTGCCCAAGTCCCAAGTGTTGTCGTTTCGCTCTGGGCAGTCCCCGATGAAGCAACTGCATTACTCATGACGGAGTTTTATCGAAATTTGCAGCAACAACCGAATAAAGCTCAAGCCTTACGCCAAGCAATGTTGACGACCATGAAGCAATATCCTGCTCCCTTAAATTGGGCAGCATTCATGCTCATTGGCGAAACACATTAGCAATGTTGTAAGTTCAACTTTTTTGAGAGGACTGAAATATTACAAACCTGCCCCTGCGTAGCGAAGCGATCAAAGGGTGCTGTATGTTAGCACGAACATAAAAAGCGTCTAGGTTTTCCTAGACGCTCTCAAAGTATTCAAAACAGTTCTAGTTCAGTGCATCTGCACCCGCAACGACTTCAAGCAGTTCTTGAGTAATTGCTGCTTGACGTGCCTTGTTATAAGACAAGGTCAACGAACCAATCAAATTCTTCGCGTTATCACTCGCGTTATTCATCGCCGTCATCCGAGCAGCCAACTCACTAGCCGCCGCTTCTTGCAGCGCCCGCAGCAATTGGTTATTCAGATACAACGGCAGCAATGCGTCGAGAATTTGTACTGGATCTTGCTCGAAGATCATGTCTTGTGGGAAAGACTGAACTTCAGGAGCGGACACTCTCTCACGTTCGACTTGGAACTGACCGCCACGAGTCGTCAAGCGGAAGATCTCGTCATCTGCAACTTCCAATCCTTGCGGATCAAGCGGTAACAGCGTTTGAACAACCGGACGAGACGCAATCAAAGAAACGAATTTCGTGTAGATTAGCTCAACACGATCGACACTTTCCGACAAGAACTGAGATAAGACCACATCGGCGATCTGAGCTGCTTCTGCTGCGGTCGGAATCTGTTCGAGTCCAGCATAGCTTTCCACGATCGGATAATCCCGACGTTGGAAATATTGAGTTGCTTTACGACCGACAATGACCATTTTGTAGTCAATGCCTTCGGCTTTCAGTTCCTTCGCACGAATTTCAGCCCGACGGATAACGTTAGCGTTGTAGCCACCGCACAATCCGCGATCGCCCGAAATGACTAATAAACCAACAGTACCCACATCCCGCTTTCTCAACAGCGGTAAGTCAGCTTCTTCAAACTTCAATCGAGCTTGCAAGCCGTAAAGCACTTGCGCTAAGCGATCGGCAAAAGGGCGAGTCGCCGTGACTTGCTCTTGTGCTCGACGCACTTTCGCTGCTGCCACAAGCCGCATTGCTTCTGTAATTTTTTTCGTGTTCTTGACCGACTGAATGCGATCGCGAATAAATTTTAGGTTTGCCATGATTTGAAACGATTTTAGAGTTTAGCTTTTTGGTGCTGAATGATCTGAAAAAGCCTATCTGTACTAGCTCCCCCTCAATCTCCCTGAGAAGAACCAAATTCGCCATTTGTATTGTCCCCCTGAATTCAGGGGGACAACGACAGCCGGGTATTCCTTCAGGATTTACGAGATCGAGCCAACTCTCAGCTTCTCACCCCATCCGACATCCAAATCAGTCTTAGGCAGCAGCCATCAAGGTTTGCTTCGTCTCGCTAATCGCTTCTTTCAACAGCACTTCCGCTTCGTCGCTCAACACTTTCGAGGTCTGAACGATTTCAAGATACTTCGGCTTGCCAGTCTTCAGATAGTCACGCAAGTTGGTTACAAAAGTGGTGATCTTATCCACAGGGATGTCATCCAAGTAACCATTAATGCCGGAGTAGATCACAGCAACTTGCTCAGCAACCGAAAGCGGCGAATACTGAGGCTGCTTCAGAATCTCACGCAAACGCACACCGCGAGCGAGTTGGTTCTGAGTAGACTTATCCAAGTCAGATGCGAACTGTGCAAACGCTTCCAATTCAGCGAACTGGGCAAGCTCAAGTTTCACTTTCCCTGCAACTTTCTTCATCGCCTTGGTTTGTGCCGCAGAACCTACACGGGATACCGAAATACCCGCGTTCACTGCCGGGCGCAGACCTGAGTTAAACAAGTCAGACGACAAGAAGATTTGACCATCGGTAATCGAAATTACGTTGGTCGGAATGTATGCAGATACGTCACCCGCTTGGGTTTCGATGATCGGCAATGCTGTCATACTACCGCCACCCAACTCATCGCTGAGTTTTGCAGCACGCTCCAGCAAGCGAGAGTGAACGTAGAATACGTCTCCAGGATAAGCTTCACGACCCGGCGGACGACGCAGCAACAGCGACATTTGGCGATAAGCCTGAGCTTGCTTAGACAAGTCATCATAGATGACTAGGGTTGCTTGACCTTTGTACATGAAGTACTCAGCCAAAGCTGCACCCGTGTAAGGTGCGAAGTATTGAAGAGTTGCCGGATCGTTTGCGTTTGCTGCAACGACGATCGTGTATTCCATCGCGCCACGATCTTGCAGCACTTGGACAATGTTCGCCACCGTCGAAGCTTTTTGTCCGATCGCAACGTAAACGCAGATTACGCCTTCGCCTGCTTGGTTCAGAATCGTATCAACCGCAACGGAGGTCTTTCCAGTTTGACGGTCACCAATAATCAACTCACGCTGACCCCGACCGATGGGAATCATTGAGTCGATCGCAGTAATTCCGGTTTGCATCGGCTCACAAACCGACTTCCGGGCAATAATCCCTGGAGCCATCGATTCGATGAGGCGGGTTTCAGTCGTCGCAATATCGCCTTTACCATCGATTGGACGTGCCAAAGAATCGACCACGCGACCGATCATTGCTTCGCCTACGGGAATTTGAGCAATCCGACCGGTTGAAGTTACAGCACTTCCTTCTTGAATGCTGCGACCGTCGGACATCAATACCGCACCGACGTTATCTTCTTCTAGGTTCAACGCCATCCCGACTGAACCATCTTCAAACTGCACCAATTCGCCGGACATGCACTTTTCCAAGCCATAGATCCGAGCGATACCATCGCCGACTTGTAGAACAGTTCCAACATTCTGAACTTTTACGCCTTGATCGTAAGTTTCGATCTGCTGACGAATAATGTTGCTAATTTCGTCTGGTCTGATTGCTGCCATTGGAAACCTCTATTAAAGGATGAGAAATGAAGAAAAAAGGGGGAAGTCTAAGTCGCACTGGTTAGACGTAGCGTAATCCGACGCAGTTGACCGCGTAGACTTGCATCAATGACCTGCGAACCAACTTTGATGATCACGCCACCAATAAGTTCAGGATCAATTTTTGTTTCGATGTCAACCGAGTTCGCATTCGTCATCGCAATGACTTTGCTACGAATCGCATTTTTCTGATCGTCGCTCAGTTCAACCGTCGAAGTCACTTCTGCCAAAACGGCTTGCTTCAATTTCCGCAAGAGTTTCTGGTATTGCTGACAGATGCCTTCGAGGAACATGACTCGTCGTCGATCGACCAGTAACATCAAGAAATTCCGCGTAAACGGATGAATCGCATCACCAAAGACTTGATCCAGCACGGCTTTTTTCACATCAGCTTTCGCCAAAGGACTCGCTACCAAGGTTTTCAGATCTGCTGACGCATTCAGCGTGTCGAGAATGTTTGCCATATCTTCGCCGAAGCGATCGACTAAATCATTCGACTGTCCCAAAGACATCAAAGCCTGAGCGTAAGGTTCTAAAACCTCAGAGGTCAAAATATTTTCTGCCATTGATTAACCCTCGCTCAATAACGCAATACTGCGATCGACTAATCTCTGCTGCGAATCATCGTTCAACCGATTTGGCAAGTCGCCAGATGCGCGCTCCAGTGCCATTGCTGCCACTCGTTGACGCAATTCGTTCATGATGCGCTCTTGCTCTGAAGAAATATCCGCTGCAGCCGTTTCCCGCATCCGAACAATGTCGTGTTCAGCCTTTGCAAGAATTTCATCTGCCGATTTCTTCGCCGCAACTTCAGCATCGGATCGAATCTTTGCTGCTTCTTGTTGAGCTTGAGCCAATTTCTGTTGCTGCTCTGCCAATGCTGACGCAGCAGTCTTTTTCCGGCTTTCTGCTTCAGAGATTGCTTGCTCGATCGCGGCACGCCGTTCGCCCAGTGCTTTACTGAGAAAACCGCGTCCAAAATATACCACTATCGCAATAACGATGCTGAGGTTAATCAGGTTGGTTTCGAGGATATCGAAGTTTAATCCGAAACCGCCCCCCTCTGCTTCTGCCAAAATCGGATGAATCACTCCGCTGGCAAGTCGCAAATACATTTCCATGACACTTTTCCAAAACTGCGCGTTGTCTATCCCAAACCGGACGGGGAATTGTTCTCATCGGGAGCCTTGATCAACCAGCAGCCTCGTTAAATTCCAACTAATAATTTGTCTAGAATTTCACGACTTAAGGCTTCCACTTGCTGCTCTAGCGTTTGCATCGCAGCCGCTTTTTGCTGGTCTAACTCTTTCTGAGTTTGTTCCCGCTGTTGTTGTGCTTCTTGCTGTGCCGCTGCAATTTTCTGTGCCGCGATTTGGTTTGCGTCAGCTTGAGCTTTTGCGATCGCGCTTTGATAAGCCCGACGCGATTCAGCGAGTTCAGTTTCGTACTGTTTCGCTAATGCTTCTGCTTTTGCCAACCGCTCCTTCGCATCAGCTTCAGTGCCGCGAATAAAATCATTACGATCTTCAACAACCTTGGTCAAAGGCTTGAAGAACACAATGTTCAACACTGCAACCAACAGTAAAAATTGCACCGCCATCAACGGCAGCGTTGCATCAAAATCAAACATTGTAGGAAGTAAGAGCTAGAAGGACACACTCAAAACTCGGAACACAGAATCGATCTGAATTCCGAGTTTTGAACTCGAACTTATGCAAATGGGTTCGCGAACAAGAGAACCAACGCGATTACCAGACCGTAGATGGTCAGAGATTCCATAAACGCGAGGGTCAACAGCAACGTACCGCGAATTTTGCCTTCTGCTTCAGGCTGACGTGCAATTCCTGCAACAGCTTCTCCAGAAGCATTACCTTGACCAATACCAGGTCCAATTGCAGCAAGACCGATCGCGAGTGCAGCAGCGATTACAGAAGCAGCAGCAACGGTAGGATTCATAGTGATTTTCCTTCGATTGAATACGGTGAACAGATTCGGACAAGAAAATGCGGCTAATCGTGATGTTCGTCGCCGTGACCTTCAAGTGCTTCGTGAATGTAAGCACCTGCCAGAGTCGCAAACACCAAAGCCTGAATTGCACTGGTAAATAGACCCAGCAGCATCACAGGAAGTGGGACGAACAGCGGCACTAGAAGCACCAATACACCGACCACCAATTCATCCGCCAAGATGTTACCAAAAAGTCGGAAGCTGAGTGAAAGCGGCTTCGTGAAGTCTTCTAGAATCGCGATGGGCAGAAGAACCGGAGTAGGTTGAACGTACTTCGCAAAGTAGCCCAATCCTTTCTTACTGAAGCCTGCGTAAAAATATGCCAGCGACACCAAGAGTGCTAAAGCAACTGTGGTGTTGATGTCATTCGTGGGGGCAGCGAGTTCGCCTTCTGGTAGCTTAATCAGCTTCCAGGGAACGAGTGCGCCCGACCAGTTAGAGACAAAGATGAACAGAAACAGAGTGCCAATAAACGGAACCCAAGGACGGTACTCTTTCTCGCCTAGCTGGTTTTTTGCCAACTCACGCACAAACTCCAGCGCGTACTCCATCAGGTTCTGAATGCCTTTTGGAACGCGTTGAGCGTTACGGGTTGCGAGCAATGAAGCTCCAACCAATAGCCCGATGACGATCCAAGAGACAATAAATACCTGCCCATGAATCTTCAGATTGCCAATTTGCCAGTAGAGGTGATGACCCACTTCTAAGCTGGCGATCGGTAAAACGTTGGGAGCGTCGAGGAAATTAAGCATTTCAGTTCAGGCGGCTTTCCCCAGATTCAAGGAGCAATATTTTTTTCACGAATTTCTATTAAGTTAGGTCTGAGTTTGTTCAGGCTTAAACAGAATCCGCAAGGTATGGACGAGTAGGGTTCCTTTATACGTTAAAAAGCCTAGAAATACAGGCAGCACATGAAGATCTTTCACTTGAGTAACGAGAACCATTACCCCAATAAAAACAGCTAAATGTGTTTTGCTGATTTTTTGCTTTTCCGTACCGAGTCGCTCTACATTTCGCGCCAATAACTTTAAGTAAACCACACCTGTACACGCTCCAATTAAATAATTCAGAGCAGTGTTGAGCGAATAGAAATACCAGACAGGGAAGAATATTAGCCCAGTCAAGATCACGGTTACGATTAGCAACTCATTTTGGAGTCGATAAAAGTCATCCATGGACTGACTTGACTCTGGTTTTTCTGTACCAGTTTGGATCGTTTCTTCCATAGCAGGCGCGGCTCCAAAGTTAGATTCACATTGTCATGATAACGATCGAATATCATTGATGTCCGAGCGATCCCCAACAATCTGAACCAGAAGCAATCATATCATGTGGAGGTAATAATACTTAATGACTTTTGACACGGGGATTTTGTCAATTGCCGATCAAAGAATTTCTACTCTGAGGGTTGTCAAAAGCGCCTGAGTGATGCTGTGAGAACGGACATCAGCCGAGAAAATCGCATTCCGGTTGAAGGGATTCATGACCGCTTGCTTGAATCGGCAGCCATGAATTCCTTCACAAACGGCAACAAATCCTACGGAGTCAGTAAGATAAGCTGCTGTTCTTGCAGCGATCGCACTTTATCGATCGAAATCGAAACCGTCGAGAGAATCTCTTGCACCGATTGTGTCTGATTACCATCGCAAGCCTTCAAAAATTCAAACTCATCTTCAGCCAGATTGATGATTTGGTAATCGTAATTAAACAAACAGCGGCTCTCCCATCCGTCCATACAAGGACTTCGTTCAGGAATTGCCTGTAAAAGGGCTTCATCCGAACTCCAATCTGATTTTGGTAATTCCCCTCGACTCAAGAAGAATTCGTAATGAGTCACCGACTCTGGATCAAGGAGTTCAATTAAGCGATATCTTTCTTGATCGCTCAATTTATCCGCCCGTTCCAGCAAGTCCGGCTGATTGAACAGTCGCGATGCCTCCCACTGACGCGGATTTGAGAAGCCTAAAAAATTCAATCCAGACGCATCAATCAACTCAAACAGCGTGTGAATGTTGTAATCGACTTCACGCGGATGGACGTACATGTCGGCAAAACACTCATCGCGCGTATTCTCCATCGACCAGCGCTCTTGTTCTCGGCGCACCAGACGATTGTTTGGAGGCAAGGACGCAAAAATCTGCCGCCCGATCGCTACGCCTTCGCGATAGTCGGATCGATCCGATTGCAAAAGCTTAATCGCTTCTTGCATCAGTTGAATTTCATATCGTCCCAATTCTGAATACACAAAAATGTGCATTAATCCACCCGGCGCAAGTTTGGTTGCCAAGGATTGAATCCCTCGGTTTGGATCGGGTAAATGGTGCAATACGCCCACGCAATTAATTAAATCGAACTGACCGGAAAGTTGATTGGCATCGTAGAGACTGAGGTGATGAAACTCAACACGATCGGCTCCCGATCTCTGACAGCGCTCTCGCGCAACGGTTAACGCCCCTGCACTCAAATCAATTCCTGTCACCTGAGCGTGAGGATTCAAATGCACAAGATATTCTGTGCCAACGCCTGTTCCACATCCCGCATCTAAAATCCGGACATCTTGGCGTTTCGGTTTCTGTCCGGTACAAAAACTATACGCAGCCAGCCAATTCCAGCGCCAGTTGTAGCCGGGTGGTGGCTCATCTAATAAAGGCTCTGGTGGAAAAGGGTAGGTGTTATAAAGTGCGGCAACTGCTGCACTAATGGTTTGAGAATCTGACATAAAATTCGCGAAAATCACAGCAAGCGTGTATTTCTAGTGTCGCACTGGATGGACGCAGACGGGAAACCGTCCTGTTGCGGATTAACAAGGATTTGCCAGAATGAATGCAGTCACGATCGACGAACGACTAAAAATATGGATAACAACAATTGGATCACGCAACTGCTGATGCTCGGTGTGGGCACAACGTCTTTGGTCGCTGAAAAACTCAAAGAAGTTGGGGATCAGTGGGTGAAAGAGGGCAAACTCAATCCCGATCAGGCAAAAGGCTTCGTCGATGATCTGATGAATCAACTGAAAACCGAGCAGGGCGGATTTGAAGCCCAGTTTCAGCGGCAGCTTCGCAACATGCTGATGGATTTGGGTGTGCCTCGCCAGAACGAAATGGATGAATTGCGCGGCAGACTCGATCGCTTAGAGCGACAGGTGCGAGATTTAGAAAATAAGCTCTGGAAATGAGAATCAGTGTGAAAATTGAAAAGCACATTCAAGAAAACTGATCATGAGAGAGATTTTGATCAGCTTCGGCGTCATGGTGGCTTGTATTGCGGTGCTGGTCGTGGCACAGATTACGGGAGGTTCTCGTGATAGCGCGATCGCTGCTGAAATGCCTAAGACCGAAGCTGCTCCTGTAGTTCAAGTAGCACAAGCTGCTGATTTAAAACCGATGACAACTCCGAATCCTGCTGAATCGAAAGAACCGACCGAAACTGCGTCTGGTCTGAAATATGTTGATGTGGTTGAAGGAACAGGCGAGACTCCTGAAGTGGGTCAACTCGTGACGGTTCATTACACGGGAACGTTAAAAGACGGCACGAAGTTTGATAGTTCTCGCGATCGCGGTCAGCCTTTCAAATTCAAAATTGGCGTAGGGCAGGTGATCAAAGGCTGGGATGAAGGCGTTGGCTCAATGAAAGTGGGCGGTCGTCGCACTTTAGAAATTCCACCCGATTTGGGGTATGGAAGTCGAGGCATTGGCCCGATTCCACCAAATTCGACGCTATTTTTTGATGTGGAATTGCTCAAGGTTGGCTAGATTTTTTAATTGAGCGATCGTCTAAGCTCTCTGATTTATTGAAAATCAGAGAGCTTACTTTTATTGAAATCTTGCAAAACAAGAAACGCCGGATTGATTCAATCCGGCGACTCGATAGATGAAAAATTTGGCTGTCAATTACTTAGGGATCGCTCTGCATCACTTGAGGATGCAGCAATCCGACCATTTGTTGAATTCCGCGATGAATCCGGCGAGTCACCGTCATCGGGCTAACTCCAATCTGTTCTGCGACTTCTTTACGCGATAAATCATGTAAGAACACATATTCGATCGCTTGGCGGGTCTTATCTTCAAGCTGATTTAAGGCGCGTTGTAATTGCTGGCGGTCTTCTTCGAGCACTTGGAGGGCTTGATATCTGACATCGGGTAAGGTGTCGCCCAATGTCATCGGAGAATCTAACTGCTGACACACGGTTGCGTCTAAACTCAGCGGTAATCGGTTCTTTGCAGCCAGTTTGCTCTCGCGCCATTCGTTCACCGACACTTTTAATACATCTGCAATCTCTTCGTCACTGGGTTGCCGTCCGAAGGCTTCCATTAATTGTTCGCGGACTCGTTGCCCTTCTTTATTCAATTGCTGCCAGCGACGGGGAATTTTGACGGTTCCAGCGCGATCGCGTAAGAAGTGAAGCATTTCGCCTCGAATATACGGTACGGCGAACGAACTGAACGCGCATCCTTGATTGGGATTAAACCGTTCGATCGCTCGAATCAGCCCTAAATATCCAATCTGTTCGAGGTCTTCATAGGGTTCTGCACATTGATGACTCACCCGATGAGCGATTTTCCGCACTAAACCTGCATTCATCTGCACCAACTGGTTTCGCAGTCTTACCGAGGGGTTTTGGTGATACGAAACTAACAGTTCCATTCCACGGGAGCGTAAAGAAGATTGAGTTGCCATCATCTACCACAAGGTCAAAGTTCACATCAGCGTTGAGCTTATTTTCTGTATAGAAATGGTTTCAAGCCATCGTCGATATACGGTACTGATCGAGTTTCTTCTGGTATGAATTCGGCAGAAACACGCAAGATCTCAATCCTTTGTATAGAGGGCATTTCGACCAATTTAGGGCTGTGATCTGTGTCATATTTCGGATGTGATTGTACTCATCCAAAAGTGTGATTTATATCTCTTCTTTTAGATGAGGAAATACATTTTTAATAACTTTATTTTGAATGTCATAACTCGGCTGAAACATAGCAGGAATAACAATTATGGCAACCCAAAAAGACAAAAAATCACAAAAAGAAATGGATTCTTCTAAGTTAGAAAAAGAGCAAAATTCGGCTCAACAAACAAGCGGAGGATCAGATCTCGATAATGCTCCCGATGTCGAATCTTTGACAGAGATTCTACACGGAGATCCTACGGAGATCGAATCCAATGAAGCGATCGATTCGATCGATGAATGGGTGGATTTTCTCAAAGGTCACAAGGAGGACAATATCAAAGAGTTGTCTGCATCTTTGAAGGAACTGAAAAAACTCTTGAGGGGCAAAAAGTCTGATGGAAGTGAAATTGCGGAGGTGCTAGAGACGCTTGGCGAGCAAACGAATGCGATCGGAGATGAAGCGGCTCGCGGTGTGAAAGGGCCTCTGCACACCTTGGGCAAGGCGTTAATTACGTTCAGCCACAAGATCGAACGCACGGCTGCAAAAGATGAGGAATAGTCTGCTGATAAACGCTCTGAAGTCTGTCTAAAACTTGCGAGCAGCGAGATTGGACGAATGTAAGTTCAATCTCGCTGCCTCGTTTGTAAGATTTTCTAGCGTGGGTAATCTAGACGAGCGATCGTTAACGAGTATTTCACGCTATATGGATCATCGTAAGCTTCAGAATCAGCACTTTACTGCTCTCAAGGAGAAGTATCAAGTTGAGCACAACCAATCTGCTGAACCGGACATTTTTCTATATTTCATTCTTAGGAAAGCTGAGTTAGGGATTCAGATTACAGAGATAGAGTTTCAATGGCTCATTGAGAATCGCTTCACTAAAACCGCTGGCATCATTGATTTGCAGCAATACAAAACCGAAGAGCTACAAAGACTAGAAGCTGAACTTTTGCGGCTCCGAGTTCGCTATTGTATTCCAGAAGATGCAGAGCTTACGATCGCAAATCCCATCAGTTCACTGCTTTGGAAAGTAGAATCCGGAGGTGTCATTTCAGCTTCGGAGTTAGAACTTCTCAATCATGATGCTCTTGTAGATACAAAGAAAGTGATTCAGGAAGTTTTGCAGTTTTCGCAACTCAAAGTGACCTACAAAGCGGCAAAACATCTTGATCGTCTCCCAGAGGAGCCTCTCTTCTCAATTCTGAAAAAACTGGATGTTCGTGAACAGTTAACTGATGCTGAAGCAGATTGGCTTTTAGCTCATGATTTCTATGAAACATTAGACATTTATTGGCAGCAGGAAAACGAGAGAAAAGCTGAACGCGAGTTTTCAGTGCTTAAGGCAAAATACCAAGTTGAGGCGCATCCGGATACTTCTATTTCTAGTCCGCTCTATACCATTCTCAAGAAGTTGGACGCAGAAGAGGCGCTAGTCAATCGGGAATGCAAATGGCTAAGCAAGCAAAATCTGAACACGCTCGTCACTCTTGCACAGCATCATAAAGATAAAATTCTTTTTGCATCACTGAAATCGAAGTATCAAGCAACTCAGTGCGAGAGTTCAGAGCCTACTAATCCTTTGTTCCTGATTTTGAAACGTCTTGAGGCACTCAATTCAGAAACCTCTATGCGGAACTGGGATTCCCAAGTTATTGCAGGAGACATTCAATGGCTATCAGATCAAGGATTGGCTGGAACAGCACAGATACTGATACAGACGCATTTCAGGATGTTAAAAACAAAATATCGAATTTTCGGAGCATTAGCGATCGAGCCATTCTACGAAATCATGCTCAGATTGGAGCGAGGAGAACGACTTGACCCAAAACAAGTTGTGCAACTTATTGAAGAAGGTCGTCTTTCTCGAACTGGCAACATTGCGATCGCTCACTATCGATTAGAAGCTATTTTCTATGAGAAAGAATACCGACGTACTGGAAATCGATGGAATCTAGCAAGTGCAAGTAGTAATTGGCGCAAAGCAGGTAAACCTGAAAAAGCGTTACAGGTGACAGAGACTCTGAATTGGGACAAAGTAAAAGAACTAGACTTGAAAGCAGCTTTGCTCGTTACAAGAGGAGCAGCTTTCCGCGATTTGGAACAGCTAGATGAGGCAGAACAGTGTGCAACAAAAGCTATGGAATACCAACCGGAGAGTCATCAGCCTTTCACCTTAATGGGCGCTTTGTCCTACGATCGAGGTAACTATACTCAGGGCGATGATTGGTTTGAAATGGCAGTAGAGCGTGGAGCGACTGATACAGACAATGAAATTGAAAAAATTGTCAGGATGACGAAACAGAAGGAAAAACGCCGAGAAGTTGTCGAGTATCTTCTCAATAAAGATCCAGACCGCTACAAATGGGCGAAGGTCTATCTTAAACCAGAGTCACTTTAGGAGCGACGAGCACGAAGCTACGTTATACATTCAGAGATTTGACAGGCTTAGATGTTGCTAACTGAACATATTTTTTAGATGCTTAAAAAAGCTGGTAGTCTCCTATGAGTGGAGCTACCAGCTTCATTTCTCAATCAACTAGAGAACTTACTTCGACTCGGTGAAGTCAGCATCGATTACATCATCGCCACCAGGGGTCGAACCACCGCCAGCACTTGCACCTGGATCAGCGCCAGGAGCTTCGCCGCCTGCTTGCTGATAGAGGTTTTGGCTAATGCCGTATAAGGACTGTTGCAGGTCGGTCTGGAGAGACTTGATTCTATCGAAGTCTTCAGCCGCGATGCCCTAGTAAGAATTTTCTGAAGGCTTGCCTGATTCGTAGAAATCATAAATGTTCTTCAATCAGTCTCCACTTTCAAGCTTTTCCAAATCAGCTAAATCCTGTAACCGTCCTGATGCTTTCTTATTCCGCTTCAGATTCTCCAAGTCGATAAAATTGACCATGACTCCATCAACTTCGATTTCAGACCTTGTACGAAAACAAGTCGCAAAATCCACACCATCTGGCGTTGTAATCATATCAATCCGATTGGGTGGATATCCGAGTTGAATCACTTGATCCGAAGTTAGAAAATCTTCAACGGTTAAATTCAGGGAACCAAAACCGAACTGTTGCAATGCCTGCATGATATTAGTTGCATTCTCCTGGGTCATCTCAATCCAGACATCCAAATCCTTTGTGTAGCGAGGATGCCCGTAAATTGCAACTGCATAGCCGCCGACAACTAGATATCGAACCTGATTATCGTTTAATGATTGTATAAACTCTCTGAAGTCTTGGTTCAGCATCACCGTATTTCCAGAGATGGTACTCTCGACGAATCTCTTCTAATGCATTGATTCTCGCCTGAAAAGATTGAGTTTGCCAATAAGCAATATCTTGGTTTGGCGCTCTCATGCTTGTCTTTACAACTGGCATTGATCGACGAGGAGAATCTTGCATAAGCTTATGTCAATGTTATCTGCATTATACAAGAGGTCTAGCTCAAGCTATAAAAAAGCCGGTAGCTCCAGCAAAGGGAACTACCAGCCTCATTTCTCAATCAACTAGAGAACTTACTTCGACTCGGTGAAGTCAGCATCAATGACATCATCGCCACCAGAGGTCGAACCACCGCCACCTGCGCTTGCACCTGGATCAGCGCCAGGAGCTTCGCCGCCTGCTTGCTGATAGAGGTTTTGGCTAATGCCGTACAAGGACTGTTGCAGGTCGGTCTGGAGAGACTTAATTCTGTCGAAGTCTTCAGCCGCGATCGCATCTCTGAGATCCTTGACCAATCCTTCAACTTTAGTCTTATCATCGGCAGGGACTTTATCGCCTAGCTCGCTGATTTGCTTCTCAGCTTGGTATGCCAAGGAATCTGCTTGGTTCTTGAGATCAATCCGCTCACGACGTTCTTTATCGGTCGAAGCATTTTGCTCAGCATCGCGTACCATCCGTTCAACATCATCTTTCGGTAAGGTTGAAGCTCCGGTAATGCTGATCGATTGTTCTTTACCTGTGCCCTTGTCTTTCGCAGAGACAGTCAAGATACCGTTCGCATCAATGTCGAAGGTGACTTCGATTTGAGGAACGCCACGGGGAGCAGGAGGAATTCCATCCAGACGGAAGGTTCCAAGGCTCTTGTTGTCGTTCGACATTTCGCGCTCACCTTGCAGCACATGGATTTCTACATTGCTTTGTCCATCGACTGCAGTTGAGAATACTTCCGATTTCTTGGTCGGAATCGTGGTGTTGCGAGGAATGATCTTGGTCATCACACCGCCCAAGGTTTCAACACCCAAGGACAACGGCGATACGTCGAGCAAGAGAATGTCTTTAACTTCACCTGCCAAGACACCTGCTTGAATTGCTGCACCAATTGCAACCACTTCATCTGGGTTCACAGTTTGGTTCGGATCTTTGCCCAAGACGCGTTTTACAACTTCCTGGACTGCGGGAATCCGGGTCGAACCTCCGACGAGAACGACTTCATCGATCTTGCTCTTGTCAAGCTTCGAGTCGCGGAGTGCAGTTTCAACCGGGATGCGGCAGCGATCGATGAGATCCGCACACAATTCCTCAAACTTCGCACGAGTCAACGTGGTATCGAGGTGCTTCGGTCCATCTTGAGTTGCAGTGATAAACGGGAGGTTAATATCCGCTTGAGTCACGCTCGACAGTTCGATTTTTGCTTTCTCAGCCGCTTCAGTCAAACGCTGAAGTGCTTGCTTATCTTTGCGGAGGTCAATGCCTTCTGCACGGGCAAAACCATCAGCTAAGAAATCTACGATCTTTTTATCGAAGTCGTCTCCACCTAAGTGAGTGTCTCCAGAAGTTGCGAGTACTTCAAATACACCGTCGCCCACTTCGAGGATCGATACGTCAAACGTACCACCACCTAAGTCAAACACGAGGATTGTTTCGTTGCTCTTCTTGTCAAGACCGTATGCGAGAGATGCAGCAGTCGGCTCGTTAATAATTCGGAGCACTTCTAGACCTGCAATTTTCCCTGCGTCTTTGGTTGCCTGTCGCTGAGAGTCGTTAAAGTAAGCGGGAACTGTGATCACCGCTTGGGTCACATCTTCGCCGAGGTACTTACTTGCGTCTTCTTTCAGCTTCCGGAGGACTTGAGCAGAGATTTCTTCCGGTGCAAATTGCTTGCCTTGGGCGGTGCAATCGAGTTTAACGTTTCCGCCAACGTTCAGGACTTTGTAAGCAACTTCTGTTGCTTCATGGGTCACTTCGTCAAATCTGCGACCGATAAACCGTTTGACCGAGTAGAACGTATTCTCTGGGTTCATGACGGCTTGGCGCTTGGCAATTTGACCAACTAAGCGATCGCCATTTTTTGCGTAACCGACGACTGAGGGGGTCGTGCGAAATCCTTCCGCGTTTGCGATTACAGTGGGTTTACCACCTTCCATCACAGCGACACACGAGTTTGTCGTTCCTAAGTCAATTCCAACAACTTTTGCCATATGGGTGCTTCGGCTCCATCACTTAATCAATGCGGTTCGGGGTAGGGGACTGGCGCAAGTGCCAGAATTTATATCGGGGCGGCGGGACTCAAACGGGTAATTTTCAGTTCAGTGCCACCAAAGCATTCCATCCCCTACCTAATATACTGTTCGGGTTCTGGCGTTCCATGAAGGGGTATTTACCGTACCTACCGAACCATTTCGGGGACGGTTGAGGGGTGGGAGAGTGGGGAGTGGGGGAGTGGGGGGAGTCGAAATTGTGCTTCTTGTCCCCTAGTTCTCTAATCTTCCTAGTGCTCTTCCACGGTTACATTTAGGAATTCCACACGTCTGCGGTTTCTTCAGCTTGCGCTTCTGATTCGACGAGGTTGAGTTTGATGATCGTGGGTTTCACCGCTTGTAGACGAGGTAGGGTGAGGGTCAAGATACCGTCTTTCAATTCAGCCTTGGCTTGATCGTTTTGCACAGCAGCAGGGAGCGAAATCACGCGGCGGAATTTGCCATAGCGGAATTCAGAACGGAGTCCTTTGGCTTCTGTCGCTTCTAATTTGTGCTCGCCTGAGATCGAAACGGTATCTTGTCCGATTTGGACATCAACGTCTTTGGCAGCGATGCCTGGGAGTTGAGCGCGAAGAATGAATTCGGCTTCTGTCGCGGTGAATTCGATCGCAGGTGACCAAGTTGTTTCGCGAGTCGGCATCAGTTCGCTGAAGAGTTGATTAAACTGACGACGTGCCATTTCCATTTCTTGCAAACGAGTAGAAGTCATCATGGCGGTTACCTTGTTTAGAGAGAGTAGCGTTCTGTGTTTCGATGTTTCTAATTTAGGAGGAATCAAGGTTAGGCGCATTGGGGCAAACCGGAAGCCAAAGGTTGGGGTTGCCGCCACGGATAAAATTCACAGGTACGGTGAACCGTCGAAGCGGTTGGGTTTACCCTCGCTGAACGACCTCAATGCGTTGTGTTGATGGCGTTTTCTTTAACCACGGACTCGGCTGAACCACAGTTGCATCGATGTTTGCACCCCATACTTTCTGCAAAGCTTGCAAGAGTAAATCTTGTTGATATCGCAGTTCCAGAATGTCAGTGCCGCGATTGATCACCGCGAAATAGATCAAACCGCGATCGCGAGTTGGTAACACTCCTGCTAGAGCGCTCACTTCTCTGAGAGTTCCGGTTTTAATGACGGCGTGTTCTGGCACTGAGCGATCTTCTAGGGTTCCGTTACGATCAACACCGGAAGCCGGGAAGAAATCAGCGATCGACAAGTTTAATGGATACAGAGTACGATCAAGGGCTGCAAACATGGCACAAGCTGCATGAGGAGAGATGCGATTTTCAACTCCGAGTCCAGACCCATTTGCTAGCAAGAGTTCATTGGGTGAAACGTTTGCGGCTGAAGATGCTTTTTCAATCACAGTCTTCACGCCTCCTAAGTTATCTGCTAGCATCTGCGCCATCTCATTTTGGCTATGAACATTGAGATGTTTGAGCACATGCACTAAAGGTAGCGATCGATGTTTTAACAATGTCGTCTGCTGGCTAGCTGATCCAGTCCTGACTTTTCCTTTGATTTCAATGGTTGGACGTTTTCCTGAAACTTCCCCAAATTCATCACGAATGTCAGAATCCCACGTTTTTGAGTTGAGTGCTTGTTTGAGCAGTTCACCGGACTGCAGAGTGCTCTCTCGAAAGTTGAGCATAAAGCTACCTGTGATCACTAAATCTCCTGTCACACGAGTAATTCCAAGCTGATTTAAGGCATTGCCAAGCGCGATCGCATCTTCCCAGACAAACAGAGGATCACCACCACCTTGAATGACTAAATCCCCCTGTAACACTCCGTTTTCAATAGCTCCAGTTGTACCGATCAGCGTCTCAAATTGGTGATCGACTCCCCAAGTCTGTAAGGCTGCCAGCGAAGTTGCAACTTTGGTCAGAGAAGCTGCTGGCACAGGAGTTGTACCTTGATTGCTAAGCAGCAGATTCGCGCCAGATTGCAGCCAAATTCCTTGCTCATTCGCCTTTAATCCTTGGCTGTTGAGGAATTTCAGATAATCTTTGACCACTTTTTCTGCATCTGGATCGCTCGCCTGCCAGAATGGAGTCTGAACCGTGACGCGATCGAGCATTTCGCTCGGATCAAATGAGGTGGGTAATCCCGCCATTTTCAGCCACCCTGACAGTAATCCTGCACTCAACAGATCCAGCAAATCACATCCTCCTGTACGGTTAAAGAATATTGCTCAACTAAGTCCTATGGCAAAGTCTGATCCGAATCGAATTTTACGCCTTTTACCGATCGCAGTTGGCGTTTTGGGTGGAAGTTTGTTGTTTACCAATCGAATTCTCACCCCTGCTCTCACTGATTCTCAAGCGCGATCGGATGCCTTGGGTGTGATTTTGAGCGCGATTCTGATTTTGACGGGCTTAATCTGGCAGCAAATCCAGCCTCGTACACCTGATAGTGTCGAATTAATCGGTGAAGAAGGGTTTGATCTCGATCCAGACTTACCGGAAGCTGTAAAGACTGAGTTAGCATGGGCTTCTCATATTCTGCTGACGAATACGGTAACGCGATCGCTGATTGTTTTCTATCGTGGCAAAGTGCTGCTGCGTCGTGGCATTCTTAGCCCTGTGAAAGAGGTAAAACCGGGCGCAATCTTAGCGCGAGTTCTCGAGAAGCAAAAACCGATTTATCTCGTCGCACTCAATGTTTATCCTGGCAAGATTGAGTTTGACTATCTGCCCGAAAATACGCAGGGTGTGATTTGTCAGCCCATCGGTAAAGAAGGCGTTTTGATTTTAGGAGCGAATGCACCTCGAAGCTTTACCAAGCAGGATGAAAATTGGGTGAGTGCGATCGCGGAAAAACTCGATTACAGCCTGAGTCAATTATCAACTTGAAAGCGTGCTAGCTTCGTAACGCTTTGACCGTTTGCAAAACACATTGTGCCGCTTGATCAATGTCTGCCTCTGTGTTGAATCTGCCAATGCCAAATCGGATCGAAGCAAAAGCTAATTCATCAGGAACACCGATCGCGGTTAAAACATGAGAAGGTGCAATTTTTGCAGAGGTACAAGCAGAGCCGGATGAAACCGCGATCGTCGATTGCACACCGAGGAGAAGGGCTTGCCCATCGACATTCTCAATGCTGATATTTAGGTTTCCGGGGAGGCGTTGAGTGGGGTGTCCGTTGAGATGGATGCCTTCAATGTTCAACTGCTGCCATAAGCGATCGCGCAGGACTCGAATTTTTCCTTCTGGTTCAGCAAGCTCGATCGCTTTGCCAAGTCCAACAATTTGAGGTGTGTAAAGTGTTCCCGATCTCATTCCTCGCTCATGTCCGCCTCCATGTAACTGGGCAGAGAGTTGAACTCGTGGATTTTTCCGCCGAACATACAAAGCTCCAATGCCTTTGGGCGCATAGAGCTTGTGCCCTGTAATCGACATGAGATCAATGTTTTTCACAGTCAGGGGAATTTTACCAATGGCTTGTGCTGCATCGGTGTGAAATAGGACATTGCGACTGTGACAAAGTTCGCCAATCTGATCAATCGGTTGAATGACTCCGATCTCATTATTTGCAGCCATGATTGAGACGAGAATTGTATCTTCTCGTATGGCTTTTTCGAGTTCTTCTAGATTGATCAAGCCAAAGCGATCGACTCCTAAGTAAGTCACTTCAAATCCAAGCGATTCTAAATACCGGCAAGGATCTAATACTGCATTGTGCTCAGTTTGAACCGTGATGATATGTCGTCCTTGGCTAAAGTAAGCTTCTGCAACACCTTTAATCGCTAAATTATTTGCCTCAGTTGCACCGCTAGTAAAAATAATTTCTTCTGGAGTTGCGCCTATCTTATCGGCGATGATTTCTCGTGCTTGTTTGACAGCGGCTTCTGCTTCCCATCCGTACGCATGAGTCACACTCGCAGGATTGCCGTAATGCTCAGTGAAGTAGGGAAGCATTGCGGCTAAAACGCGGTCGTCTACTCGTGTGGTTGAATGATTATCGAGATAAATGGGACGCATGAGCGAATGAGGGGGTAAATGGTAAATCCGCTTGATCCGTATGAACAACTTTTATTTGCAACTTACACAGAAGCGGAGGCTTTAGAGATTGAAGCACTCCTAGCAGATTGGGATCAGGCGACTTATGAGACTCTTGCTCATAGTATCGTTGACCACGCTGAACGACATGGATATTCTGGCAATTATTTGCGCTATCTCCGCAAGGCTAAGAATTTCAACAAGAAGAGCGCGAAACAGAAGACTTTAGCGGATGGCGCAATAAGATGGAACAAAGGATTTGAATTTTTGATTGAGCGGTCAGGGAAAATCATCTCATATGGAGAGAATTAACGAATTATGAGTGAGCAACTTCTATCTCGTTCGTCTGACCTTGAACTCGTTCACATTCGCAAACGGATTGAACAACTCAACATAGATTACCAAGCGCTCAAATCCGAGCGGCATCAACTCGCAGAATGGGAAGAAGATCAAACCTTCAGTATCCTGGGCGAAATTGAAATGTTCACAACTCAAATTCAAGGCTATGCTCATCAGATTTTGAGCCAAAAAATACGATCGTCGATCGAGGAAACGATTCAACATCTCAAAGCAATCAAACTGTTTGAGATTGATTATTTTTCAGATTGGTATTTCGCTGAAAACAATGACTACGCGCAACTCAAACGCTATGTAGAAGCGCAAGATTATCTAAGATTACTGTTGCTAGAATATCTCAACCAAACTCAATTACATCCAGTCGTGCAATGAATGTGCCAACGCTAAAACGGTTCACGATCGAGGAATATCACCGCTTAATCAAGTTGGGATTTTTCCAGGAAGACGATCGTATTGAATTGATTTGGGGGCAGTTAATTCACAAGATACAGAAAAGCACTGCGCACTCAGCGTGTAATACTCGTCTGACTCGGCAATTGATAGATCTGTTAGAAGATCAAGCAACGATACAAAATCAATCTCCAATCACTTTAGCGAACAATAGTGAACCAGAACCTGATCTTGCAATTGTTCAGAATCGCCCGGATGATTATCTTTCAGGACATCCTAGACCGGAAGATATTTTACTCGTAATTGAAATTTCAGATTTGTCTCTCACCTACGATCAAGAGACGAAATTAGAAATGTATGCGGAGGACAATATTCAAAATTATTGGATTTTCAATCTTCTCGATCGCGTCTTAGAAATGTATAGCGAACCGTATCGTAAGTCAGACTCAGAATTTGGTTATCGATTGAAGCGGATTGCTTTACCGAACGAGAGGGTAAAGTTGCCTCAGTTTTCGGAATTGGATTTAGATTTGTCGAGCTTATTCCCCCTACAGCAGAACTTTGATCGCTAAGTTAAAGATGAATGATGCGAGACATTAAGGCTCCGAGGGCTAAACCGATTGCAGAACTAAAACTCAGAATCAAAATTGCGTGAATTTTACGAAATGACGAATTGAGAAGCTCGATTAAAGCCCAAGACCAAGCTCCACACACGGGAGAAACCCAAGCGGAAGCTACAGATATTAAATCGGAGGGATTTATCTTTCCACCATTTCTTATCGTGAAAATGATTGTGGAAGTACAAATCGCAATTCCAACTACAGTCCAAACGCGAGCCATTACTACTGCAACTGCTTCACCGCCTCTCGAAGCCACAAAAATAGTCCAAGTCCAAACCACAATGGCTGCAAAAGCTCCCATAACCCAACTGAGAGACTGCACCTGATTAGAAGATATTGCCAATGCAAATTTAAATAGACTACAGCACAAAACAACAAGACATAACAATTTCCAAGGTAGCCCTGTAGGTCGAGAAGTTTGTACTACAGTCTGGAGGTTCCGATTCTGAAGCGATTCTGGTCTAGCCTGGTGTTTTTCCTCTCGCATCTGTTCCAATCTTCGCTGCTCTTCCTGCTGTTTTAACCGCTCTCTTTCTGCTTGCCGTTGGCGCTCTTGTTCTTCCCAAATCTGTTGTATTCTCCGTTGGTCTTGCTGTTGTCGTTCCTGTTCTATTTGTTCCAATTTTTGTTGGTGTTCTTGTCTCAATTGCTCAACTGTTCGGCGAATTCCCCGCGCCACGCTGAGAAACGCATCATCACGGTTCCCCCACTTGGTTATAGGCAGAGCATCTTCAGGTAAAGCTTGTAATTTCCCAAATGGCGTATCCTCCCAATCGCTAGGGCGCAGAATCACCGGAATGACGTAGGCTTCTTTACGGTCGTGCCGCTCCAAAGCTGGCATCAATTCTTTGTAATAACAATAATCAGAGGCGATAAAATCATCGCTGATTAATAGCAATATGATTCGTGATGCGTTCAATTGCTTCTTGATTTCTTTTTCCCATTCTGAACCTGCGACAATCTGTCCATCATGCCAATCCTCAATCCAGCCTCGACTTTTCAGGCTTTTCAGGCGTGTAATCAATTCGGCACACAACTCTTGATCTCGTCGTGCATACGAGACGAAAATCTTGATCGGTTCCAAAGTGCGATCGAGCACAGGCAGAAATGGACACTTTACAGTTCTAGGATAAATCTTAATCTGATGGAGTCTAAAATTGCACGATCGCTCACCATGCTTTGAACCTCGCGCATCAAGATCAGAGCAGCGCGATCGCTCTTCCAACATTCGCCCGCCATTCTCAAACATTCACGCTCGAATCTCAGAGCATCTCATGTGAACCTTTAGAACATCTCGCGTGAATCAATTTGCATCGCGCTCGATCGTTCAAACATCTCTCATGATGATCAAACTCTCGTCGTTCAAGTCGGTTCAATGTGCGTCGATTCCGTTGACTATAATTGATAGCCCAACCACAAACCTCATCTGATGAAATACGCGATCGCACTTGGCAGTAACTTAGGAGATTCTCAAGCCATTCTAGAATCTGCGCTCAGTCGGTTAGAAACTGTGATTGCGCGATCGTCTTGGTATCAAACCAAAGCCGTCACCTTACCCAATAGCCCACCTCAGCCTGACTATCTCAACGGCTGCGCCATTCTCGAAACTTCATTAGAACCCCTTGACCTCTTGGCGAAACTTCAGCAAATTGAAGCGGAGTTTGGACGAATTCGACACCAAAAATGGGATGCGCGCACGCTTGACTTGGACATTTTGCTGTTTGATGATGTAGTATTCCAAACCAAGACGCTCTGCATTCCACATCCTCGGATGAGCGATCGCGCTTTTGTGCTGGTGCCATTAGCCGAGATCGCCCCCGATTGGAGACATCCGCAATTGAATCGTTCGATCGCTGAACTGGTTCAACTCGTCGATGCCTCTGGTGTCAGAAAGCTCTGAGCTTCGATTCACCTTCACCCTGTTAGAGTCATGTCTCTGGGATCAGAACCTCCTCAACTCCTCAAGCAACGCCTTTTGTACAAAGGGCGGAAGTTTAACTTTGAAGTCAATCATCTGCGGCTGCCAAATCGGGCAGAGGGCGATTGGGAATGTATTCGGCATCCCGGCGGTGCTTTAGTGATTCCAGTTACGCCAGATGGAAAGTTGGTGCTGGTAAAACAATATCGATTTGCCGTGCAGCGTCGATTGTATGAGTTTCCAGCGGGGACAGTCGAGAAAGGAGAAGATCCGCTCGAAACTGTGCAGCGTGAGATTCAGGAAGAGACAGGATATACCTCAGAGAATTGGAAGAAGTTGGGAGAGTTTTTCTTAGCGCCGGGCTATTCGGATGAGGTGATTTATGCGTTTCTCGCAACAGATGTGACGATCGTGGATCAACCTCCTCCTCAAGATGACGATGAGGATATTGAAACTGTGTTAATGTCTGCGCAAGAGGTAGAAGCGGCAATCCATGCTGGAGATCTTGCAGATTCTAAGTCGATTTCTAGCTTCTTTTTAGCCCGATCTTTGTTGTCCGATTCCTAAGTTATGTCTGATTTGATTTTGTTTTGGCATCGTCGGGATCTGCGGATTTCTGACAATCTTGGTTTGGCTGCGGCGCGGGCGCGATCGCGCAAAATCGTCGGGGTGTTTTGTCTAGATCCCTTGATTCTCGATCGAGATGATGTGGCTCCTGCACGAGTGAAGTATTTGATCGGAAGTTTGAAATCTTTGCAGGAAAGATATGCAAAG
Organism: Leptolyngbya sp. UWPOB_LEPTO1; assembly: GCF_017302695.1. NCBI lineage: Bacteria > Bacillati > Cyanobacteriota > Cyanophyceae > Leptolyngbyales > Leptolyngbyaceae > Leptolyngbya > Leptolyngbya sp. UWPOB_LEPTO1. Next base: position 417,026 of record NZ_JAFLCJ010000003.1, on the reverse strand, counting down.
GCAGGCAGTGAATTGCTGATCATTCAAGCCGATCCGAAAGAGGGAATTCCGAAATTAGCACGATCGCTGAATGCTGCAGCTGTGTTTTTCAATCAAGATGTCGAGCCGTATGGACGCGATCGCGATCAATCTGTAGTTGCTGCTCTGAATCATCTGGGTATTGAAGTACAGACATTCTGGGATCAATTGCTGCATTCACCTGAAGAAATCAAATCAGGATCAGGCACACCTTATACGGTGTACTCTCCATTTTGGAAAAATTGGAGCCTTCAAAAGAAAAAAACACCCGCACCGGATCTCGCAGGTGTAGAAGGCTTGACCGATTCAGAGCGAGAGCAAGCAGAAGGCACGATCGAGCTGCCAACCGAAAAAGAACTTGGGTACGTTTGGGAGCAGCCCCTCATGCTTAATCCGGGTGAAAAAGCAGCCCAGGAAAGACTCGAAGAATTTTGCTCTAGCGCCATCTACTCGTATCAAGAACAACGGAATTTTCCGGCTCAGTCTGGAACGTCTTTACTCAGTGCTGCATTGAAATTTGGCGTGATTGGAGTTCGGAAGGTTTGGGCAGCGACCGTTGAGATAGCCGAGAATCGCGGAGAAAGTGATGATATTCGAGTTTGGCGGCAGGAGATTGCTTGGCGCGAATTTTATCAACATGCGATGTATCATTTCCCTGAATTAGCAGACGGCGCTTACCGCAAAGTTCTCAAAGATTTCCCTTGGGAGAATAACGAGAAGTATTTTCAGGCTTGGTGCGAAGGCAAAACAGGCTATCCGATTATCGATGCGGCGATGCGGCAGATGAATGCAACCGCTTGGATGCATAATCGTTGTCGAATGATTGTTGCAAGCTTTTTGACGAAAGATTTGCTGGTCGATTATCGGCTCGGTGAAAAGTACTTTATGCAGCGATTGTATGATGGCGATTTGTCAGCAAACAATGGCGGCTGGCAGTGGAGTACTTCGAGCGGAATGGATCCAAAGCCGTTGAGAATTTTTAATCCAGCGAGTCAGGCGAAGAAGTTTGATGCGGAGGCGGAATATATTCGCGAATGGTTGCCAGAATTGCGAAGTGTAGAGACGCAAGATTTGATTTCGGGCAAGATTTCGGCAGCAGAGCGCGATCGAGCCGGATATCCAAAGCCGATCATTGATCACGCGGTGCAGCAACGAGTTTTTAAGGAACGGTATGCAGCGCAGAAGGCGACAACCGGAGAGAGTGGGGGTGATTGATCAGAAGCGATCGCGTAAACTAGCTCTAACCCTGATTTTTGATCGCTATGTCCTTTTCTCAAATCACTGTTGAAGACTTGGCTCAATGCCTCGACAATCCAAATATCCAATTTGTCGATGTGCGCGAACCCTGGGAAGTTGAAATGGCTTCTCTAAAACCGTTTCAAAATCTTCCACTCAGCCAATTTTCGGAATGGGCTGAGCAAATCTATAGCCAGCTTGATCCTGAAACGGAAACATTAGTGCTTTGTCATCATGGCGTGAGATCAGCGCAGATGTGCCACTGGCTCACCCAGCAAGGCTTTACCAATGTAAAAAATATCTCAGGTGGAATTGATGCTTACTCGATCGTAGTCGATCGCTCAGTTCCCCGATACTAAAACTGCTGTCATAGGCGCATGATGACATTGATCAATTCGTCGCTGGCTTCATTTAAGCTTTTTGCTGCCCTTGGCTGTGGATTGGTTGGGGGTGTTTTCTTTGCGTTTTCAACCTTTGTGATGCCTGCTCTGGAGAGCCTGCAACCTGCTCAAGGTATTGCAGCCATGCAATCCATCAACATCAAAGCGATTAATCCGTTCTTTATGTTTGCGATCTTCGGTACAGCAGCAGTTTGTCTACTGCTCGCGATCGCTGCATTGCTGAACTGGAATCAATCGCGCACGGCATTTCTTCTAGCAGGCGGATTACTTTATCTCATTGGCGCAGTTGGAGTAACAATCGTATTCAATGTTCCGCTAAATGATGCATTAGCAGTTGTCAAACCAGAGAGTACTGAAGGTGCGAATCTCTGGGCAAGATATTTGACGAATTGGACATTCTGGAACCATATTCGGACAATTGCAGCACTCATTGCATCAGCATTGTTTGCAGCAAGCTAAATGATTTCCCACTCTAATCCATCCTCATCGCGCACGATTTGACAAGACTGTTCTAACTGATCAATCCATTCATTGATCGTTGTTTGAGACTGAGCTAATTTTGCCAGACGACCCGCAACAGTTGCGGCGGCTCCGCTCGTGTCTCCGGGCGCACCTGGTTCTACAAAAAATGTGGTATGGCAACCTGTTCCAGTACTAGGATGTAGCCGTTGTGAATGATGGGAGAGTTGCAATCCGGCTGTCGTTTTTGCGATCGCGCCAACACTGATCACTTCTCGTAAAATTGCTGGAAATGCCATACCTTGCCGATGATGATGTGCATACCCATTTCCGGCTGCTGCAACCGTTGCAACTTGTGAATTTCGGAGCTGAGCAATCAAAGGACGCAAAGGATGCTCAGCATAGTACTCATCGGATTCAGAACAGGTTATATCTGCGATCGCAGCACACACGACTCGGATATTCAGTCGATCGTGATGTTCGAGAATCCATTCAAATGCGATCGACATAGCTTCTAGATTGCGAAGAATCCCTTGCCGATTCACGATTTTAATCGGAACAATCCGTATTTCTGGCACGATTTGTAGAATCGTTTGAGCGATCGCGGTTCCGTGCGTTCCATAGTCGATGGTTTCATTGCGATCTCCTTCATCACTCAAATTTAATCCGGGCAGCAAGTGAGCAGCATTCACTCGCTCAGGATCAACACCTGTATCGATCACAGCCACACTGATGAAATTCGATGATTGCATAAGCACCTCTCTGAAACCGCTCTCATCCTATTAAAAACCACCATTCAGCACTCTATTTTCAACTCCATAACTTTCCATAACTTTCCATTATCGACTGACCTAAGCAGTTCCCATATCGTAAAAGGGTCTTCAACAAGACACCACAAACCTATCCGAGGAACCGCAACATGTTTCTAAAAAACAGAGCTATTCTACGCGCAAATGAAGTTCGGAGCGTAGCAAAACGGGGTGATAGTAAAAATGCCCTCACTGATTTTGATATGGCATTAGCCTTGACGCAACAAGCAATCAACACTCAGCTTCAATACGCTTGGAAAGCATGGGTACGCCGCAAAAACGTTGAAAGTGAAATTGTTCTTCCTAAATTTAAACTGAATAAAAATGGTCAACAAGTTCCTGCAACTTACGGCATTCGTGCAAAACTTGCACCGATTACGATTGATTTTAATGTTCCGAACGGCAAACTGGGTCAAGTCAACGTTACTCTGCATTTACAATCAGGAGTTGTTAGTTACTATGATGAAGACGCAGAAGATAAAGCAACTTATCCGATCGAAAATTGGAGCATTGGAGTTGTAGTCGATCTCGATAAGAAACCTGTCGATCTCAAAACCTTAGCAGCGATTGATCCGGATGCTAAAAATCTTGCAAGTGAAATGATCTCAAAGTCGGGTCTACCCGAATCCGTTTTCTCGATCGAATATTTATTCCTGAAGTTTACAACTGTTGATCTCCTACTTTCTGGCGGACAACAGATTCAGATCCCTGCGGAAGTTCCACAAGCTGCAAAAACGAAAGCACTTGAATCTCTGAATCTATTGCTGCAAGGCGAGATGGGCGAATTTATGCTCGGAACCGTGGTGCGACGAAACCGTGAACAAGCAACGCCAACGTTTGCGATGACCGACTTTATCTTCCATGTCGATCCGAATGAGATCGCTCCGGAAGCAAGTACTTTGAGCTATTTAGGGATGTTCTCGGATCGCGCTTTGCCAAGCGATCGTAATGGAGCACGCATTAATCTCAAAGATGATTGGATTCGCCCTGATCAAATCAATGGTCAAACCTCGACGATTTCCGGCGTGATGGCGATTCGCAAAGAGAAGTTTTTTGATGAATATTTAATTCCTCTGTTTACTCAACAGTTTGGCTTTTCTCCAATGGTCAACGGGAATACTCGGACTTACTCCAAGTCGGATTCTAGAAGCGATCGACGCAAAGACATCGTCCAACGGATTCTCGATTCCAGTGATAGTTATGCCGTGAGTATTACGCTAGTTCCAGGCACAAACACCTTGAACATCTCTGGTAGTATTTCTAGTTCTCGGACTTATCGTGAACGCACCCTGCCAACTCTCGTCAATAAAGATGGATTGCCGAGTTTATCAGTCAATGGCTCAGGTACTCGAACTTTCAATGCTGCCATTACACTCACAGCTCAGGGAATTGGAACTGAGTTTAGTCTTCACCCTGATCTCAATGAGCCTCAATTTTCACCCATTCAGATTTCAGGTGATACGGACGGTTTTGCAGAAGTGACGAAAGCTTTTCAAAAGCTTTTCGGGATCAAAGATATGGAAACAGAACTGGGGAATGCTGCACAAGATCGAGTCAATCAAATCAGCCAAGTTCTCCAGGGCGTGCTGTCTCGAATTGATATTGATCTCTCGAAGCATCAATTCATTCCTCCGGGCGGCGGTGTATTTACGTTTCAGAATCTCCACTTCTCCGATCAAACGGGCGATCTGCTCATGGATGTAATCTATCAAGCTCCTTAGTTCTACTTGCAATGTGGGATCTGTTTGATCTCAGATCCCTGATCCACTTCATTTTTTCAACATAAAATCATGAACACTCCAAACGTTACTAGCTTTTCCACTCTCGACCAGCAAGGACAATCCACCCGCTTCACAGTTTCAACCGATATCATCGATTACATGGCATCTGCTCGCACCTTTGGACGAGAAGATCTCGCTGATCCACAACAACAAGGACGCTTCCAACGCCGAGTCGTTGCGATTCCTGATCGACGTTCTACTGTCCTTACGCCAATGGTGCTAACGATCGGCAATCGCAACCAACTCTCGCTCGTTCGCCAAGATAGCTCAGGCTGGAAACGATTTGATCTCAATCGTGCTTTCGGAAATTCTCAAGTTCATGCTTTGGGTGCTGCCTGGACAGATGACGATCGCATTACGATCTCCGTTGCAGTCAGCGATCCCGTTCAACCTGCGCTCAGTCGCGTCTTTGTTGCCTATGATCTCAGTAGCCAACATACCGATTGGGATAACATTCCTTGGGTTGATTGTGGAACTCGCGCCATGATGCGACTCGCTGCAATTCGAGTCTTGGATGATGGAGATAGCTGGACGATTGTACTGGCAGGTAATCAAGGTGCAAATGAAGCCGTTTACTTATTAAGACCAGGTCAGAAGTTTAATCAAGCTTTTGTCTTCAATCCAGCTGTGACTTTGCAAGAAATCTTTGATTTTGAAGTTGGAGTACATCCTGTCTTTGGAGGTGGATTGCATGTCCTCGGAACTAGTGGAGGGAAGCGCGTGCTTTCTTTCCGTCCATTCCCGACCTATGACAAGACAGGGCGGATTGTATCGACTCCTCCCGTCGTTGTTTTACCTTGTCCAGCAGGAGCAACGGTGCTCGAATCAACTGTCACTCGCGACGGTGCTAGCGATCTCTACATTGCCGGACAAGGCACGCAGTTCATCTCAGCCGATGAGCAGGATCAAGCCGCGAAAGCAAAAGTTGAAGCAATTGTGCCCGCAGAATTAGCACCAAATGTTGAAGATTTAGTCATCGGAGATAATGCAGACGGAACGATCGCAGTTTGGACATTACTACAAAATGGTGACTTGAACATTGTAAAGCGATCGACGAATGGCTGGAGTGCGCCGTTACGCCTGCGCACGGATGTACAAGAGATTGCACCGATCCAAGGAGATGACTATGCAACAACTTCTCTATTGATTGTTTACACGAATAGTCGGGCTAGCTATCTTTGGCAAGATGCAGGAACGGGCGTTTGGCAAGAAACTCCGATTCTCGTTGTAGATGCGGGTGAGCTAACTCGGATTCCCTGCTATGGCACTTCACTTCGAGTGCTTGATGCAGTAGGAACACCCCAACCGAATCGCAAAGTAACTGTTTCAGCATCCGTACTGTGTAGCGTAGTGATGAACAATGAAACCGTCTTTCTCAGTCCTAATGTGTCAATCGAGACGGAAACGGATGCCAATGGCGCTGTGAGCATATTTGATGCAGTGCGATCGCTGACTCCTGCAATTTATCGTTTCTCAGTCGAATCGATTGATAAAGCGATCGAAGTTAATCCTGCTGCAAGTGTGCATCAACGATTCAAAACGATGACTGCGGATGATCTGCGATCGGCAACCTTTACAACTCCAGAAGGCACGTTTTCACTGTTATCCGAAAGCTTCCGTACTGGAGCGAATCGGACTCAAGTCGATGCGATCTCGGCTGCATTAAATCAAGTCGCAAAACTCACTGATTCAACCACCACCGTTGCTCCAGGAGTGCGGCTCGTCGAACCCAATGCAGCTTACAGTTCTGAATTACGATCGGACACCGTACCACAAGGGTATCAGTGGGGGATCATCGCTACAGCTAAAGGCTTAAAGGCAGCGTTGCAGAGTGATGTCGATCGGCTTGTCAAATCCAAGAGTGCAGGCGAATTCTTTACGAACTTAGGAGATACGATCGCAGATTTCTTTGAGGGAGTGGGCGACCTCATTTACAAAGGTGCAGTGTTTGTGATCCAAAAAGCTGGAGAAGCTTATGAGTTTATTTGCCAACTGGGAGACAAAATTAAGCGATTTGCTATCAAAACCTTAGAAGAAGTCGGGTCTTTCTTCAAATGGCTTTGGGAACAAGTAAAAATTAAAGCTGAGTGGGTTTGGGAACACCTGAAGCTTCTCTTTGACTGGAATGATATTCTGTACGTGCGCGATGCGATGGTCGAGGCAACAGATGATGCGCTCCGCTATTTTCAAGCTTCGATTTCTACACTCAAAACTCATGTCGATAAAGGGTTTGACGTAGCATTGAATCAAATCGAAGATTGGCGGACAGAAGCAGGAGTACCACCGAAAAAGCTAGCGCCTATCGCTCCTGGTGCAAGTATTTTGGATGACTTGCAATCGATCACAGCTCCGATTCAAACATTGATTGATCGAGCGACTGGCAACAGTGTAGTTGCTTGGATCAATGAGCGTATCAAAGATATTGGCTCGCAAATTATCAGTATCGAAAGTCCAAATCCTATAACTGAAGCAACCGAAGCTGCGGAATCTTTTATCAAAGGACTATTTTCAGATACAGCGGACAATCTATTCGCGTGCTGGCAGCAGATTGAAGCTGACTTGTCTGCACTGTTTAACCATCAGATCCCAACAGGCAAAGACTTGAATTTTCAATTGATTCGGAATGTCTTAATTGCAGTCGGTGCAGAAGCATTGTCTGGCTTGTTACGGACATTGCGAGATCTGCTAATGCGATCGCTCGAATTGATGAAAGATATCATCGGAGTCCTTCGAGATACTTTATTTCTCAAAGTGCGCTTTCCCTTCATTGAGAAGTTGGTCAATCTGGTGCTTCCGGGTGTGAAAGTCGATACTTCATTCCGGTTAATTGATGCCTTGATGTTACTATTCGCGATCCCCGGCACACTCAGCTACAAGGTGTTTTTCCAAGAAGCTCCCCTTAAGAAAGGAGAGAAGTTGATTCTGCCGTTTAACACTCCCATGACCGTACAGTCTGGTGTTGCAGACATCAAGCGATATGCTTGGATTGGCACACTCGTCGGTGCATTTGCGAAATCCGCCATCTCGCTTTATCAAAGTGCCTCCGCAGCTTCGGAAGAGGAACCTGCTTTTCCACCCGAAGTCGCACTTGGACTCGCTTCTGCTTTTGGTGGAATTGGGCTTGCAGCAGAAATCATGGGTCGTCGGGACGTGTCTAGCTTGCCAGCAGCGTTGCGAACAGCAGTCGAAGCATTACAGTGGTCAATGATTGCGATTTCAGGTTGGATTGCAATGAAAGGAGCCTCAGCGGCAATTCTAGCAAAAGTCAAAGGGGCAAGGGACGTAGGCACAGTCAAAAAGGCAAATGCTGGATTAGAAACTGTCCTCTATCCAAGTCATTTCCTCTTGCAAACGGTCGCGTACAGTATTGTGATCGATGATGCACGTCGATCGAGCAATCATGATGTTCGCGAGCGGCAGTTACCAGATTCGTTCATCTGGGTCGCGGGCTTGTTTGATCAAGGTGGCTCAACTCTATTTGCAAGTGCAGAACTAGCAAAAGCTCAAGTGAAGTTAGCTTTGCTCGCCGCTGGCACAACCTCAAAACTCTTAGCCTTCTTAACGTCAATTGGAGGAGTTGCAGCAGAAATATCAGTTTGATTGAGATCATCAGATTTGAGAGGAGATAGAAGCCTTACCAGCTTCTATCTTTTTCTTTTAAAGTCAGTCCTCTGAGTCTGGATTCTCCCCACTCCCCACTCCCCACTTTCTCTATCAGATTGATTGTGCTGCACAACAAATCGACCCACACTCTTTTCCCTTGCACAAAAAATCCCCCAGGCAAATTTTCACCTAGGGGACAGTTCAAACATGACTCTCGAAAATTACCTAGCGCGCAATCTTAACAGGTGTGCGATTTGCTCTCACATCAAATTCCGCCTTCTCGATCAGCGATCGACCTGTCATCTCTTCCGGGATCGGTAACTTCAAGATATCCAAAATTGTCGGCGCAATATCCGCCAACCTTCCGTCATCTCGCAAAGAAACTTCAGTTCCATGCCCCGGAATCTTTAAGCCCTCTCCTTCCACCAAAATGAAAGGAACCGGATTCGTCGTATGCGCTGTCCAAGGATTGTGGTTTTCATCCCACATTACCTCTGCATTGCCGTGATCGGCTGTGATTAGGGCTGTTCCACCTGCTCGATTAATCGATTCCAGCAATTGCCCCAAACATCGATCGACGGTTTCTAGCGCTTCTACCGTCGCATCCATTTGTCCCGTATGCCCCACCATATCCGGGTTGGCATAGTTAATCACAATCATGGAATAGATGCGCTTTTCCACAGCCGCGATCGCGCCTGCTGTGACTTTTTCCGCCGACATCGCAGGCTTTTTGTCGTAAGTCAGTACCATTGGACTCGGAACTAACTCGCGATCTTCTCCTGGGAAAGGCTCCTCTAGCCCCCCGTTGAAAAAGTAAGTCACGTGAGCATATTTCTCAGTTTCAGCCGTGCGCAGTTGCCGCAATCCGTGACGAGAGATCACCTCGCCTAAGATGTTGTTGAAGTTTTGCGCTTCAAATGCGACCTTGACCGAAAGCGAGGGATCGTATTGGGTAAACGTCACAAATGCCAGCGGAGAGATTAGGGTTCTCTCAAATCCGTTAAACGCAGGATCAACAAACACCTGCGTCAATTGCCGGGCGCGATCCGGACGGAAGTTAAAGAAAATAATGCCGTCGCCAGGTTCAATCGCTCCCGCAACCAGTCGAGTCGGCTCAACAAACTCATCGGTCACGCCTGCTTCGTAAGACTGTTTCAGCACGTCGATCGCACTTTGTCCCGTTCCCTCTCCGGGTTGGGTCATCGTCCGATAAGCCTTTTCAACGCGATCCCAACGGCGATCGCGATCCATCGCATAATAGCGACCGCTAATGGTGACAATCTTGCCAATCCCGACGCGGTCGATTTCAGCTTGCAAGTGCTGGATTTCTTGAATTGCAGCCTTTGGAGGCGTATCGCGACCGTCCGTGATCGCATGAATATAAACTTCTTCCAGTCCTTGTGACTTCGCTAAGTTGAGCAATCCAACCAAGTGAGAAATGTGAGAATGAACGCCACCCGTCGAACATAACCCAACTAGATGCAACTTCGTCTTCCGATGCTGCACAGTTTGACAAACTTCGACTAACTTTGGATTCTGTGACAGCGTTCCAGTCTCGACTGCATCAGAAATCCGCACCAATTCTTGAGGGACGACGCGCCCTGCCCCGATGTTCAGGTGTCCGACTTCTGAATTGCCCATTTGCCCATCGGGTAATCCGACATCTCGACCAGAAGTCCGAATTAACGTGTGCGGATACGCTGCCCACAGACTATCCATCACCGGAGTCTTCGCCTGCGCGATCGCGTTGCCATCGCGACTATCGCGGTAGCCCCAGCCATCCAGAATAATAAGCACCACAGGAGAAACAGGCGCTTGCCCCATATTTTTCTGCCCTTTCACTGAAATATTCTCCGCAAATCATAGCATTGCTCAGTAATCCTTCGCGTTTTCCCTGCATATAAAAATCAACTTCGCTCTTTTGTTAACAATTTCTTAACAAGTTGATTTACTTCTTAAATCTTGCTAGGAAAACTACTCAGAAGAATCAACGATTTGCGATCAAGTCAAAGATTGATCACAAATCGTTTTCTCGAATTCTAATGCTTTGAATCTTAGCGGTTTTTTCTGGAAATTACGCGCTTCTTTGAGCTTTTTTCGTTTTTTCTTTTTCTTTCTGCTTCGCGCGTTTTTCGGCAGCTTTCGCTTCTTTTTCAGCCTCGATCGCGGTTAATCTGGCTTTCTCTTTCTCCTCAGCGATTTTATCCAGGTAGTAGTGGTAATCTCCCCGGTACAAGCGGAGTTCGCCGTCTCGAATCTCGACGATTTTGTTGGCAGTTCGAGAGATAAAGTAGCGATCGTGCGACACGATGACGACACTGCCATCGTAATTTTGAATCGCTTCTTCTAACATTTCTTTGGCAGGAATATCTAAATGATTCGTTGGCTCATCCAGAATCAGCAAATTAGCGGGTTGAAGCAGCATTTTTGCTAATGCCAACCGCGCTTTTTCTCCTCCGCTGAGTGATTCTACCTTCTTGAAAACGGTATCACCACTAAACAGAAATCGCCCTAAATGTGTGCGAACTTCCTCATTTTTCCAATCTGGGACTTCATCGTGAATTGTATCGGCGACGGTTTTATTCAAATCCAGTGCTTCCGCCTGATTTTGCTCAAAATAACTGGGAATCACGTTGTGATCCCCTAACTTAATGGTGCCTTCGACTGCCTGTTCACTTCCGGTCATGAGGTGCAGCAGGGTTGATTTTCCAGCTCCGTTGGGTCCGAGAATGGCAATATGATCCCCACGTTCAATCAGCAACTCTGCGCCTAAGAACAGAATTTTGTCGCCATACATATGCGTGAGATCTTCAATGATCACCACTTCACGTCCGCTTCGGGGTGCGGGCGGGAATCGAAAATGCAGCGTTCTCACATCAGAATCGGGCGCTTCGATCCGCTCAATTTTATCGAGTTGTTTTTCGCGGCTCTTTGCCTGCGTGCTTCGAGTCGCACTGGCACGGAAGCGATCGACAAATGCCTGTTGTTTCTCCAATTCTTTTTGCTGCCGCTCAAATGCGCTCATTTGTGCGTCTCGCTGTTCCTGCTTCTGTTGCAAGTAAGCGGAGTAATTGCCGAGATACGTGGTCGATACACCGCGCTCAGTTTCCACAATTTGGGTGCAGAGTCGATCAAGAAATTCTCGGTCGTGAGACACAATCACCATTGGAGTAGAAAGGTCTTTGAGATAGTTTTCTAACCATTCGATCGTTTCTAAATCCAAATGGTTCGTCGGCTCGTCAAGGAGTAAGAGATCAGGCGATTGAAGGAGAATCTTGCCCAAACTCATCCGCATCTGCCAGCCGCCACTGAAAGCGCTGACCAAACGATCTCCATCATCAGAATCAAATCCCATTTCGGGCAAAATTTTCTCAATCCGAGTTTCTAGCCCATACCCATCCATCGCCTCGAATTGCCGCTGCAGCCGATCCATTTTGTTCAGCAACTTGTCTAACTCTTCTGGCGTTGCGGATTCCATCGCCACATGCACTTTAGATAGCGCTTCATGCACCTCGTTTGCCTCTTTGAAGGCACGCCAAAATTCTTCCCGGACAGTGCGCGTGGGATCGACTTCAAATTCTTGCGTCAAGTAGGCTATATGCAGACTCGCAGGACGAATCACTTCACCATCGGTGGGTTCAATTTCGCCTGCAATGATTTTGAGCTGCGTCGATTTGCCTGCGCCATTCACACCGACTAGCCCAATGCGATCGCCCGGTTTGACTTCCCAGTTAATGTCTTTTAGGACTTCGCCAGTGGGATAGATCTTACTAACGTGTTCGAGGCGCAACATAAAAAACTCCAGGGTTAGGCAAGTTTTAAAATCTTAACAAAACCTAACCACTTCGGATTTTTAGTTACAGATTATTTGGAAGCAAAAATGTCCCATCTGCATGGGGTGGAAAGTCGAGAATTTTGACGATCGCATCTGCATTCAATTCGCCATAGATATGCGGAAAAGTTCCAACGCCTTCAACTGCTTCATATCGAATCTCTGAATTCACCTTTTGAGGATCAATGCAGAGTAAAACGAGATCACGCTGTCCTGCGTAAAACTGATTGGCAACCCAAATCACCTGCTCCTGAGTTGAACAGTGAATAAACCCTTCCGTATCCAAAGAATCAGCGCGATAAACTCCGGTTCGCTGTGCAATTTCGGCGCGATCGCGAGTCGTAATGTGCAAAATCAATTGATCGATCCCCATTCTCGCATCGGAAATGAGAAGAGAGCATGAAAGAGTGGGCTAGATGTTTCTTTAGGTTTAGGCATACCAATCCCAGCGAGCAGTGCTAAGAGTACTGTGATGGCGATCGCCTGGAGAAGCTTCTCTAACATCTCAAACCTCACTCAATCAATTTTCAGGCAAGGATGATCGGGTAGGCATCCTTGATAAGATCTTACTTAAGATTGATGCAAATGCCTACATCCTTTAGGATCCTATCAACTTAGCCTCTAAACTTAGCGTCTAGTTGAGTGTTGTCTGTGCCTGAAGTTTTTTTTCCTTGATCCCGCAGAATGCTCCTGCTACAGGTCTCGGTGCTTGAAGATGGGGCAACGTTGGAGGAGATGCGATCGCACTCGCAATCGGTTGGGTCAACAATGTAATCAGACACGAACAACCTGCCAACAAAAATAGCTCTAACCGTTTCGTTTTCATTGCACTTAAATAATCCGCGATCGGGCAATCTGCTCTGCCAAGATAGCAAAAAAATACCGCAATGACTCGTCTACATTGCAGAAGTCGAAACGTACAGACAATTCTAGGAATGCTAAAGAACCCAGATCAAAAGGCCTAAAGAGTTATTTCTGACAGAATTCAATTGACGTAAAAGAACATTAGTACTAAACTACTAAAGGCAAGCGAGCAGAATTCCGAATTTGCTTACAGAGTCGCAATTCCGTTCCTTCTTCGTTCCATTCAACTTGGTCAAAAACCTGATATAAGATATACAATCCCCGCCCTGATTCACCTTCGTAGCAAGGGAGTTGACCTTCAACTTCTTCTTCACAACAGCAGACCGGAGCATCAAAACCGCATCCCTGATCTGAAATGATCCACCAATACTCATCAGCGACCATTGAAAACTGAATTAGAACTTTTTTGCCAGGATCAAGGCAATTCCCGTGTTTTGCGGCATTGACAAGAGCTTCTTGGAGTCCTAACCGCACCTCAGCCCGCCAGCGGCTAGGAACTTTTGAGAGGAGAAGATCCAAAATCGGAATCAGATACAGCGTCGATGGGAAGCTGACTGTGTTCCAATTGCGCCCAACCGGACGAGGAGACATCGCAATCACTCAGAAAACCCCGTTGCTTTCAAATGGATCAACATACCGATCATTCAGCAATCGCACCTGGGAACGTTTGGTTACTTCTAAAAACCGAGTCAGAAATGATTGAAGAACCGTGAAGTTTTTATCTACCTTTACTGCCAATCTGTTAAATGTGAAAGTCTTGGCAACGAGTTATATAAAGTCGAAAATTTATATGAAACTACGCAGAGCAAGCTTGCTCAATGTAGCCTTCTACATTCATCCTATACCAAAATACGCGCCTCGGAGTACGTTTTTTGGCTGAATTGCAGCTAGCGCCGTCGATAAATTTTTTCTTCAAGACGACGAAAGTCTTGTTCGATTTCTGCCCAAAGTCTGCGATTGTGGGGATCAGTACGGAGCGCCTTTTTCAAATAATTCCGGGCTTTTTCATAATCGCGATCTTGAATCAGATGTTGTCCCCAACGGTGATAAGTGATCGCTTGCCATTGTCGAACATCGGGGTGATCAGGAAAGCGTTGCGCTAATCCTTCTGCTAAAGCAATTGCGCGCGGGAATTTCTTTTGTTTGAATAAGTCTTGCAGTTGCTCATAGGACGACTGTAGAAGATGGCGATCGACCAATGAGAGTTCTGGCGCATCGGGATTCTGTGCGACTTTATGAACTTTGACTTTGATTTCTGCGGGTTCTGCTGCAACAGGGGGATCTTGGGATGACACTTCAGCAGGCAGAATGCTCAGCAAAAATTGATATGCCTCAGTGATGCGGATGAAGCGTTCTTTTGCGCGATCGTCATTTGGATTCAGATCAGGATGCAGTTGACGGGCGAGCCGACGATAAGCAGTTTTGATGTCTTCGTAGGTCGCTCCTGCCCTCAATCCTAAGAGTCGATAAGAATCAGCAATGTTCATGAATACAAAAAAGGGCAGAACTATTTGCATTCTGCCACTTGTTTTTGAATTTGGTGTATCGCAGATTTGACGAATCGTGCTGAATCATTCACTCTAGCGAACAAAATTTGCTAGAGCACACTGCAAATCATCATTAAACGGTTTCGATCACGCGATCGATTAATCCATATTCTTTTGCTTCAGCAGCAGACATGAAATAATCGCGATCGGTATCCCGCTCAATCTTCTCCAGCGGTTGACCTGTACGCTCAGCCAGCATTTCATTCAGTTGCCGACGCATCCGAATGATTTCTCTCGCTTCGATTTCGATGTCGGTTGCCTGCTGACGACCGGTTCCCCCTAACGGCTGGTGAATCATGATCCGGGTGTGCGGCAATGCAACCCGTTTGCCTTTGCTGCCAGCGGCAAGTAAGAATGCACCCATTGAGGCTGCTAGACCCACACAAATGGTGATCACTTCAGATTTGATGTGCTGCATGGTGTCGTAGATCGCCATCCCTGCTGTGACAGAGCCACCGGGGGAATTGATATACAACTGAATCGGTTTCGTCGGATCTTCAGAGTCGAGGTAGAGCATGATCGCCACGATTTGGTTAGCGATATTGTCATCTACGTCTTGGCTCAAGAAAATGATGCGCTCTAAGCTTAAGCGCTGATAGATATCGATCCATTGCTCATAGGAGCTACCTGGCAAACGATACGGGACTTTGGGAGTTCCAATTGGCATAGGACAGTCTCTTTTGTTAATTAAACTAAAGCGGGAATTTGCTTGGGTAACTCTTTGGGGCTTTCCAGAACTCGATCGATGAGTCCGTAGTCTTTTGCTTCTTGAGCAGTGAGATAGAATCTGCGATCGAGATCTTTGGTCAGTTTCTCAACTGATTGCCCCGTATTCATCGAGAGAATTTCGAGGAACGTTGCGCGATCGGCAAGTACCTTTTTCGCATCCACTTGAATGTCTGTGGCTTGACCGCGCGATCGCCCGTATTGCGGAGACAGCACAATTTCAGCGTTCGGCAAACTCAGCCTTGAGCCTTTTGTACCGGACGACAATAACAAGACGGCGCTACTCGCTGCCATTCCCATACAAATCGTATGAACGGGTGCTTTGATGTATTGCATCGTGTCGTAGATTGCCATACTCGCCGCGAGCGACGAGACTCCTCCAAAGGCTTCACCAGGAGAGTTGATGTAGAGATAAATGGGTTTGGTTGCGTCTTCTGAATTGAGATACAGCAAGAGTGCAACGATCCCATTGGCGTTGTTGTCGTCGATTTCGTCATCGAGGAAAATGATTCGCTCGAATGCCATGCGGGTGTAAATGTCCACCCACTGCACCATTTGACTGCCGGGGAGGCGGTAAGGAACTTGCATAGGGCAAAAGAAGTAGAAGGTGGGAGTGGGGAGTGGGGGAGTGGGGAATCCGTTTAAATTCTCCCCATTCCCCTATTCCTCGAATTATGTCAAGGCAGCAACAGGTTTGGGTAATTCCTTGGTGCTTTCGAGAACCCGATCGATTAGCCCATATCCTTTTGCTTCTTGCGGAGTTAGATAGAAGGTGCGATCGGTGTCTTTGATGATTTTCTCGATCGACTGTCCGGTGTTCTTAGAAAGAATGTCCAGGATTGCCGCGCGGTTGTCGAGGACTTCTTTTGCTCGAATTTGAATATCTGTCGCTTGTCCGCGTGTGCCCGATTTGGGTTGATTGAGCACGATCGTGGCATGAGGAAGACTAGCTCGGAAGCCTTTGGTTCCGGCAGAGAGAATCATTGCCGCCGTTCCGACTGCTTGACCGATGCAGATCGTGTGAACGGGAGGTTTGATGTAATTAATCGTGTCACAGACTGCAAACGCTTCGGTTTCAAACCCAATCGTTTCTCCTTGCCACGAGGTTCCGGTGGAATTGATATAGAAGAAGATCGGTTTTTCGGGATCGTCGAATTGCAGATATAAGAGCTGTGCGATGATCAGACGAGTGTAGTCTTGGTTGGGGTTTCTGCGATATTCATCGATCGAGTGCAGAGGTCCACCGAGATATACAATGCGCTCTTTCAGCATCAAAGATGCGAGGTCTGGAGGGGGCGTGCGATAAGACGCATCGCCATAGTAAGTCGAGGACTGAACAGCCTTAATCGGTGATTCCATAGCAGCTTGCCTGAAACAATTGCCTAAAGTGGCGGTTTATTCATGGTAGCGCGTGAGACGAGGAATAATGCAGTCACCGGAGGATGGGAATCCCGAAATCGCTGAAAGTTCCCGAAATTGCTGAAAGTTAACGAGACGAAGAGACGCTAAGTGTAAAACAGGTTTGCGCCCGTAGTTTGTTCGAGCATAGAAGATTCAGAATCATTCTGCAAAAAATTCCCTCTACTTTTTCTGGCAAATTCTGCGACAGAGAAAGTAGAGGGAATGCCATTAGATTTCTAACATTAGATTTCTAAGGAGTCTAAGCTGAGAGAAGCAGTTTTCTCTTGATACAGGCTGACGATCGTATTCAGCACATCCGCTACACTCATTGCATCGGATTGAATCTCGATCGCATCTGATGCCTTTCTCAAAGGTGAAATTGTGCGAGTGCTATCTTTGCGATCGCGCTCAAAAATCGCCTGCTCTAAATCTGCGAGATTCGCCGCAGGTTGACCCATACTTTTGAGATCAAGCTGTCTGCGTCGCGCCCGTTCCTGAATTGAAGCTGTCAGATAAATTTTGACTTCTGCATCTGGAAAAACATGCGTTCCGATGTCACGCCCATCTACTACGATGCCGCCGCGCCGACCATAACTTTGCTGCTGTTTGACCAACGCCTCACGCACGGCTGCCTGCGCCGCGATCGTCGAAACATGCGCCGTCACTTCCGGAGTCCGAATTGCTTGGGTTACATCCTGTCCATTCACCAATACAACTGGAATTGCCGTATCGGTTTGAAAATCGATCTCACACTGATGCGCCAACTCAGCAACGGCTGGCTCATCGCGCAAATCGACTCCAGCTTCGAGTACAAACCAGGTTAACGCCCGATACATTGCGCCTGTATCGAGATAAAACAGTCCCAATTGTTTCGCTACGCTGCGTGCTACGGTCGATTTGCCTGCACCTGCTGGTCCATCGATCGCAATAATAGGACGACGATCGCGCAAGATTGTGTTGTCGATCAGGCGGGTCGAACCCAGGCGCGCCGCCAATGCAAGCAAGCCCTCATCAGTTACGGTGTCTAAAGATTTCAGCGTCATCGGATCTACAAGTTCGATATACTCCGGTTGCAGTGACGGGACTTTTTCGAGTTCCTGTTTAACTGCCTGCACTAAGGTAGCACTTACACGCTCCCCAGATCGAAATAGTTTTTCAGCTTGTGACAATCCTCGATAAAGCGCGCTTGCCTTTATTCTTTCTTCATCACTAAGATATTGGTTCCGGGAACTCAGCGCTAAACCGCTTGGTTCGCGGACAATCGGGCAAGGCACGATCGTAACGGGCAGATTCAAATCTCGAACGACTTGTTGAAGAATGGCAAGCTGTTGGGCATCTTTCTGACCAAAATAAGCGCGATCGGGTTGGACTAAATTAAAGAATTTTGTCACAATTGTCGCTACCCCTTCAAAGTGTCCAGGACGCACGACCCCACATAAACCGGACATCATTTCAGCGGGAGGTTGAACCCGAGTTTGGATCGGGGGAACTGTCGCCATTTCAGCGACGGTGGGCGCAAATATGACATCGACTCCGGCTTGTTCGCACAAGGCACGATCTCGCTCCAGAGTTCGAGGATACCGTCCAAAGTCTTCGTTCACGCCAAACTGCAATGGATTGACGAAAATGCTGACAACAACGATTTGATTTTCTTGACGTGCGCGCTCAATTAAGCTCAGATGCCCGGTGTGGAGTGCACCCATTGTGGGGACGAACCCGATCGTCGATTCTGCTGAATCCGTCGCCACGGGCTGTTTTTTCTGTACCGATTTTAGATAGCACCGCAATCCCGCAACGGTCGTGAACAAGCGCACAAGTCCTCCTGAACTCTGTCGATGACAAATCTATTTAAGTTTAGTGAATCTCCGCACTTTTTCGCGAGCTTCTAAAAGTTTGCAAACACAAGGAGGAGAGCGACTTAAAATTTGCTAAAGTGTAAACCTTTCTTAGAATAGACCCCTCTATGTTATTGAACGAGAAGCAACAGCGAATCTTGTCGATTATTGATGCCGGACATACAACAGGCGAGGGGATTGCAGATGAGATCGGGTCTTCGATGCAGATGATTCGCTATTACTTGGATACGCTGGCTGAAGATGGCTATCTCAAGGTGGCGAAGGTTTACGATAATGCGACACGCGAGTTTCAAGTGGTACGCGCGTATTTGACCGACAAAGGCAAGGCGGCACTGGTCAAGGTGGCTCCAGATGCAGTAGTGCAGACGATCGAGCAGACCGTAGCTCCGACCGCATCGAATGAGATGGAGTTGATTATTCAGGCGTTAGACCGAGTTCAGCCGATTGTGGAGGCGTTGCCGAGCGATCGTGCGGAGATTGCTTGTGTGTATCTAGAAGATTTGCAGAATGAGATGAAAGTGGCATACCGTCGAAAGCCACAGCGGATTAAGGCGTATTTTTTAGCGTTGTTGGGGACGGCATTGCCTGCGATTCAGCAAACGGGAAGGGCTGATGCCTTTGTTGAGGATGCACGATTTTTAGCAGATAAGTTCGGGGTAACGGTGAAGTTACCAGAGAATGTTGGAGATTTGAGTTGAGCGCGTTACGGTTGGCGATTGCAGCGAATTTCTAACATAAATCCATCGGGATCGTAAAAATAAATTCCGCGTCCGGTTGGGCGAGAAACAGGTCCGTGATCGATGAGCACGTTGTAATGATGGAGCACTTCAACGGCTCGATCGAATAATTCGGGCGCAATATCAAATGCAAAATGATTCATTCGAGTAAATTGCTGTTTCGGGTCAGAATCGGGTGGCGATAGTTCTGGCTCCCAAAATAAATCGATAATCGTTCCGTCGGGGGTTTTGAAATTGGCAATTTTTCCTGCTTCCACTTCCGCCTTTAACGTCTCAGGCACTTCTGCCCCGGTCAGTTCGTGCAGTCCTAAAACCGTGCCATAAAAATGCCGCGCGACTTGTAAATCTTTGACGTTCAACGCGAGATGATGCACTTCCCGCAGACAGCCCGCGAGTGAAACAGTGGAAGGTTGAGGAGTAGAGAGCATAGTGAATTCCATTGCTTTTACTTTCGCTCTGATTCTATCAAACTCACATTAAGGGCGCTTTTTCGCTTGCAGCCATAAAGTGCTGCTTTTCCACTTCACCGTTTGATTGAGCAAGCGAGTTGAGAAAAGCTGTTGAATCTGCGCTACTTCCGCAGGCTTCAAGGATTGCGCTAAGTGTTCAGCATAGGTGAGTTGATCAGAACCGGATGTGAACCAGCGATCGAAAAGCGATCGCGATAAATACACTTCAGTTTGGGTCTGCTCAGTCTGCACTTTAACCTCAAACCCTGCTTGCTCAAAATTAGCTTGCAACGTTTCAATTGACCAATTCAGTTTTGGATCGTCTGGATTCAGATAAATTGCTTCTTCGGCTTGTTGCCAGCGATCGTATAGTTTCGGCTTCAACCAGAGTGGATCAGCAAGTTGATACAACCGTTGGGCAGCCCTTGGCATCGATTCTGCTAAAACAATTTGACCATGAGATTCAAGTAATGCAGACAAAGCTGCAATCGCGCTAACTTTATCCGATTCCGCATAGAGTACATTGCGCCCGATGATGCGATCGAACTTCAGAGGTTGAGGTAACGCTTGAACAAGAATCGGGCGAGAGAGTTCGGGTAAGGATTGTATTTGTTCATTAAGAGCTGCGAACTCTTTTTCGGTTCCTACATGGCCATATACTCCTCCTTCAGGAACTTGGCGAACTGCTTCCCAAAGTAATAATCCACTGCCTGCATTCAAATCGAGAACGAGATGATGACGTTGAAGATGTGCTAGTGCAAAAATGCGATCGCGTACAGTTCCCAATCTTTCTCCAACTTGGCTCAGCGATCGAGCTAGCCATCGATCTAAGCTCGAATTCTTCGGACTCGTCGTCAGTCTTTCCCCAATTCCTTCGACAAAAGCTGCCAGTTGTGCTTCGCGATCGCGCTGGACTTTATCTCGAATCGTTGCTTCAAAGCCTTGATCTGAAGGTTGATAAAAGACTTGCCCTTGCAGGCTACTGGGTAAGTATTGCTGTGCGACCCAATGTTCGCGATATGAGTGTGGGTAGAGATAGTTCGCACCATGTCCAAAGCCTTCTTTATCTCGATTCGGATCTCTCAAATGCAGAGGGACATCTGATTCGCGTTCTCGTTCTACTGCTGACAGTGCATCAAAGAAACCCATGACGCTATTCGATTTTGGCGCGTTTGCTAGATAGAGCGCTGCTTGAGCTAGGGGATAACGTCCTTCGGGCATTCCCACTCGATCGAATGCCTCTGCACAAGCATTGACTGTGACAACTGCATTCGGATCTGCTAAGCCCACATCTTCACTCGCTAAAATCAACATACGGCGCAAGATAAATCGCGGATCTTCTCCGGCATAAATCATTCGAGCTAACCAATACAGCGCAGCATCCGGATCAGAACCGCGCAAGCTTTTAATGAAAGCACTAATCGTATCGAAATGGGCATCGCCTTCTTTGTCGTAAAGCACGGCTCGTTGCTGAATGGATTCTTCAGCAATGGCAACCGTGATGTGAATGATACCTTGCTGATTCGGTGGGGTAGTTTCAACTGCAAGCTCTAAAGCATTGAGCAATGATCGAGCATCGCCATTCGCAATGTTAACCAGATGAGCGATCGCATCGGCATCTATCTGAATCTTCAAGTTTCCATATCCTCGCTCGGAATCGTGAAGAGTCTGTTCAACGACTTGCTTTAGATCTTCTGAAGCAAGCGGTTTCAGTTGAAAAAGACGCGATCGACTAACTAAAGCTTTATTCACCTCAAAATAGGGATTTTCGGTTGTTGCACCGATGAGGATAACTGTTCCATTTTCAACCCAAGGCAGCAATGCATCTTGCTGAGCTTTGTTGAATCGATGAACTTCATCAACGAATAAAATTGTGCGTTGATTGAAGGTTTTGCGCCGTTCTTGCGCAGTTGCGATCGCATCGCGAATATCTTTAATCCCGGCAAGAACAGCATTAATCGCAATAAAGTAAGCTTGCGTTGTGTTCGCAATAATTTGAGCAAGCGTCGTCTTTCCAGTGCCAGGAGGCCCGTAGAAAATCAGAGATGACAATTGATCAGCTTGAATCGCGCGACGGAGTAGGCGTCCTTGACCGACGATCGCAGTTTGTCCAACAAATTCATCGATCGTTCTTGGACGCATTCTTGCAGCAAGCGGTGCGGCGGAATCACGCTGATCAAATAAGTTCACGAGTTCAAAGCCCTCACTACATTTTTTAACCAATGCAAACACAGGTTCTCTCAAGATTCAGTCTTGCAAACCCTGATCATAACGACATCAAGAGCGTTTGAAGTCGAAAACACAACATCAGCGAACAAATTCAAATTGTTCCCTGAGATACAATTAAACCCTTTAAAAGCAGATTTACTTTAGTAGGGTTTATATTCAAGGAAAATATACTTGTACTAAGTTCCTAAGCTCGACTTTATCCATTAGTCGCCAGGCTTTCGTGCGTAGTGATTGAGTTTTGCCTATTCTCTTAGACTTTTTGCCAGATCACTTTCGGCAATTCCAGAACCAGCAATCCGGCTTCATTCAACAGATAGTACGAAAGCATTGCTGTTTGATGATCCCGAGAATCAGCCCAGCAGTGAGACTTGCAATCACAGGTGTACCCTTGGCTTCCTGTTTTGAAGACGAAAGCATTGTTTGACCTCTTTCGCATTGGGCTAGAAATCGAGCAGTTGACAACTGACTAAGTTCAAGTTAGCCGATCGATTCCGTAGTAAATTGGAGGAAATAATGATGTTATGATCCTTCCACGACAACCAAATTGTAGAGTAGAGAGCAGTTGAAGACTAGATTCATGGCTCAAACCCTTATAGATTGTGACGCTCAACAGTCTATTCGTCAGGAAGGCTTGACGAGCCTATCAAGTTCAGATCCTTCTCTCAGTTTGTCGTGAACTTTCAAGACAAAGCTTCTCTGATGATTTCTAAATACTTTAACCGCTCCGTCCAGTCGCCTGTTTTTCCGAACATTCTGGCAGGGCTAATTTCTGGGTTAGTGTGTGTTACGTATAGTCTATCCTTCGCAGCGCTGATTTTCTCTGGTAGTCTGAGCACTCATCTGTCTGCTGGCATTTATAGTGCTCTGATTAGTGCCACGATCGTTGGGATTGCGGTTGCGCTGAAGAGTTCTTTTACCTGCGCGATCGCAGGTCCAGATTCTAATACCTCTGCCATTCTCGCCCTGATGGCAAGCGCAATTGCATCTCAGTTAAGCAATGCACCCAGTCTTTTACCAACTGTCTGGACAATGCTGGTGATCAGTTCTATTGTGTCTGGTATTTTCTTAATCGGACTGAACTATTTACAGCTAGGACAATTTGTTCGCTTTATTCCTTACCCTGTGATTGGGGGATTCCTCGCTGGAGCGGGTTGGCTGATCATTCGCGGTGGATTTGTTGTCACGACTGGGATAGCTTTAGAATTTGAAAATTTTAGCGCCTTATTTCACTTGAGCCATTTGCTTCATTGGCTATCTGCTGCGGGATTTGCGCTGCTGCTCAAACTCGTTCTTAGTCGGTATAACCACTATCTTGTCGTTCCTGCATTTTTGCTTGCAGGGTTTGTGCTGACCTATCTCGTGCTGGGAAGTATGGGAATTTCTTTAGAACAAGCAAGAGCTGAAGATTGGTTATTTTCAGCGTCCAGCATCAACCAGCAGGAGTCTTTTACTGGATTGCCAAGTGTGTTGCAGATTGATTGGCGGGTTTTGTGGAAGGAGATTCCCAGCCTGCTCGCAATGATGTGCGTCCTGGCACTTTCAACACTGCTGAATGCTACAGGATTAGAACTCATCAGCCAACAAGACATTGATATCAATCGAGAACTGAAAACCTGTGGCGTTGCGAACTTAGCAGCCGGAATTGGAGGCGGAATGGTCGGCTTTCTGTCTTTTAATCGCAGTGTTTTGAATCGTTCTGCCGGGGCGACTGGTCGATTATCAGGCATCGTTGCTAGCCTGTTTTGCGCTGCATTTCTGTTTTTAGGAACTGAGGTGATTGCCTTTGTTCCGAAGCCACTGTTGGGAGGACTCCTGTTCTATATTGGTCTCAACTCCTTGATTGAATGGCTCTACAACGCTCGGAAGAGATTACCGACGATCGAGTACACGCTGATTATCTTGATTTTGGTGATTATTGCTGGATCAGGTTTTCTGCAAGGAGTCGGGGCTGGACTTGTGATTGCTTGTCTCATCTTTGCTGTGAACTATAGCCGTACGCCTTTAATCCATTCTGAGATGTTTGGCAACAATCGCCCTAGTAATTTTGAGAGATCGTTTCAACAACAGCGAATTCTGCGTCAGCAAGGGCAGCAAATTTATATCTTATGTCTTCGCGGATATATCTTTTTTGGCACATCGAATACATTCCTCAACCACGTGCGAGATGTCTTGGCACGCGCGAAAACGCCCATTCGTTATCTCGTCTTTGATTTTCACCTGATTAATGGATTGGATTCATCTGCTGTTTCTAGCTTTGTCAAACTCCGCCGCTTTGCCCAGCAACAAGATTTACATTTAGTCTTTACGCATCTTCCGCCTGAACTTGAGCGGCAATTCATTCAGAATGATTGTTTGAAAGTCGAAGATGATCCGATCTGTCGTCGATTTCCTGACCTCGATCGAGGAATTGAGTGGTGCGAAGAACAGATTCTCAAAGCAATTCAATTGAGAAGAAGGCGATTTCTGCCTCTGACTCTGCAAATCCCAGAGCTTTTGATGCTTTCAAAGGAAGAGACTCGGCAATTTATGAGCTATCTTGAGCCACTTCAGATCCCAGAAAATCACATCTTATTTACCCCAGGAGCAGCAGCAGACACGCTGTATTTTTTAGAGAATGGTCAGATGAGCCTCTTGAGCCAGTCTACCTCTGGAGAACCTAAACGGGTGCGGACTTTGAGTTCTGGTACGGTGCTAGGAGAAGTTGAGTTTTATCAAGATAGTGTTCGCTTGGTGAGCGCGATCGCAGATAAAGGAAGCAGTCTATATTGTCTTTCCAAACAAAACTTACAAGCGATGCAGAAAAATCATCCTCAGCTAGCGGCTGCATTCCACCAATTCATTGCTCATCTTTTGGCAGAGCGTCTATTTTCATCGACCCATTCCAATGTTGAGCAACAGTAGCGATTCAATCTTACCCATGGACTCTTCACCATCACAATCAATGCTTTCCTCGCTTCAATCCTTTCTCACAACTCCGCTGAGCGATCGGCTTCGCTCGACTCCAGGCGAAGCAGAAACAGAGGTTATTCGGCTGTTTCAGACGGTTGCAGCTCATGTCCCGGCTTATCGATCGTTTTTGCAAGAACACAACATCGATCCAGCATCGATTCAAACTTTTGCTGATTTTCAGACCCTTCCACTCACAACTAAATCTTCTTACCTCAAACGTTATTCACTGGCTCAACTTTGCCGCAATGGCAAGTTAGAAGCTTGTGATATGATTGCAGTCTCTTCTGGCTCAACTGGACAGCCGAGCTTTTTTCCTCGATCGCTCTCAGATGAATTTCAAATTGCTACTCGATTTGAACAGATTTTTCACGATAGCTTTCAAGCCGATCAGAAACGTACACTCGCGATCGTATGTTTTGCGCTAGGAACTTGGGTCGGAGGAATGTTTACTGCAAGCTGCTGTCGGCATGTTGCAAGTAAAGGCTATCCAATCACCGTGATTACTCCTGGCAATCAAAAGGCTGAGATTTTTCGAGTGCTAGAAGCATTAGCACCAGAATTTGAGCAAGTTGTTTTACTCGGATATCCGCCCTTTCTCAAAGATGTGATTGATAGTGGCATTGCTCAGGGAGTTCCCTGGCAGAACTATCACATCAAATGGGTATCGGCGGGAGAAGTGTTTAGTGAAGCTTGGCGATCGCTGGTTGGGCAACGGATTGGCTCGACGAATATTAACTATGATTCTGCGAGCTTGTATGGAACTGCGGATGCAGGTGTGCTAGGAAATGAAACGCCTTTGAGTATTTGTATTCGTCGCTGGCTAGCAGAGCATCCCGATGCTGCTCGTGAATTGTTTGGGGAATCTCGTTTACCGACTTTAGTTCAGTATGATCCGTTGAGCCGATTCTTTGAAGTCCAAGATGGAACATTGTTGTTTTCTGGCGATAGTGGACTGCCGCTGATTCGCTACCACATTGCAGATAATGGAGGAGTGCTCACATACGAGCAAATGATCGGGTTTCTCGCAGCACAAGGATTTGATCCGATTCAGGAACTTCAAGGCGATCGAGGCATACATCCCCTGCCATTTGTCTATGTTTTTGGTCGATCGGCATTTACTGTGTCTTACTTTGGAGCAAATGTCTATCCGGAAAATGTCAGTGTCGGACTCGAACAATCTCCGATTTGTGATTGGGTCACCGGTAAGTTTGTCATGCAAGTGAAAGAGGATGACGATCGTAATTCTATTTTCTCGATCGTCGTAGAGCTAGCACCGAATGTCACGGCAAGTGAAGAGAAACAGCAAGCGATCGCGATCGCAATTTTGCAGCAGTTACAACGGCTGAATAGTGAATTTGCGAACTATGTTCCTCAAGCCTATCAACTTCCTCAAATCACCCTAAAAACAACAGGTGATCCAGAGTATTTTCCTCCCGGTGTGAAGCATCGTTATACACGCCCATCGAATGCTTGAACCACGGTTTCTTGAATGCGTTGATCGTTCATCATAAACGTGTGATACACCGGGAAAGTAATCACGCGATCGCGGCTCGACAGATAGGTTTCATTCAATGCCACAATGCCATCGTTCACATCTGTTCCAAAGGGACTCCATGCTCCTCTAAGACCGCTGGTTCCGGCAATGATGGTATAGGACGACGTGAGCGGAGGCAATTTGTCAAAAAAGGCTGGATCTGCGAGATTTGCGCCACACTGACCTGTCCACCATTGAAACAGAGGAATCTGATTCGCGAAGGTTGCAAGCCGAGGCTGACGATTGGGAGTTCCGAGCATCACAATCTGTTTGGGCAAGGCTGAGCGGATTTTTCCCAATGCCGATCGCGTTAACAATCCACCGAGCGAGTGCGCGACAATTCCGTAAGGTTCTCGATCTGCGATCGCATCTAACCGCGATCTCAGACGTTCAACGATTTGATCATAGGATTCTAGAACAGCCGCGTAAGCAAACTGTTCTGTTGTCCATCCCGCTTGTTGTAACCGCCGTTCCAAAGTGAGTAGAGAAAACGGACTGCGAGACAGCCCATGAATCAAAAGTAGTTTCATCCCAATTGAGGTTTCAATTTCTTACAAGCGACCTAATGGTTTATCCTGCTCTCTAGGATTATATTTGCTTCTCAACCCGTCGTAATCAGCAACATGGTTTTACAGTCCCATTCGTCTAGGGAACCCGGATGGTCATTAGATCTCCGCAATCCACAAGTCATTCAATCGCTCGTCCCGATATTTGGATGGTTCTACGAGCATTACTTTCGGGTGCAGACGAGCGGCTGGGAACAGATTCCTACTGAAGAACCTGTTTTGATTGTCGGTTCACACAATGGCGGCATGGCAGCACCGGACATGATCATGATGATGTATGACTGGTTTCACCGATTTGGCTACGATCGCCGAATTTATGGATTGATGCACCCGCAAATGTGGAACGTATTACCGCCACCTTTGACAAAATTAGCGGCTGAAGTGGGTGCGGTTCAGGCTCATCCTAAGATGGCGATCGCGGCTTTGCGGAGTGGTGCGAATGTGTTGGTCTATCCGGGTGGCCCGTATGATGTTTTTCGTCCACATCGATTACGCGATCGCATTTGTTTAGAGGAGAACCGAGCATTTATTAAGCTTGCTTTGCGGGAGAAGGTGGCGATCGTTCCTGCGATTTCTTGGGGTGCTCACGATACGCTAATTGTTCTCGAAGATTACTATGCGCTTGTGAAGCAACTGCATCGTTGGGGAATGCCTTGGCTGTTTGGGATTGATCCGATCGTGTTTCCGATTTATCTGGGATTGCCTTGGGGTTTAGCGATCGGCCCACTGCCGAACATTCCTTTTCCAATACAGATTCATACTCAAGTTTGCGCTCCGATTCGATTTGAACGATATGGACGAGATGCTGCAAACGATCACGCTTATGTGGAAGCGTGTTATCAGCAGGTGCGTCTGCAAATGCAAAAGGATCTCGATCGTTTAATCGAATCGACGACTTCAACACATCGTTGAGGCAACTTATCTATTGGTTACTTTCCTCTTGCTCATCATTGATCAGCAATCTTAGGGGGGAATTACTTGCGATCGCTTGATGATGAGGTTCACGATCGCGCTGTTTCGATCCTAAGTTGAATGATTCTCTGTTTTGGTGGCTTCGTTCAGTCAAAATGATGCACCATTCTGTCTCAGAGATGGAATGTTTTGATTTTGAGGCGGAACGTTTTATGTTTTTGGATGAACGATCGCACTTCTTGTAAGAGTGTTCTATCTTTTTCTAACAATATTCACCAGTAAAGATAGAACGATCACACTTTAAGATGAAATTTTTAGCAAAAAAGATAGAACTTCCACACTTTTTGGATGACAATTCATTACGCAAGATAGAACGATCACACTTTAAGATGAAATTTTCATACTTTTTGGTAGAACGATCGTAGTTCAGATAGGAATGTTCTTACTTGAAAGCGAAATCAAGGAGAGTCGGAAGAGTTCAATCGCATTTTCTGCTGCAACAATTCAAGATTTCGGATGTAAATTTGCGTGTCGGGGTGGTCGATTCCTAAAGCTTTCTTGGCAATTTCTACTGCTTGTACCAACAGCGATTCTGCTTCATCAAATCGTGCTTGAACTTTATAGATTTCTGCCAGATTACTTAGAGTGTTAGCTGTATAAGGATGCTCTTTTCCTAACAATTGCATCCGAACCTTTAGGGAATGCGTTAAGAGCGCCTCTGCTTCATCAAATCGTCCGTGAACTTTATAGATAGTTGCTAAATTATTCAGACTCTGTGCTGTGTCGGGATGGTGCTTACCTAATTGTTGTTCTCGAATTGCCAGTGCTCTTAGATAAAGTGGTTCTGCTTCGCTATATCGCTTTTGTGATTCATAGAGTAATGCCAAATTATTTAAAGTAATGGCTGTATCAAGATGGTGCTTACCTAGTTGCTGCTCTCGAATCGAAAGCGCTCTTAGATAGAGTGGTTCTGCTTCGCTGTATCGCTTTTGTGATTCATAGAGTAATGCCAAATTATTCAAACTATTTGCTGTATCAGGATGCTGTTCTCCCAGATATTGTTCTCGAACTGCCAGCGCCTTCAGAGAAAGCGGTTCTGCTTCGCTGTATCGTCCTTGCTCTTTGTACAGTACTGCTAGATTATTCAAACTGATTGCTGTATCAGGATGCGTCTTCCCTAATTGTTGCTCTCGAATCGAAAGCGATCTCACCCAGAGCGGTTCCACTTTGCCATATTCACCCTTCTGATAAAGGATAAGCCCAATCTCATTTAACCGAAAAGCTCTTGCAACTGTATTTTCAAATTCTCCAGCCTGAATACTCATATTGTGGCGCTGTGCGAACCTCTCTGCCGCATCATACTTTCCTGCCTTCCGACAAACCGCCCCCAAAAATCGCAAGAAGTTCAGCACTTGCGGATGATCCATTCCCAAAACTTCCTCACCCAACTCCAACGCAGCACTCAATTCTTCATAAGCCGCCTGAAGCTTCCGCTCACCCATCCGCAAATACACAAACCCCAACATCCCCCGACTGACAATCACCTCCGGGTGTCGTTCTCCCAATGCCTCTATTCCCAGTTTGATCGTCTCCTGACACAACCGCAACGCCTCATCCAACCGATCCTGACGCAACATCAAATTCGCCTGCGTCTGCATCAGCTTGATTAACCGCAACGTCGATCGCTCCTCCAACCCCGAATAGAGCCACAACGCCTGCCGATTCAGTTCGATCGCTTTCGGTAACTCATTTCGTCGATCGAATACCTGCGCCAACAGATCCAACGTCTCCACAACCTCCAACGATTCCTCACCAAACAGCGCCATTCTCAATCGTTTCGATCGTTCTGCCGCATTCCCCGCATCAAACACCCGCTCACTCTGCAAATACGCCCGTCCCAGATAAAACTCTACCGTCGCACTCTCAGCAGATTCCGCTTTTTGCAACAATGCCCAACTCGATCGCGCCTGTTCCAAAGTCTCGATCGCTTTCTCAGTCTGTCCCAATTCCACCTGAGACATTCCCAACCGCATCAATGCGATCGCGCCCAACTCTGCCGATAATTGCGACCCCATCTGTGCTATTTGCTGAATCAAAGCGATCGCTTCCGTATGCCGAGACTCCGCCTGTAATACAACAATTTGCTCCAGCGTCCAAGCTGCTACAACTTCAGGATCAATCCCTCGCAAGCCGTGATAAACCCCCTCAACCAATCGCCCTAAATCTGCTTGTTTAGAGTGTTGCGATCGCCCAAATTCATACAACCACTGATGAATCAATTTCTGCTCTGGCAATGTCGATCGCGCCTGTAAATGTTGGCTCATCAAAGGATACAATCGCCAAAGCTGATCTTCTAGCTCCTCGACAAACGGCAATGCCAAAATCTGCTTCAACCTCGTTTCAACCTCACCCAACTGCCGATTCTGCACGATCGCACTCACCAATTCCACATCCCAAGTCCGCGCAAACGCCAACACTTTAAGAATTTCTGCCTCCCCTGCATCCCACCCCTGCGCCAACTGCTGCAACACTTCTTCTCGCGATCTCGCCTGACTCTGCGGAAACTGCCGATACATCTCAACCCGCAATTTGAGATCCGCTGGAATTCCTTTTGATGTAATCGCAATCTGCCCTGCAATCACCTCATCTTCGATTCCAAATTCTTCCAGCCATTTCAAACTCTCTTCATACGTCAACGGCTCGATTTTTACCTGTTGAGCAGCCATGAATCCTGAGATCTCCTGCTTCGCAAATAGCACCCAAAGCACCGCAGGATTCTCAACTGCCAGCATTTCCTCCAACCACAGACAGCGTCCATTCTGATCCAGCAAATCCTCATAGCCATCGATCAGAATTGCAACTTTTCGCCCCTGATCTTCAAGCTGCGATCGCAACGTCTGCATCAAAAACTTAGGCAACAGTTCCAAAAATTCGTAAGGTTCTGCACAATCATTCAACTGCTGCAAAATTTCCTTCTGCCGCCCCGGATTTTCCATAAACCGCAGCGCAAACCAAGCCAACTTACTCATCGTTCCAGCGAATGGAACCTGTTTCTCTAAATCTTGTGCAACTGCTCCAAACAAATCTCCGAGCGTGCTGATAATATCTCCGGCATCTCCTCGCCCTTGTCGATCGCTGGGATCATACGCCTGTCCCGGATGCGCCCAATTCAAGTAATAGGCATACGACCATCCAAAATCTCTCAACTCAAGTCCATCTCGCGCCAACTCGCAAAACAGCAACTCTAGCGATCGTTCCATACTCAAATCATTGTGTCGCTTCATTGCACTGCCATTCAGTACAACACACTGATCCCGATTCGCTTTTTCCAGCGATTTCATCAACTCGGTCTTGCCAAGTCCATCTTCGCCATGAAACACTAAAATATTTTGTGCCGCTGCTCCTAGCTGCTCAAACGATCGTGCAAACTGCTGCTCATACTTTTTTCGAGCGAATCTCACAGCCAAACCTGTCTGCATCTCCAACTCCCCCAAAACCGCAATCAATCCATGCCGTACCAACTTCCTTCTTCGAGGGTATAAAATCTTTTTCCTGATTAATCCAATGCTTTCTTAAAATTTGTTATCGATCGCTCAAACTCACTCTTCCAATTGTCCAAAAATTGCCTCAATATCCCGCCGCCCATCAATTACTCTGGCAATCTCAATCCCATCCGGCAGTGGGTAATAAAACACACAATAGCTATCTACAACAAATCCTCGAAGGTCTGGCGCAAGCTCCTCATAACGCTTTCCCATATTTGGAAAACCTGCCACCAACTTACATTTTTGTCGAATGCGATCAAAAAGCCGAGAAGCCACAGCAGCATTAACCAGAGTCAGCCCATCACAAATCTCTTCAAGATCTCGAATTGCATCAGGTGAAAACGTATAGTGACTCATGATTCCGAAGAGGACTGTTGCTGGATTCTAGCTTGCAGTCGCTCAAAAACCGCTTCCCCATCAACTCCCTCACCATTTCTCAATTGCTCAGTTCCAGATTGAATCTTCTGACGCAGATCAGTCAATCGCTTTTCTCGTTCAGCAAAAACTTCCAGGGCAGCGTTGATGACCTCTTCAGCACTCGCAAACCTGCCTGTTTGAATTTGCGTCTGAATAAATCTTTCATTATCAGGGTTGAGAGTCATATTCATGGCTTGAATTCTCACGATAGTCTAATGATAAGTTCTCGATGATCATTGAACTCTTCGCACCATTGAACAACATCTATTTCATGCTGGATCTCTTTGACTTAATCCACAATATCGAAAAACGTCCCGCCATGTATCTCGGACAGCTGGACATTACCCATCTCAGCGCCTTTCTTTCAGGCTATTTCTTCGCCCGTCGCCAATCTGGAATCCCCGAAACTCTGCAAGAACAGCAGTTTGCCGAATTCCAAGCCTGGGTCGAACAAAAATTTAACGTTACTTACAGCCAGCCCTGGGAAAAAATCATTCGCTTCTTCTCCCCAGACGAAACCGCTTCGCTCCAACAATTCTTTATCCTATTCAACGAATTCACCGAATCTCAAACCGCAAAGTCGATCGCTTCCTAAAGTCGTTCTATGCTGGATTGAAGCGTTTAATACAATCCAGGTGAATCACATGGATACTTCAGAGCGAATCGAATGGCTAAAATCGAGAACAGAATTCGCAAGATTGAGTGAAAAAGCGCTTTTAGCGATCGCACAATCGATCCAAGAACAAGAAATCCAAGAAAATCGCCGCATCGGACTTGAAGACACTCAGCCCGCCGCCCTTTACATTCTTTACAACGGGCATCTAGAGAGCTATCGCACTAGTAAAACCAGTGCTGCCAAAGCAACTAGCCTGCTTCCAGGCGCGATCGTCTATCTCAAAGAATTACTCTTAGATGAAGTCGCAGAAGAAACCGTCATTACACTGGACGATTGCACGATTTGGACAATTCCACGCGAGGCATTTATCGCGATCGCTCAACAATTTCCCGAACTAGGGCAAGCCATTTCGCGACAATTGGCAACCCAACTCGAACAAGCCGAAGCAGAACTCGCATACGAGCGAGAAAAACAGATCGCATTGCGACCTTACCTTGTGCCGAAAGTAAAACGCGGCATTGTTGGCACAAGCCGATATGCAACCCGACTGCGACAGGAAATTAAAAAGGCATCCAGCGATCGCGGTTCGGTGCTGATTTTCGGAGAGCCGGGACTGGAAAAAGATAATTCCGCCGCATTGATTCATTTTGGTTCGAGCGATCGTAAAGAACCTTTGATCAAAATCAATTGCAACACCATGCAACCGAATGGGGCTGAGCTTTTTGGACGAGTGGGCAAACCTGGATTGCTCGATTGGATTGGGCGCGGCACACTCATGCTGAACAATCTCGAAGACATCTCACCCGAATTTGAAGAAAAGCTCGTACAACTGCTCAAAACCGGGCAATTTACCCCGATCGCGCGCGAAGGAGAACCCGAACCCGAACCGCGATCGTATGAAGCGCGGTTGATCATGACTTCAGAAAAAGTCCTGCCGCAACTTGAGAAATGCAAACTGATTACGCATGTGATCAAAGTTCCACCCTTGCGCGTCAGAAAATCAGACATTGCACTGCAAGCAGACTACTACCTGAGTTTACTAGCAAAATCGCGAGGCATTACAAAACCCAAAATTACTCCAGAAGCATTGCGCCGACTTCAAGGTTATGACTTTCCAGGCAATTATGTAGAGTTAGAAAACTTACTCAACCGAGCCATTACCCAAGCCGAAGGCAGAGAACTTACCGAAGAAGTCTTCTGGTCAGCCGGAGATAAAAATCGACGCTTTCGAGTCAACCTACTCAACGCTTATCCAAAGCTCCGCCAGTTTCTCAGAAGTTCTTGGTGGCCAGATCGGATTAACTATGGGTTTACTTTGGGAGTGTTTGCAGTCGTAGTTGTTGTGCTATTTGCTGCTCCGCAAACGCGCGATCGCAACTTTGCTTTAAATCTGTTTTGGGCATGGTGGTGGATGCTGATTCTCATCTCCTTCCCATTTGTCGGCAGGCTTTGGTGTGCAATCTGTCCATTTATGATTTATGGAGAACTCGCACAAAAAATCTCGCTCTGGCTCTTTCCCCGTAAGCTTCAACCTTGGGCAAGACAATCTGCCGAAAAGTGGGGGGGATGGTTTTTGTTCGGACTGTTCACCCTGATTTTGCTATGGGAAGAACTCTGGAACTTAGAAAACACAGCTTACTTATCTGGATGTCTATTACTTTTGATCACAGCCGGAGCCGTGATCTTTTCAGTGCTATTTGAGCGGCGATTTTGGTGTCGATATCTTTGCCCGATCGGTGGCATGAATGGTCTATTTGCAAAGCTTTCTATGATTGAACTCAGAGCGCAACAAGGCATCTGTTCCGCAACTTGCACAACTTACCAATGCTACAAAGGCGGTCCTCAAAAAGGCGAAGGCATGGAAACTGGAGGCTGTCCGATCTATTCACACCCCGCTCAACTGCAAGACAACAAAGACTGTGTATTGTGTATGACTTGCCTCAAAGCCTGTCCGCATCGATCTGTCGAACTTAACCTTCGTCCACCTGGAATCGAGCTATGGACAACACATCATCCGTCTTATTCGGAAGTGTGCTTACTATTTCTTCTCTTTGGAGCCGTTTTTTTACATCGCCTGCCTCAAGTTGAACAACTTTTCGGCATCAATCTACACTTAGACCACTTTGGGATTCATACGCTCGTTTCAATGCTTGCTCTGATGTTTCCCGCAGCAATTTCACTGCTCTTTCACCAAATTCTGCGATTGTTAAATCGGCGATCGCGTCCGTTTCTCGAACTTGCTTATGGCTATCTGCCACTGGTTCTGGGCGTGAGTCTAGCGCATTACTTACATCTAGGCTTAACCGAAGCTGGACAAATTTTACCCGTCACCGCAGCAACTTTTGGAGGAAACGCAGAACTGATTGCAACATTACCGATCGCAGTTGCTCATCCTGCTGTGATTGAATTTTTACAAGCAGTAACACTCATTGGATCATTTTGGTGCAGCGTATTTTTAACCCAAAAGATTGCGCGACAACCCATTCAAAACTTACTGCCTCAACATTTTGCACTGGTGATTCTTGGTTCGGGATTGTGGAAGTTAATTATTGTTTCCTAGATCATTCTGACGGGATCATCTCTGATCGAATAAGACTATACAGTTTATGTCTTTAGATGGGTTGCGCGCGATCGCTGAATCGGGCATTATTAGTCAAATAAAGAAATTTTCTGTAGTACAATTTCAAACCGACTGTTGACGTTGAACGCAAGATACTCAATATGGGCAATCCATCCAACACCCTGAAATCTGTCACCCGCCCACACCCTGTGAGACAATCTGCACGTCAAAAAGCTGTGAAGCCGCCATCTACTGCAAAACGATCGACTTCTCGCTTCTTGCTGCACTTTGCCCAACGCCATCCCTTCATCTGCTTATTTGCAACTTGGGGTGCAATTCTGTACTTTGGCTGGCTCGCTGCTCGGGGACTGACCTACACCAATTCCGCTCCGCTTGAAACACCCAAACCTCAAGCCACTGCCAAAGCTCCACAAGCCAATTCGCACATCCCGACTCCTGCCAGCTCATTTGGACTATTAGCGATCGTCGCGGGCAGTTGCGCCTTGACTTCCGTCGTGCTGGCGAAGCAGTTGCGACCTGTGAAATCAAGCCCTAAAACCCCGGCAAGGTCTGTCGTCATTCAACCGAAACCTGTAAAATCGCGCGAAATGACCAGTTCACGCCGACCTCGAATGCCGATTCCGCAAGCGAATCTCCCAACGCCTCCAACTCGACAAGCCGCAGCAACTGCGAAAGCAACGTTCAAGCGATCGACTCCTCCGCCTGTCCCTATTTCTGAACAAGAGAATGCATTGGAAATGCAAGATCCTAGCTTGGCAGAAATGTTGGATATCCGTCGGCAAGCGTAATGCAGTTTGGATTGAGAAAACCGAACAACAGAAAGTTTTGCTGTTTTATTTCACAGCAATCAATGCTTTCCAGTCGGCGATCGCAGCTTCACTCCAGAGCCAGTTCTTACTCAAGCCACTGATTTGAAAGTCCTGCCCTGCTTCTCGCAGTAAACGATCGCGGGTTGCTACTGCTTGCTGTCTCAGCTGATTGCGCTGATTTCCCGTCTGAGACTGCGCTGTTTTATTGGCAACTAATGCTAACCCAGCCAACGCCGTACGTCGATCCAGTTTGCCTGCATCTCCTGCCTGTGCTGCCAGCTTCTCAGCATTGAGCCAAGTTCTTCCGGCACGACCAAAATTACCTTGAGCGTAGTAAACAAACCCCAAAGCATTTAGCGTCTGAGGTGTACGATTCCCTGCCAGCGAGGTTTCAAAAAATCGCTGAGCATCATCTAATTTGTAATTGCTCTTCCTCGCCTGCACCGATTGCCAAGCAATTCGTCCCAATAGGAAATTCGCGGTTGGATTATCGCGTCGCTTGTCGGCAGGAACATTTTGAATCGCCGTCTCCGCAGCCACTAATTCACCATTATTCAGCAACTCTTCGATCGCATCTTGTCCCTGACGCAGATTTCCCTGAGCCAGTGCAGTCGTCGCAGTCGCAACCAGATTGTTCGATCGACTGACATTTGCGCCTGGAGATTGATTGATCTGGCTGATATTATCAATCAACTCACTCGGAGAAGGAGTCGTCGAAGCGCGCCAAGTCGAAAAGCCCCAAACTCCCAAAACAGCCGCCACAGCCGTTCCTAAAATACCAGCCACAATCCAAGGACGACGAGGACGCGGAGCAGAGGGCGCTTTCATCTCCCCGAAAATCCGATTCGGCATCGGCTCCTCGAAGGTCACATCCTCGACATGCAGTTCAGGCACAACGGGATTAGGTGACGGTTGTACTGCGCCGCCATTGCTCCCACTGCCCAAATTGTGCGCGGTTTCCAGTCGTTGCAGGTTGCGACGGGCATCGCTCAAACTCGGCTCATGCTGAAGTGCCATCTTGTAAGCCACGATCGCTTCTGTTGGACTGCCTAATTTTTCTAAGACGACGCCCATTTCACTGAAGGCTTCAGCGCATTGCGGATCAAGCTCGATCGCGCGACCATACGCAATGATCGCCCCCGTCAAATTCTCAGCTTGGGCGCGCATTCGACCGACTGCGAGGCAATCCTCGGGATTTTGCAGCGTTGATTCGTCAGTCGTCACTGAGAGTGGTTCAAAGAATGGTTCTGCGGCTCTAGCTTGAGAAAAAGGATTCTCGGTTGGCTCATGCAGTTCTTGCAGTAATTCGAGCACCGCTTGACGATCGCTATCTTCAGGATCAGCAAATTCTAAATCGTCAAACAACATTTCCGCCTCGTCTAAATCAGCGGGATCATTTGCGATCGCGAGGGGATCAAATGCAAAATTTGCGGGTTGCGGCTCTTGTCCTGCATTCGTCATTGAAGGCAGCGCAGTCGGTTGCAGATAGCCATCAAAATCAGGATGCAGATAAAGGATCGGCAATGCCCAATACAACTGATTTGAGCCATAAGATGACAGCAATCCTTGACGCGCTCGGCTGAGACTTAAATCGATCGGATAGCGCTGCTTCAAATTGCGATAAAACAAGCGGCTAAGCGTCAATGCCACATCGTCTGGAATGCGTTCTGCCATTGCCAAAACCGCCGGAATTCCCCGCTTCAGCAAGGCATCGGTTAAATTGCTCGACTCCGTTTCATTCGTTGGATCAGCGGTCGCCGTATAAACCCCTCGGCAAGAATTAAACACTGCCATACGAATGCCATTATTCACAAGCAATCCAGCCAGATCATCGCCGCTGAGAACCTCAGTCAGTCCAGTACGATCGCTGACGAGATATAAATCTCCGCCTGCCAAACCTAAATTGCTGTGACCCGCATAATGCAAGACCTGATAATGCCCTTGCTCCAACGCTTGCGTCAATTGCTCACGTCCAGGCTGATCCAAAATCGTCAGGTCAATTTTGCCATTTGCCTCTTCTTTCAATTCATCGCGCAAATGATTCGCTTCTCGGCGGAGTTCCAAGACTTCTTGATCCGTCGGAGCCGCCAAAACCATGAGAATTCTCAGCGGCTGATTGGCATCGATTACCGTCGCAGATCGATGCGGCTGCAAAATTGTCCCCATCGGCGCAAACGCTGCCTGATAGCGCGAAAACACAACATCAGTTCCCGTAGCTAAAGGACGTGCCCCCGCATGCAGCACTTCCCAAGGCAAACGCGGCAAGCGATCGCCTTTCAGTCCTAATCGTAATCTCAAGCCTTCGCGGCGATTCTGCGCGATCCCCTGCGCTGTGACCCAGCTATCCCGAATCGTCCCTTGAAATAGTGCATTGTAGAGTTTCTGACCTAATTCAACGAGATTGGGAGAGAGCGCATCACTGCCCGTTGCCGATGGACTGAGCGATCCCATTCTGCCCCGCAGAATTCCCAACAGCGGATCGTGCATCAATTGACGTGCCTGTTCGAGCCACTCTTCGACTTGCCAAGTGACGAGTTCCTCCGCCAAAGGAACGCCCGGTGAGACGCGCTCTGTTCTCACCAAATATTCATCGCCCCGAACTGGCGTAACAGAAATGTAGAACTCCTGATTCACTCGACACCCTCCGTCAACCTGACTGGTTTCGACTTGCCCCCACCTGAAGACAATTCGATCCTAATTTCTAATAACCGCACATGATCGTCATCGGTCAGGGAAAATTCTGAATTTACACGATCACACCTATTAGCATTGCAAATTTTGACGCGATCGATAGCAAAGTCATGGGCATCCTGACGAACAACTCCACGAGTAGACTGAACGTTTACTTAAACGTTACTGAAAGTTCAAGAAAACTTTGTCTCATCTTTAAGTATTCCCACCCAGAGTCTCCGGAGAACAAGCGTAAATTCTAGGAAGAAGGAATGGTAGATGCACCCTGATTTATTGCCCTCGTCCATGCCTAGTGGACAGGGCTTTTTTGGTTTTCGGTGTGATTCTAACCTTGCCCCCTCGCTTTTGAGATAGAATTTTCAGGGTTAAGTAATGTTTCTGCCCCGCAATCGACGGCAGATTTTAGATCTAGAGAGGAACTGGACACATGGCATTCACACAACCCCCTTTACCGTTTCCAAAAGATGCACTTGAGCCATATGGCATGAAGGCAGAAACATTTGATTATCACTACGGCAAGCATCATGCAGCTTACGTTACCAACTTGAATAAGTTGGTAGAAGGAACGCCGATGGAAAGCCTATCGCTAGAAGATGTGATCAAACAGTCGTTTGGGGATTCCTCGAAAGTGGGCGTATTTAACAATGCGGCTCAAGTTTGGAACCACACCTTCTTCTGGAATTGCCTGAAAGCAGGCGGCGGTGGCGCACCGACAGGTGAACTGGCAGCCAAAATCGATGCTGCATTCGGTAGCCTTGACAAGTTCAAAGAAGAGTTTAGCAATGCGGCTGCAACTCAATTTGGCAGTGGTTGGGCATGGTTGGTAGACGATGGCGGTACGCTAAAAGTGACCAAAACTCCGAATGCAGAGAATCCTCTGGTGCATGGTCAAAAGCCTTTGTTGACGTTGGATGTTTGGGAACACGCTTACTACTTGGATTTCCAAAATGCACGTCCTGCCTTCATCAAGAACTTCTTGGATAATTTGGTCAACTGGGATTTTGTCGCTCAGAACTTAGCTGCTTAAAAACAGATTGGTCAGAATTGTGATGAAGAGTGAGGTGAGTTTTCTGCCTCACTCTTTTTTTTAGGGAAGCAAGACGAGGCTGAGGATTTCTGTTAGTCATATCGTCAGGGTTTGAATTTTCCTTTGATCCCCGTAAGCCCGTAAAATACGGAATGAAGTGTCAAACAACTAACCCGTGAAAGCAATCACCCTCCTTGGTTCAACCGGATCGATCGGGACACAAACGCTGGATATCGTATCCGAGCATCCTGATCAGTTTCGCATTGTCGGAATGGCGGCCGGGCGGAATGTCGAACTCTTTGCCCAACAAATTCGCACTTTTCGTCCCGAAATTGTTGCGATTTGTGATGAGAGCAAATTGACGGAATTGAAAGACGCGATCGCGGACTTGACTCCACAGCCGATTATCTTATCTGGCGAATCTGGAGTGGTGGATGTGGCGCGCTACGGCGATGCAGAATCAGTTGTGAGCGGGATTGTGGGATGTGCGGGATTGTTGCCGACTCTAGCCGCGATCGCAGCCGGGAAAAACATTGCCTTAGCCAACAAAGAAACCATCATTGCAGGCGCGCCTGTGGTGCTGCCCTTGATGAAAAAACATGGCGTGAAGATGCTGCCTGCGGATTCAGAACATTCTGCAATCTTCCAATGTTTGCAAGGTGTGCCTGAGGGAGGTCTGAGAAAAATTATTCTCACCGCTTCAGGTGGTTCGTTCCGCGATCTGCCCGTGGAAAAGCTCGCATCGGTCACGGTTGCAGATGCACTCAAACACCCGAATTGGTCAATGGGACGCAAAATCACGATCGATTCTGCCACGCTGATGAACAAAGGCTTAGAAGTGATCGAAGCTCATTATCTATTCGGCGTGGACTATGACGATATCGAAATTGTGATTCATCCACAGAGCATTATTCACTCTTTGATTGAGTTGCAAGATACTTCGGTGTTAGCTCAACTGGGGTGGGCAGATATGCGCTTGCCTTTGTTGTATTCCTTGTCTTATCCCGATCGCGTTCCGACGAACTGGGAACGCTTAGACCTTGTGAAGCTCGGAACCTTAACCTTCCGTGCGCCGGATCACGCGAAGTATCCTTGCATGAAGCTTGCTTATGCAGCAGGTCGAGCA
Organism: Leptolyngbya sp. UWPOB_LEPTO1; assembly: GCF_017302695.1. Taxonomy (NCBI): domain Bacteria; kingdom Bacillati; phylum Cyanobacteriota; class Cyanophyceae; order Leptolyngbyales; family Leptolyngbyaceae; genus Leptolyngbya; species Leptolyngbya sp. UWPOB_LEPTO1. The sequence continues at coordinate 376,305 of NZ_JAFLCJ010000003.1, read as the reverse complement.
GGTGGCTGTATGCCTGCGGTCTTGAATGCAGCCAATGAACAAGCAGTCGCACTCTTTTTAGAAGAAAAAATTGGCTTCTTGGACATTCCGCGATTGATTGAAACAACCTGCGATCGTTACACCACTCAAAACCGCTCAACCCCAACGCTTGAAGAGATTCTAGCTGCGGACGCATGGGCACGTGAAACAGTTGTAGCAACTAGCCAACTTGTCCAAGTTTAGCGATCGTAACTTTACTATGGTAAGCGAGAATTCGTGCAATCAAAATCTGCTTAAGAAAGCAATAAAACCCTGACATCTTAACGCTTTCTTTTAGTCAAACAATATTTTGAGGTGCCATACTGGGGAGCAGTTTCTCAATCTCATCCCTTGGATAGGTGACTGTCCGATTTTCTGCCCCCTCGCTTACTCACACATCGCATGAATTCCTTCAACCATTTCCCCTGGTGGGACTATCTCAATCAACATTTATTCGATTCCGAGCGCCCGTTTATTTGGAGCTTTGAGAAGTTCCGGCATGTGAATCGAGTGCAGAAACTTGAACGCTGTTGGGAACACTCAGAAGTTCGTCTATTAGAACGCTGTTGGCAACAAGAAACAGACGAAAAAAACTTCTAGCAGCCAAAGATTAATCCTTGCCAGTTCTATCGTTTGGCAAGGATTCTTTGTTTCAATGACTGATGACGATCGCGCTGGCTCTTGAGTAATTCACCCTAGTACTGCGGGTAGATTCTATGGCTGCCTCCACCGTCTAGCAAACTCATCCAAGGTCGATTTCGGAATTTGACTCTGTAACCATCTCAAAGATGAATCTTGATGAGCTGCACCTCGGTAGGATTTACAGACATTGATTAAATCAATGGGCAGCGGTGCAGGAGGAACGCTTGGGCTAGTTTTTTGCAGCGCACTCCAAGTCGCCGCTCCAACAATGCCATCAGTGAGTAAGCTCTTTGCTTTCTGAAAAGCAACAACTTGCGCTTTCGTTTTGGGTCCAAAATCTCCATCTGGTGTGCCTAGGTCAAAGCCTTGAGCTTTCAGTAAAGATTGCATTTCTTGAACGACATTGCCTTCACAGCCTTGTCTTAACGGAATGCGACCTTTCAACAGCTTTTGCAGTCCATCTAAATCCCCATTAAATTGATTGAGATCGACATTTCCAACAATGCCGCGTAGAGTTCCAGATTCCGAATATTGATGAAATACCCAAAGCTTCCAAGCTGAGGGAATATACGGTCTTCCAGGTGTCCCAAAGTTTGCGATCCACAGTGGGTATTCCGAGAATCTGGCGGTATTGCCAAGTTTATCTTCCCAGAACGAAGGATAAGTGTAGAGAATCGGTTTGCGTCCTGTTTTCGCTTCAATGATTTCTAACCATTTCAACGCTCGATCGATGACCACACTTGCACTCTGTCCATCATTGATCTCTAGATCGAGGACTGGAGGTAAATCGAAATCTTCGATCGTTTGCACTGTTTTCAAAAAGTTATCGGCTTGCTGAGCGGGATCTCGACCCGGACGAAAGAAGTGATATGCTCCGCGGACAATTCCGACCGATCGCATTCCTGCCCAATTTCGGGCAAACTTCTCATCGCGACTAGTGACACCTTCTGTCGCTTTCGCAAATCCGTAAAAGACGCTTTGGCTCGCAACCGTTGCCCAGTTGACATCTTCTTGATAAGCCGAAATATCAATCCCTAATAGAGCCATTCTTCAAACCTCTGAAACCTTGCTGTACTAAATTCACGATCGATCAAGAACATTCCTCAAGCTTGCCGAAGATCATCGAAAAGATCGATTAAATTGCTTGAAGTAGCCATTCACTGACGATCTGATTCCCACCTTGACTTAAATGAATGTGATCTCGATAAAGTGTTTCTGGGGGAGCTGATTTTGCTGCGCCTGCAAAGATCGTTAGGAAATCAATGTACTTAATTTGCTCAGTTTGAGTCATATCCATTAATCGTTTTCGGGCAACAATTTCATAATCTCGCGAACCTGGCGGTGTTAATTCTCTCAACAACGGGGTCATTGCTAAGACGAATTTTGCATTGTTGCGATGTGCAAGGTCGCGAATTCCTCGAATCGCATCTAAGATTAAGCCGACACGATCGCCGCCTTCAGCCTGGATTTTTTTGAATGCTTCGGGCATGGCGGGCGCAGGTAAAAGGTATCGATCGAGGACTTCTTGAATTGCACTCATCGGTTTGCGATCGGGATAGTTGCGATCGCGTCCGACTCCTAAAGAGGTGGGCTGCGTTCCAAATAAATCGTCGGTATTGATGACTAAAATAATTACTTCTGCATTGAAAGTTCCGAATCGTTTGAGATACGCTAATTCATTCCGAGGCGACCAGGAATTTGCGGAAGCGTTTAGAACTTCAAGTTTGCCATTCGCAGCCGACGATCGCTGCATGAGTTCGGAAATGACATCTTTTTGATCTGTCCACCAGCCGCCGTTAATGATCGAATCTCCAAGCAGTAAAATTCGTTTCGCTTCGGGTTTCAGGGCGAAGTTTGGCGATCGCATGGAAAATTGATTGGTTTCGATCCGGTTGCCAAACCGCTTGACCGACTGATTCGGAGCGAGCAGATAGCCAATCTCAGGATCAGCGACATAAAGCAGCGGATCGCCAAAACCAAAGAAAAGTCTCAGGGCGATTTCGAGCAGGATGAGAACGGTGGTCAGAAGCGCGATCGTGATGCTGAGCCAAGTCATTCCGGGGCAGGGTGTGATTTGCCCTACCATCTTGACCGCTGAGTGCAAAATTGATGCAAAAATTCGGTTAAGATTCGGAGATTATTTAAACTTATTTGAGCAGAAAGATAAAATAATGCTTGAGAAAGAAGGGTACAGAAAAATCTGTGAATTACCCTAAAGGAAAATCATCGACCTTTTACTAAACGTTACGGAGTGTTGCACTCATGTCAGACCTAAATCGTGGGATTATGAAGTTCGAGGGCGCAGACAGTCCGCTTGTGATTGCTATTTCTGCGGCTCTTATTCTCGGCAGTATCGGCGTGCTAATTTTATGGGCACTTCGCTCTGCCTACCTGTTAGGTTAGTTAGCTTGATTTCGTTTACTCAAAGATTAGAGAGCTTGCAGTCTGTAGGCTCTTTTTTATTTCTTATTTAGGGCGATCGCAAAGTTCTCGATGTTTCGGAATCAGCATTCGGATGTGCTCTATCGAGCATTTGGCTATTGCAGTCTTAAATCGGTTGGGGGAATAGGGGAATGGGGAAGTATTTTCCCTATTCCCCCAAATTGCAAGATCTTACAAATCAAACAGGATTGCTATAGATCGATATCGCTTGAAATTCACGAACCAAGCTTTTGGTCTAAGAGCTATTTGCCTCGTATCGGATTCGATCGACGAACTAATGCATCCGCTGTCACTGCTAGAACTAGCACAATTCCCTGAACAATATTCTTTACACTCTGATCTTGGTTAAGCAAATCTAGTCCATTGTCCAAGCTCCCAATCACAAGCGCGCCTAAAATGACCGCCCAGACTGAGCCGCGACCGCCGAATAAACTAACCCCACCAATGACTGCTGCTGCGATCGCATTTAACAATAACGTTGCACTAATCTGAGTCGCGACTGCTGTACTCCGTGAAGTCAGCATAATTCCGGCGACTGCTGCTAGCATCGATGCCAATGTAAAGACTGCCATCTTTATGCCAATGACATTAATGCCCGCCCGTCTTGCCGCTTCTTCATTCCCACCGACCGCATAAAGATGCCGACCAAACAGCGTTTTTCTCAGAACTAGCCAGAGCGCAACAACAATCCCAAGCGAAATCATCACCGATTGCGGCACACCTTGATAAGTCTGGAACAAGAACACGATCAGAAATACGATCGCGAAAATTGCCGCAACTTGAGCCAAAAGGGTTGGAGATCGTTTCACAGGCAATCCTGCTTGCAGCCGTTTCCGCCGTTCATACCAGACCCCGATCGCATAAAGTGCCGCGAGCACAATCGGAATTCCCCAACCTAAAACCGGATTTAAGTAAGTGGGAGCCAGCGATCGGATCACAGGATCACGAACAATCAGCGTGGTTTGTCGCCCTAGAACTAATAGCAAGAATCCAGCATATCCAATCGATCCTGCTAGGGTCACAATAAACGACGGGACGCGCAGAATTGCAATAAAAAAGCCGTTGACTAACCCAATGATTGCGCCTGCGACTAACGCGGCTAAAATCGACGGAATTGCGCCCCAGTTTTGATAGACCGAAAGCGTCGCCATGATGGCTGCACAAGCTTGTGCGACGGCTGCTAGGCTCAAATCAATCTCGCCGAGCAAAAGCACTAAAACAGCAGCAGTACTGAGAATACTAATTACAACAATCTGCTGAGTCAGATTCGTCAGATTCCGAGCTTGGAGAAAGATGCCACTCGTTGTAAGTTGAAAATATAGCGTGATCAATGCAAGCGTAACGAGAACGGGGATAAATCCCAGATCACCCCGCATCAGAGAACTTAAAGTAAATTTCGATCGAGAACTTTGTGGATCGCTCATTTCAGCATTCGCTGAAGCTCGATCGTTCGCATCTGTTTTCATAATATTTCGGGTTGAGGATCGCGATATTCTGCGCCTGTGATGGCAGCAACAACTTGTTCTGATGTAGAACTCTGAATGTCAAACGTTGCACTTCGTTGTCCTAACCGCATGACAATCACGCGATCGCAGACTTCAAAGACATCATGTAAGTTATGCGAAATAACGACGACTGCTAAGCCTTGTTGTTTGAGCCGTTGGATCAAGTTGAGGACTTGGCGAGTCTGAGCCACACCTAAAGCTGCGGTCGGTTCGTCGAGAAGAACAACTTTCGGCGATCGCAGAATCGTTTTCGCGACTGCAATACATTGCCGTTGTCCACCTGACAGGGCAGCAACCGGACGGCGAACCGATGGAATTTTCACATCCAGGAGTTTGAGAACTTCGATCGTGCGGCGCTCCATTTCAGTCTCATCGAGAACCTTGAGAACGCCTGGAATCAACCAGCGATAGGCTTCTCGCCCTAACCAGAGATTGCCAACCACATCGAGATTGTCACAGAGCGCGAGGTCTTGATAAACCGTTTCAATGCCGAGACGGGTCGCATCTTGAGGTGAAGCGATCGAGACTCGCTCTCCGTTGAGAAAAATTTCACCCGAATCCGGCACATAAGCGCCTGACATGGTTTTCACGAGCGTAGACTTTCCTGCCCCGTTATCGCCAACTAAACCCACGACTTCGCCCGCATAGACTTCAAAATCGACATTCTTGAGAGCTTGTACCCCTCCAAAAGATTTGCAGATGTTGCGGAGTTCTAGCGTCGGTCGAGTTGAGCTTGAAGACGCTTCTGATTGTGTTGATAAAACTGAGTTACTCATAGAGATGTTGTAGTTGCAAGAATTCTATGTAAACGAGAAGTTGGAGTTTTTTCAGAACTCCAACTTCCGAGGATCTCAGCTTTTAACTTCTACAAAGTCCAGTTGTATCCCCATTTAGCCCATTGCAGACCTGCTCCTTCTTCAAGAATCCATCTGCAAAAACTGTCTGCTGAACATTCGTCTTATCGACTGCGATCGGAGCAAGCAAGACTGATTTCACTTGTCCTCCGCCCTGCTGCAAATTCGTCTGTCCGTTCACCAAACTTCCTGGATCAGTGCCATTGCTCAAAGCTGCAACTAATTGCGCCGTTGCCTCCGCTTCTTTTGCGATCGGCTTATAAACCGTCATCGCCTGATCGCCTGTCAGAATATTCTGAATGCCCGTCAAAGTTGCATCCTGACCTGTGACTAGCACTTTTCCATCTAGCTTCTGCGCTCTCAATGCTGCAATGACCGTATTGGCTAAACCATCATTGGCAACATAAGCCGCTTGAACATTGTTCTTTTGCTGCGTCAACACTCCTTCCATCAATGATTGTGCTCTCGCACTATCCCAGTTCGGCGTATATTGATCAAACACCAAATTTAAGTCTTTACTATCAACTAATGGCTGCAAAGCTTTCAATGCTCCTTCTCGGAACTGCAACGCATTGCTATCCGTTTGTGAGCCATTGATCATGACTAGATTCGCGCCGCGCTTTAAGCCGTACGCTCCCTTGCGATACTGATCAGCAATGTACTGCCCTTGCAGCTCACCGACTCGTACATTGTCGAATGAGACATAGTAAGCCACATCTGGATCTTGAATCAAGCGATCGTATGCAATCACTGGAACCTGACTTGCTTTTGCTTTTTGCACGATCGCAGATGCTTTCTCACTGTCATTGGGATCAACAACGAGAATACAAGCGCCTTTGGTCAAAGCTGCATCCGCTTGATTTTGTTGAGTATCTGCATTGTTATTCGCATTGGCATATTGAATGGTTGCGTCAGGCAAGACCTTCTTGATTTCCCGCTCTAACAAAGGACGATCGTATGCTTCATAGCGCGCTGAAGAATCTGATTCAGGCAAAAGAATTCCAATGTTTTTACAGCCTTTCGCAGCAGTGAAGCTGGCTGAAGTTGCGGGCGCATTATTTGCAGTGGGTGTATTTGAATTGCTGCAAGCTGAAAAAAACAACAGACCGAGTAAAGGAAGAAATTTAGAAGTTGCTTTGAGAATTGAGTTCATAGCTGTGTGTCCTAAAGGTCAAAACTAGGAGCACTCTCTGCTCCTAGTTTGAGATCTACTAAAAAGAGAAAACTGTCCGAACAACACCAATCACCGCATCGTTATTGTTCTCGTTGTAGTCTGGATTCGTCACCCAGATCACACCGGGTGTGATCGAAATGTTGTCATTGATGCGATAGCGGTAGAACGCTTCCAAGTGCAGAGAAGTATCGCGATCGCGAAATCCTAAATCACTCCGCGTCAATTTTGGCTCTTGTCCAACCAATAAGCCTCCCAAATTGCCCTGCTTAAACAAGTCAGGGAACGCCAAAGTCACCGCCCAATTCCAAACATCTCCACGCCCGCGCCCAATATAATTATGATTGGCATAGCCAACCCATCCACCTAGCGCAAACTTCGGTGACACCTGGAAGTTTCCAGAAATTCCATAGGCGTTGATACTCACCGCACTATCGAAGTTACTATTTGCGAGATTACTTCCCGTTGCACTCAGGTTAAACGGATCATCCGGCTGAAGATTCGCACCAAATGGAGCATACGCATTGATGTAAGTAAACCCAATCCGTGAACTTGGACTCAAGTTAAGGATCAACTGCGCCAGCGCCCCATATTGACCATTAAACAAGCCGTTTTTATCAGTGGGAATCGAAGCATTCGGAACGAGATAGCCTAAGTTGACCTCAGCCGCTGTCCCAATCCTTTGACGTACACCAATGCCTGCTCCGCCCGAATAGTTGTAGATCGGATTCCGCAAGCCAAACAGGGAGACTGCACCGCCATCAAAGTAAGGATTAAGCTGTGAAGACGCATCCAAGTCTACAAAGCCATTTCCGGTTGCTGCTAAATAAACATCGGTGCTCTCTGTCAATGGGAAGCGGTAGCGGAGGAGTGCAATACTCGCTGATCCACCACTATCTCCATCAAACTCTAGTCGCCCCATGTTCGTACCGAGTACTCCTAAGCCGCGCACTCCGGTCGGACTTGTGGCATCTTGAGTCGTCTGCCCCAAAGGCGTAATGTTGTTTGCCTGAATTCGAGTCGTGAGCAAATCTCGCCCAGAAAAGCTGGTATTGAGATTCAACCGCACTCGATAACCAAGCGTTGGATTTCGCTCGGCTTCGGTTCCATTGGCATTGTCTCCACTGACTACACTGGAAGCGGCAATGATCACTTCACCTTGAAGTTTTGTGGTCGTTGAGAATTGTTGCCTTTCTAACGTTCCAGTGCGAGCTTCCAATGCATCGACTCGTCCGCGCAAGGTTGCAAGTTCAGTTGCAAATTCTTGCTGAAGCCTTTGCAGCGTTGCGAGGTCTTCTTTCTTGACTAAATCTGCCGTTGAAGCTGCGATTAGCTCGTTAACGCGATCGAGACAAGCATTCAATCCTGCCGCGAACTCAAATCGGGTCAAAGCCCGATTGCCGCGATACGTGCGATCGGGATATCCCGCAATACAGCCATAGCGCTCGACTAGAGACTGCAAAGCCTGAAAAGCCCAATCCGTCGGTCGAACATCCGATAACTGCGAAACCGAGGTCACTTGTCCTGCATTATTTTCAAGCGGTTGAGGATTTGCAGGAACGATTGGGGGAATTTGAGCAACAAGATTAGGGGTTTCCGCAGCACGAACACTAATGGCTGAAACAAGAAGTGAACTAACAGTAACAGCACAGGTTAATAAATGAAGTTTCACAAGTCATCCTCACAGTAAAAAATTGACCCCGCAGCAAAGTGCAGCACCAAAAATAAGCTGAATTTCAACCGAATAAAATTCCAGAATGACGATCACCAACTCTGTTGCTTTATGAGAAGTATGAGAGTGATCCTGATAGGTTTGAGATTAATTTCTTTTGGCAAACGATTTCGTCTATCTGGAGACTGAACAGTCGAATTTACAGTGATATTTGAATTCAAATTTCTTTACAGTTTTCAGTAGGGGAAAACCGCTTCAGAATCGCGATTGAAAATATAATCATGATCAAATACGACTGCATCCGGATGTCGAATAACAGAGAAGCCAAACTGGATAATTGCTTCAGTTGTAAACGTTGCGATCGCGAGTTCTATCAACTTTTTATCTGATATACTGGGTCGCTCGACAAAGTAGTCACGGCGGGCAAAAAAGAGCTTTTCGTCTCTTGGCACAATGATCTGATTAAGCCGATGAGTGCGCTGAATTGGTTTTAAATACAGTGTGATAAATTCTTCTTGATTATGTTGCAATCTGTAAAGTCTTTCGTGTTGTAACCAGCTCATCCGAAACAATAATTTAACCAATTCAAAGCCTAGAACATAGTTAAAAATATTATTTCTTTCTTCAGTACTGACGACGACACGGAGTGCTGATTCTAAAATTAATTCCGGTTGCCTTCTCGCATCTTGAGCGGAATGAATATAGAACTGTCGAATATATCCTCTTAATAAGCGTTCAGATAGCTCAGTGGTAATGTGAAAGCGATCGAGATTATTTTTGACTTTCTGCCGAATCTCATGATTTTCGATCAGCTTAGAAATCAGTCCATTTGCCGTATATTCATCTAAAAATTCAGCTTGCACCTCTGGCGAAGCTGCACACAGCAAGTGACAGAGCGAAAGCACATAGCGTCGCTGATTCCACGGCAAACTTTCCGCCCACTGTTTTGCTTCGGGCGGTAGCTTGTCGAGAACATTTTCGATCGCATCAGCATTTGCAGGATGAGTCATTCGACGATCGGAGAAAGCAGGAAACATTCAATCAGTGTGCCCAAAAAAAGCAGCGACATCATGTCGCTGCTGTAAAGAGGTATTTTCTTGATTTGTGTACAGATCACTGTACGAGCAGTTGTCGTGCAATGACGAACAGTCTTTACGATTTCCAGGAGGCTCTTAGCCCTTGCTTCGGGGCAGTCCTTCTCGATTCACTATAAAAAGTTTCGCGATCTAGGACTTCACCTGATCGGATTACCTGACCGGGCGAGTTCGCGTAACTTCCCGGATCTTGGTATTGTGGATCAAGATAAATATCCGAAATTTCAATGCCTTCTACGATCGACTCCCAAGTGACTGCTTTTCCTCTTGCTGCCGTTGTCGGGCAGGAAGCGATCAAATTAGCGCTGCTGCTGGCAGCGGTTGATCCAGGCTTAGGTGGCGTGGTGATTGCTGGACGACGCGGCACAGCAAAATCCGTCATGGCACGCGCGATTCATGCCTTATTGCCCCCGATCGAAGTGGTTCAAGATTCGATTAGTAACTGTGAACCTAATGCGATCTCTGAGTGGGATGATCTTACGCTGGAGAAATACGGCAGCCCTGAAGAAGTGCCGACTGAAATTATTCGCGCGCCCTTTGTGCAGATTCCTTTGGGGGTCACTGAAGATCGGTTGCTCGGTTCAGTTGATGTCAGCCAATCGATTAAGCAAGGTGAAACGGTTTTTCAGCCTGGGTTGTTGGCTGAAGCAAATCGAGGCGTATTGTACGTCGATGAAATTAATTTATTAGATGATCAAATCTCTAATTTATTGCTCTCTGTTCTGACCGATGGGCGCAATCAGATTGAGCGCGAAGGCATTAGCTTTCAACATCCTTGCCGACCTTTGTTGATTGCAACCTACAACCCGGAAGAAGGAAATTTAAGAGAGCATTTACTCGATCGCATTGCCATTTCACTCTCAGCCGACATGGTATTGGGATTAGACGATCGCATTCAAGCCGTCGAACAAGCCACCCGCTATTCTGATTCGCCTCAGGCTTTCTTAACGCAGTACACCGAAGACATTGACGCACTGAAAACGCAGATTATTTTGGCTCGCGAATGGCTGAAAGATGTGCAGATTAGTGCAGAGCAAATTGAATATTTAGTCACTGAAGCCGTGCGAGGCGGTGTGCAAGGGCATCGAGCCGAATTGTTTGCTCTAAGAGTGGCAAAAGCTCATGCCGCTTTAGACGGGCGCACTGCTGTAAATGCTGAAGATTTGAGAAAAGCAGTTGAATTAGTGATCATTCCGCGATCGACGATCGTTCAACAGGCGCCCCCTGAAGAAGCGCCACCGCCACCTCCCCCGCCTCAAGATCAGTCGGATCAAGAGCAAGACCAGCAAGAAGACCAAGACGATCCAGAAGACGAATCGGAAGATCAACCTGAACAAGACACACCGAACATTCCCGAAGAGTTCGTGTTTGATCCTGAAGGAGTAATTCTCGATCCTGAAGTGCTCTATTTTGCTCAAATGGCAACGCGGCAAGGAAAATCGGGAAGTCGCACGATCGTATTCTCAGAAGATCGAGGCAGATATATCAAACCGATGTTGCCCAAAGGCAAAGTGCGTCGGATTGCTGTCGATGCGACTTTGAGAACAGCGGCTCCTTATCAGCGATCGAGAAGACAACGCGCGGATCAAGTCCTACCCGGTCGTAAGCGAGTCTTCGTTGAAGAAAGTGACATTCGGGCGAAACGGCTGGCTCGAAAGGCTGGAGCCTTGATTGTATTCGTGGTCGATGCGTCTGGCTCAATGGCACTGAATCGGATGAATGCTGCTAAAGGTGCAGTGTTGCGCTTACTCACCGAGGCATATCAGAACCGAGATCAAATTTCGCTGATTCCTTTCCGAGGTGAGCAAGCTGAGGTCTTATTACCGCCAACGCGATCGATCGAAGCCGCAAAACGCAGACTCGATCGCTTACCGTGCGGCGGCGGTTCTCCCTTAGCACATGGCTTGACCCAAGCAGTTCGAGTCGGATTGAATGCAAAACAGTCCGGCGATATTGGACAAGTCGTGATTGTGGCAATTACCGATGGTCGAGGCAATATTCCGCTGGCGCGATCGCTCGGTGAAACTTTGCCCGAAGGTGAAAAGCCGGATATCAAAGGTGAACTGTTAGAGCTTGCCGCAAAAATTCGCGCCTTGGGAATTCAGTTGCTCGTCATTGACACCGAGAATAAATTTATCTCAACTGGATTCGCGAAAGAGTTGGCGAAGCAAGCAGGCGGAAAATATCACCATTTGCCGAAAGCCTCAGATGCCGCGATCGCAGGAGTTGCGCGCAATGCTATCTCAGATATTAAGACTCGTTAGTACGGAGTCCTGTCGTGCTAGTCGATTAAAACATCTTGGGTGATCGCTTCTCATGTTGGTGAAGCTCCAGCCTGAGAGAATGTTTTAAAAGTAATCTATGAAAAAGCCCTGGGGAGATGGGGAGAATCCAGACGCGGATCACTCTCTACCAGCTTTATTTGTAGTGAACAGCTAGAAACGCGCGAAGCCGAACTGCGGTAAACATGTCAAAGGGTCTGGCAAGTCGCCAAACCCTGAAAAAATGGTGGTCACTTAAGTTGTCAAGGTGTATCGAACAAACAACAAATAAGGTGGACAAAATCGCAAACAGTCTAATCAACAATCTCCCCGAATCAGCCGAACCAGGCTGTAGTTTTCGCTAGTTCAAATTTGCGACTCAAATAAAGCGGAATTGAAGTGAGAATCTTGAGTGCAGTTGAGACTAAGGTGAAGTTCGATCGGTGAAATATCTTTCAGGATTTGCGAGGGATTAAAGCGGGAGACACGGGCTTTAATCGGCTTGGGAGAAGGGTTTGAACTTCTCTTGTGTCTTGAATATAAAGTAGCATCCTCATCCTCGAGTCGCGCACCTGTTTTACTAAAGTTCACTCCATGTTACCGATCGCAATATTTCTCTCAACCTACCGCAAAATCGCTGCCCAAGTTGCGCCGCCGACAATACCATCCGCTTCGAGTCCAAACTTCTGCTGTGCCGCTTTTACCGCTTCCTCGGTTCCGGCTCCAAAGACCCCATCGACTTCACCGTCATAAACGCCGATCGCTCTTAATCGACTCTGCAGTCCCCGCACACTTTCACCCGTGGCTCCGCGTCTTAAAATTGGAAACTCGGTGGAAGCGGGTGCAGTAGTTTCAACCCGACGTGGCGCAGTGGGATCAGGATTCGCTGGGGGCGCGACAGGTTCATTGGAGGGAAATAAGCGATTCCAGGTCGCAGCGCCAACAATGCCATCTGCATCCAGTCCAGCGACTTGTTGAAAGCGTCGGACGGCTTGAGCAGTGCTTTCATCAAATACACCATTGACCGAGCCGCCATAATAGCCCAATAGCTTTAAGGTACTTTGTAATTCGGTAACATCTGCCCCTTGGCTTCCTAGGCGGATAATGTTGCGGGCTGGAGTCTGGCTCAATCCAGGATGGATAATCGTAGCCGTAAGAGCGATCGCGAGTGTGAAGAGAAACAGCGATTTGATAAATCGGGTTGGCATCATAGAAAGAAGTTGAAGACGAATCATGGGACGCATGGCGAGGAGCTAAAGTTGCAGAATAAAAACGGTGAGAAATGAACCAAATCAGCGAGAATTCTACACTAGGTTTCGGAAAATAATCATGCAATCTGCACTTCTCTATCGATTTCAAGCAACAATGATGGGCGCGATTATGGGAGAGATGATCGGCATTCAGGCATCGGGTCGCCTGCCGTCGCGTCACTATTCTCTAGAAGATCTAATGGAGTTTTATGCAGAATCTTTGATTGATCCCAGTCGTATCGAGAATTCTAGCGATCCGATTTTCCGAGAACCCCTGACGAATGCGGAAGCAGCGATCGCGCTTCTCCCCGTATTTTTGTATTTCCATGATGACTTTACAAAACTGCGGCAGAATCTCCAAACTGTTCTGAAAGTTTGGCAAAATTTGCTGATCTCAGAGTTAGATCTCTTAGCGATCGGATACACGATCGCTCAAGCCTTGAAAGGCGATCTCAATCCGCGCCGTTTAGTTTCTCCCATGTTTGAAGCATTGCTAGCTCCACCCGAAGGAATTCCCAGACTTCAGCGATTGCAGCAAGTGGAAACGATGGTGCAACAGAAAGTGGGATTAGAAGATGCGGTGCAGTTAATTCTGACCTTGAGTGAAGCGACGACTGGAGATGCCGCGATCGCACTTGCACTCTATTGTTTTCTCAGCACGGCAGGAGATTTTAGATTATCGATTTTGCGGGCGGCTCAGACGCGATATCAGGTTCCTGGAGTCACTGCTTTAACAGGTGCGCTATCGGGAGCATTGAATAGCACGATCGGTCTGCCTGCAGATTGGCGAATGACCTTGAATCAAGAGGAGCATATTCGCCAAATTTGTACGCGATTGTTAGCAAGCTGGTCGGGGATGTATCACTTGAATGATGAGAATATGCGATCGCCCAGTGCTCAGAGTATTACGGCTCCACGTTAGTGGGGAAATGGGGAGTGGGGAGTGGGGTGAACAATTAACCCAATGCCACATCCAAAAACAACATCAACACAAATCCAATCATCACGCCCACCGTCGCCTGCTTCTCTGTTCCCAATCGATGTGACTCAGGGATAATTTCATCACTGATCACAAATAGCATCGCGCCCGCTGCAAATGCCATTCCCCAGGGCAAAACTATTGCAGCGATCGACACGACTGCTGCACCGATTACGCCACCGATTGGCTCTGCCAATCCCGTTAACAACGCTACTCCAAACACACTGCGGCGACGATATCCTTCTCCTAAAAGCGCGATCGCCACAACCAATCCTTCTGGAAAATTCTGCAATCCGATTCCCAAAGTCAGCGCAATTCCATTCGCAACATCGCCGCCGCCAAATCCGACGCCAACCGCCAATCCCTCTGGAAAGTTGTGCAGCGTAATGGCAATGATAAATAGCCAGACCTGCCGCAATCGATTCGCTTGGGCTGAACCTTCCGATCCTTTAATAAAATGCTCATGCGGAAAGTAGCGATTTGCGAACCAGAGAAACCCACCACCCAATAAGATTCCAGCAACGACGATCGCGGCTGCGCTCAAGTGATTTGCACCCAGTTTCTCAGCCGCTTCTATTCCCGGAATCACCAAGGAAAACGAAGTCGCGGCTAACATCACTCCCGCCCCAAACCCCAGAAGTGCACCTTGAGTTTGAGGCGTAATTTCTTTGATGAAAAAGATCGGCAATGCCCCTGCCCCAGTTGCGAGTCCCGCAACAAGACTGCCAGCCAAACCTAGGAGCGTTACATTATCCCCCATAGGTTCGACCTCGCCAGCTTTTTGGCTTGCGAGTAGACGAGAGGAAAATTCTAAACACAGCGGCTGGATCAGCGAACGGAGACAGCCAGAACAATCCTGCTCCTTTCGCTTGAGCGCGATCGTAAGATTGCAAGATCGCCGCATTCAATCCCAATCGCATCGCAATCAAGGCTCCATTCAATCCCAACGTGATCAAAGCAGGCAAGGTTGTATTTCCAGAAGCAACGATCGCAGCGGTTAAAATCAGCAATGGAATCGGCAATGCTTGGACTAATGTGAGAAATGCTAGATCCCCCCAGATTTGCGCCGAGGTTGAAGCATCCTTGAGATCGAGCGATCGACCCCATTCTTCCCACGTCTCTTTCATGCCCTCATACATGCGGACTTTCAAAACGTTGGCACCATCTAAGAAAGCGACCTTTGCGCCCGTTGCTGCAATATTTCGCACTAAGGTGACATCATCGCAGAAAGACCCTTTGGCGCTGGTATAGCCGCCGACTTTTTCTAACAGCGATCGCCGACAAAAGAAGCATTGCCCATTCGCCATAACTCGCTCCGGAGAACTTCCGACTTCTCCTGCTGCTCCAAATCGATACACCAAGGTCATCAATAAAGCAGGCTGTAACCAAAGCTCGCCGGGATACTTGAGAATGAACCGGGGCGAGAGGGTAATCAGGTCGAATCCTTCCCGATTCGCCATTTCGAGCAAGCTACAGACCAAACTCGGATGCGGAATCGTATCAGCATCAATCCCCAAAATCCATTCGCTATGAGAAGAACTTGCCAAGAATCCGTTGTGCAATGCCCAAGGACGACCCACCCAGTCTGAAGGCAGCGGAGGATCATTAATCAATCGAAATCGCGGATCAGTCGCTTGTGCGGCTCGGACTAAATCCGGAGTTTTGTCGGTCGATCGACTATCCACGATCGTAATTTCGCGCACCTCATACGTTTGGCGAGTCAACCCTTCTAGACAAGGCGCAATACGATCGGCTTCATTCAGCGTCGGCACAACGACACTCACCGCTCCGAAAAAGTTTGGATTCGGCAGTTGAGGTTGAAGCGGAGGACGACGCACAGCCCCTTTGAGCAATCGCGAGAGTAAAATTGCTGCCGCCGGAATTTGAATTGCTAACAGTACGAGGAAAAACACATCCTGAAATACAAAAGCCTGGGAATCAATTAATCCCAGGCAATAGATTCCGGTCTGTCCGATGAAGTTCGTCAACCTTCCAACCCCTTAAAAATCAAATGCTGTTCATTATTGCAGGAAAGGTCGAGAGAAGGAGAGAGGGAGTGACTTTACTTTTCCCCTATCTCCCCATCTCCCTATCTCCCCATCTCCGCTACTTCTGCCCGACACCCACCGAAACCGTCGGCACGTCGCGTGTCAAATTTCCAGACAACGCAGACTCAACCCCTTGAGCAGGCTTCGTCATCCACCAAAGCGCGATCGCTGGAACGACACCCAACACAATACTCATCGAAGTCGGAATTAAATAGCGCGAATCCAACTCAGTAACGGTGATGATTGCTCCGAAGGCAAAGTTAATCAAGTAGACAATCAGCGGCACAGACAACTGAGCGCGATTCAAATTCAACGGCTTTGCACCCCAAAACAGCGATGCCACAAACATAAAGATTGCACCCGTTCCCAACCAGCCTGTGACATTTCGGTAAGGCATCCCGAAGAATTCACCGACTTCACCAAATTCCCAGAAAGGATAAGGCGCTTGACTCATTGCCGGGTCGAGAACGAAATCCCAGGCAGTTAATAATACAGAACCGAGCGCGATCGAGCCGACCAATTTCGCCCAAAGCGGCAGTCCAATGCTTTCTAAGCCCGATCGTGCCAGCACATAGCAACACAATCCGACATAGAACCAAGACAAGGGAATAGTGAAGGGCACAAGACCTGCGATCTTATAGCCCAACCCATTCAAATAACCATACGCACCAAACGGGAATCCCGTACTGGTTCCCAGCAATTCACTACCCAAAGAAAGAATCACTGCAGGTAGCATAAATGTCAGCCAGTGCCGTATTCCGAGCGTCCGGTAAGCATAGATTGCTACCGTCACAGCCCCGAGTAGGATATACCCGACTCCGCCATTCGCCATGCTCCACCCAAACGCGGTTTGCCCAACCGTCGGAAGAGATGCAATAAATTCTGGATTGGGCAGCACCAGCAATAATCCCGCTAATCCAAAAGCCAGCGCCAACGAATGTCCTGCCAAACACAGGCGCTCAACTGTAACCAGATGCTTCATACCGTTTCCTCAGAAAATATGGCACTAACTTTGCCTGACTATTTAGTTTACAAATCTTCAGGTATTTTCAGTCGTTTCTTCCGATGCTTTTTTCTAGATTTCCGAAAAAGCATCTGATTTTGGGATGAAATTCTGGATTGAGGAGGCTTATCAAGGATGACCCACTGCGACCCATCGGAATCGTCTTTTTTCAATTGACCTCATAAATTCATGTGCTCTGAGATAGAAATGTCCTCACCGCCATATCGCAGCAGATTACGCCTAAATCCAAAATTGCTTCGTTCCCTTAGTTAGGATAAGTCTTTTATACTTACGAATATCCTTCTACTTTCTCCGTTTCGTCATGAATTCTGTCACTTGTCCAGTTCCCGACGAACAGCAACCGCTCAATGAATATCAAGAACTGAAGGAATCTTGGTTTTTCCGCTGGGCAACGCTCGATCGCATTTCCTATCTCAAGCCCGTTGTCATTCTCTGGGCACTGAGCTGGCTCGTCGCTGCGCCTGTCGCTGCGGTGAGTTTTCCGCCTGCAAAGCATTTACCCCAATTTCTCTTATTTGCATCGGCTGGAGCGTTTGTGATTCCGGGTTTGGCGCTGGTGCGGCTCTATCTGGGTTGGGCGTATGTGCAACGGCGGTTAAGTGATACGGCGATCTTTTACGAGGAATCGGGCTGGTATGACGGGCAGATGTGGGAAAAGCCACCGGAAATTCTCGCGCAAGATCGATTAGTAGTGAGCTATCAAGTTCAGCCGATTTTGCAGCGACTGAAAAAGACATTCATTACGATCGGTGTAAGTTTCGCGATCGGGATTCTACTCTGGATCATTCTCTAGAGTTTTGGACTTTGGCACTGAATGCGAAATCGGCGCTACAATCAGGAATGCTCTTTTATGCTTGTTTAGTATGGATACCGTTGAATTAAAGCGGAATGTCGAATTGCTCACTTCGCGCCTGGGAACTACCCAGGACTATCTTTGACGTTCCTGCTCTGACTGCAAAAATTCAAGATCTTGAGCAAATTGCGTCTCAACCGAATTTCTGGGACGACCAAACCCAGGCACAACGCATCCTTCAAGAATTAAACGACTACAAATCTCACCTCGAACAGTTCGATCGCTGGAAATCTGATCTCGCTGACGCTGAAGCGACTTTAGAATTGCTCGAACTCGAAATGGATCAGTCTCTACTCGAAGAAGCTGAAGCGAAAACACAGCAGCTTCAACGGGATCTCGACCAGTGGGAACTGCAACAAATGCTGTCTGGCACTTACGATGCCAAAGGCGCGATTCTGACCATTAATGCAGGTGCAGGTGGAACAGATGCCCAAGACTGGGCGGAGATGTTGTTACGCATGTATACCCGCTGGGGCGAAGCTCATGGGTATAAAGTTCATTTGATGGAAATTTCCGAAGGAGACGAAGCGGGGATTAAGTCTGCCACGCTTGAGATCGATGGGCGCTATGCCTATGGTTATCTCAAAGTCGAGAAAGGGACGCATCGCTTAGTTCGGATTTCGCCGTTTAATGCGAATGACAAGCGACAGACGAGCTTTGCTGGCGTGGAAGTGATGCCGATGATTGATTTATCGGTGCAGTTAGATATTCCTGAGAAGGATTTAGAAATCACGACTTCTCGCGCGGGCGGTAAAGGTGGGCAGAACGTTAACAAAGTTGAGACGGCTGTGCGAGTTGTCCATAAGCCAACAGGGATTGCAGTGCGCTGTACAGAGGAGCGATCGCAGCTTCAAAACAAAGAGAAAGCACTGGCATATCTAAAAGCCAAACTGCTGATCATCGCAGAAGAACAACGCGCCAAAGAGATCGCGGAGATTCGAGGCGATATGGTTGAGGCGGCTTGGGGAATGCAGATTCGCAACTATGTCTTCCATCCCTATCAGATGGTGAAAGATCTCAGAACGAATGTAGAGACAACTGCCGTTCAGGACGTAATGAATGGGGAACTTGATCCATTCATTGAGGCTTGTTTGAGACAAGAGAATCAACTGGTGGAAGCTTAGAAACCCTAAAAGGGTGTTTTAAAAGTATCAAATGTTTCCTCGCTGCGTTCTATCTCGCCCCGGAATGAATTCGGGGCTAACAGTGCGAAGTCCTTTGAAAAGGACTGAAGACCCCATTCTGATTGAATTTTAGTCCCTTCAGTGGACTTCGTTCAACTAGCCCCGACTTTCAGTCCGGGGGCGGGTGAATGTGTCTGAAAGATTACCTTTTAAACACTTTCTAAGAGTTTATCGTCCGGGTCTTGTGTCCGTAGCCAGTTGGGAAATCGGGAGAATCCAGGCTTAAATTTCTCCCTATCTCTCAATTCTGTTTTTCACGCGTCAAATACGGGAGTGCAACAATCTCACCGAGATCAGTCTGTAATCCTGCTCCACCTGCTTTGGTGCGAATATAGGCAAGTCCGATCGCATCGACAACGCTAGTAATTTTTCCAACTTTTTCATCCGCGATCGTCACAACTGTTCCAGGCTCAACCACTTGATTGAGCTTGATGCCCCAGAGGTTTTGCTTCACGCCGTTATAGGCATCTAAACGGGCAATGGTTTCTTGTCCGATATAGCACCCTTTATTCCATGAAATCGTGTGCCACAATCCGGCTTCTAAAGGATTGTAATCATCGGTCAATTCCTCTCCTGGCATCGGACGACCTTGTTCAACCCGCAACTGATTCCAAGTTTGATCATCGATTTCAGTTGCGCCCAATTCTTTGAGCTTTGCATTGAGATCAATTGAGCGATCGCTGATTAAGGTATATCCTTCCGTCGCAAGTCCACTGCCAACTGCAATCCGAACTCCATCGACAAGGCAGTGCGTTCCGTAAGGCTGAGCGATCAACTCGGCGGCACCCAGTTCTTTGACAATGTCATGGCTCTTTGAACCCAAGACTGAGACTGTTTGAGTCTCGGCAGTGATATCAGCAAGTTTCACTTTATCTGCGAAGAATATATAGCGATCGAGAAACTTCATCAGCTTTTCAGTCAAACCAGGCGAAACGAGCAGAATGACTGAATTTTCTAAAATATACGCCGTCGCGAGATCGATCGTTCTAGCCGTTGAAGTGACGAAGACAGTATCGCAACCTTCGCCGGGTTTTCTGAGATTAAATGTATTGGTGCTTTGATTGTGGAGAAAATTGAGGCGATCAGCATCTGAGACTTGGATGCGTCCCCAGGATGAGCGATCGTAAAAAACAGCACCTTCAACTTGAGTCATAGCAATTTCAAATAAGCGTGAATCAAATTACCTTCTCACTTTATTCTTCATCATTTCGGTCTTCTTGCTGGGATTCCATCCCACCCGTCAATGAAAATCCGGGGCGAGATGGAATCGCAGCGAGACAGAATCAAACCAGAGTGAAATTGACAAACTATTTCACAACTGCGGGACGAGTAGCAGAAGGCTTACGATCGATGACTTGATCCACCAATCCATAGTCCTTCGCTTCTGTGGCAGACATAAAGAAGTCGCGCTCTGTATCCTGTTCGATTCGCTCAAGCGGTTGACCTGTGTGATCCGCGAGAATCGTATTCAAGCGCTTCTTGAGATACAGAATTTCTTTCGCTTGAATTTCGATATCCGTCGCTTGTCCTTGAGCACCACCGAGCGGTTGGTGAATCATAATCCGCGAGTGAGGCAGGCTCATCCGTTTGCCTTTTGTGCCAGAACTTAGGAGAAATGCGCCCATCGAAGCCGCAAAACCGACACAAATCGTCGAGACATCAGGGCCGATCTGCTTAATCGTGTCATAAATACCCATCCCGGCTGACACCGAGCCACCCGGAGAATTGATGTAGAGATAGATATCTTTTTCGGGATCTTCGGCTTCGAGAAACAGCAGTTGAGCTACGACCAAATTGGCGACATCGGAATCGATCGCGCTACCGAGGAACACAATTCGCTCCCGTAAGAGTCGAGAGTAGATATCAAAGGCGCGTTCGCCGCGTCCGGAGGTTTCAATAACGGTAGGAATCATGAATCCAGTCCAGTGAATTTTCTACATTTTAGCGACCTAAGCGCGATCGTGTTGCATAGGTCGTATCAGTGCACTATCTGAACAAGTGATTGATTAACTCGAATTTACATAATAGATTGACTGAAGATCCTACAAGATTGACTTGAGGTAGCTGTGAAGAAATCTGGTGTTTTATTTCTATTGATCACGACGGGAATTGTGCTTGGAACTGCGTCAGGAATTTATTATTTCTGGAGACAGTTGACACAATTACCCGAATGGTATGCGCAGGGAGAAAAGAATCCCAAAACTTATGCCCAAATTCAAAAGTCTGGGGCAGCTGTTGAAAAAAAGATTGAGGAGAAAGCTCAATCAATTCCACAACCCAATCGGGTTTCTCCTGATACAAAGATTGTTGCTAATGCTTTGCCTGACAAGCCTTCCAGCCCAAATCCAAATGTACAAGTTGCCCTAAATTCTCAGGAATTGAATGATCTTTTGGTAACAAAGATCACTGAAAAAAGTGGCGGTCAACCCTTACCAAACTCTGTGAAAGGATTTCATACTTCGCTGAAAGATGACAAGCTAAAAACAGGAGCGGTTGTAGATGTTCAGGAGTTAAAAAATAGCGGACTGGGATCAAAACAGCAAAACTTGTTATCTGAAATTACGCAAAAAATTCCGATGAGCGATCGCAAAGTTTACATCGGCGTTGAAGGCAAACCAGAAATGCAAAATGGCAAGTTACGGTTTGATCAAAATGCAAAAATCCAGATTGGGAATATGAGTTTTACGATCGCAGAAGTTGCCAATCGCTTGGGCATCCCTGCTGCCAAAGTGCAGGAACAACTCAATATCGAGATGAAGCTGCGCGGTCTGGATATCAAGGATATTGACTTCAAAGACGGCAATGCGATTTTGCGGGGAGAAGCAAAATAAGCTCAAATTAGCTCAGAGGGGTGAAGAATTTGCGGATTTCAAGCACAATTTTGAAATCGTGTTCTTCACCCCTCTATGCCGAATCGCTTACTCCATGCCCAAAGCCTTTATCTACGCAAACATGCTCACAATCCGATCAACTGGTGGGCTTGGAGCGAAGATGCGATCGAGACGGCGCGCCGAGAAAACAAAATCATCTTTCTCTCGATCGGGTACTCTTCTTGTCACTGGTGTACGGTGATGGAGGGTGAAGCGTTTTCAGATGAGACGATCGCTGACTATCTCAATGAGAATTTCTTACCGATCAAGGTCGATCGCGAGGAACGCCCAGATCTCGACAGCATTTATATGCAAGCGCTGCAAATGCTTACGGGACAAGGAGGATGGCCCTTAAATATTTTTCTAACTCCAGACGATTTAGTCCCGTTCTATGGCGGAACGTATTTCCCAATCGATCCCAAATATGGTCGTCCTGGTTTTTTGCAAATCTTGCAGACGTTGCGGCGCTTGTATGACAGCGATCGTGCCAAGATCGATGGAGTCAAATCAGAAATTCTCACAAATCTCCAAAACTCAGTTCTGCTTCCCACTCAGACTTTAAGCGACGAACTCTTAAAACTGGGGTTGGAATATAGTACCGGGATTCTATCGGCACAAATGCCTGGTACAAGATTTCCGATGATTCCCTATGCGGATGCAGTCCTGCACGCAGTTCGGTTCGACTTCGATCGGTATGACGCGCGCGAAGCAGTGACTCAACGCGGCTTAGATTTAGCTTTAGGTGGCATCTTTGACCATGTCGCAGGCGGATTTCATCGCTATACCGTGGACGCGACTTGGACAGTTCCGCACTTTGAGAAAATGCTGTACGACAATGGGCAGATTGTCGAATATTTAGCAAATCTCTGGGCATTGGGCGTGCAAGAACCTGCGTTTGAAAGAGCGATCGCGAAAACCGCTCAATGGCTCAAACGCGAAATGACTGCACCCGAAGGCTACTTTTATGCCGCACAAGATGCCGATAGTTTTGTTACTCCAGAAGATGCAGAACCCGAAGAAGGAGCTTTCTATGTATGGAGCTATTCAGAACTGCAAGCGTTACTAACTTCGGAAGAATTCACAGAGCTATCGGAACAGTTCTCAATTGTTCCTGCTGGAAATTTTGAAGGCAAAATCGTACTACAACGCCAGAACTCTAACCAACTTTCACAGACTGCTGAAACTGCCCTCAGCAAGTTGTTTGAAGTTCGATATGGAGCTTGTGTGAGTGATCCGTTTCCGCCTGCTCGGAATGCAGAAGAAGCAAAATCTATTGCTTGGTCAGGACGAATTCCAGCCGTTACCGACACAAAAATGATTGTTGCTTGGAATAGTTTAATGATTTCGGGACTCGCTCGATCGTATGCGGTGTTTCGAGAGTTAGAATACTTAGAACTTGCCAGCCAAGCCGCAGATTTCATTCTGCAAAATCAATGGATCAATCAGCGCTTCCATCGCCTAAATTATGGCGGCAAAGTTGAGCTACTTGCTCAAGCTGAAGACTTTGCTCTCTTCATTAAAGCTCTACTCGATTTACATCAAGCCACACGGAGCATTCGATCCGATGCGCCAGAGAACCAGACAGATTGGCTAGCAGCAGCCATTCGGATTCAAGATGAATTTGACGAGTATCTTTGGAGCATCGAACAAGGTGGATATTACAACACAGCGAAAGATGCGAGTCGAGATTTACTGATTCGGGAGCGGAGCTATGCCGATAATGCGACACCTGCGGCAAATGGCATTGCGATCGCGAATTTAGTTCGTTTGTCATTACTAACTGAGAACTTAGATTACTTCGATCGAGCAGAGCAAGCCTTACAAGCGTTTGCAAGCGTGATGGAACAATCACCTTCTGCTTGTCCGAGTTTGTTTGGTGCACTCGATTGGTTTCGCAATCAAACACTGGTTCGGAGTTCGATCGAGCAAATTACTGCGCTCGAAACCCAATACTTGCCCACAACTGCGCTAATTGTCATTGATGCTTTACCAGAAAACGCTGTGGCGCTAGTGTGCCAGGGGTTAAGTTGCAAAGAGCCAGCATTGACGCAAGAACAAATGATGCAGCAACTCCAACAGAGCCAGATTAGAAGCCGATAAATTTTGAAAAATGGCTTTTCACATTCTGAGTATCTTGTCTCAGAATGTGACAATTTCCGTTTTTTGCTAATAAATATTGCAGGTGTTCAATTGCTTCGTGAGGGTATGGTTGCCGAATTTTCCTTTTGTTTTTCGCAACATTTAAGTCCTTACTGGTATTCTCGTTTCTAATTCAGTTTGTACTTGCTAGGCAGCGTAGCCAAAAGAGACAGGTAACTCACCCCATGAAGCCTGAACTTTCTGACCCTCAACGGACAGTCAACTCCCGCACAGCAAAAAAAGCACATTACATCACGTTTTATCAGGATTAGGCAATGAGGGGAGATGGCTTACAGATGACTCACGATCGACTACTGACGGGAATTTCAGGACTCAACGAAGTGCTTCATGGTGGATATGTACCCGGTCGTGCTTATCTGGTTCGAGGCGGACCGGGTACAGGTAAAACAACGTTAGGAATGCACTTTTTAGCGTCGGGAACCGCAAACGGCGAAACCGTTCTCTTCATTACATTGGCAGAAACAGTTGCCCAACTGCAAAAAACAGCTGAAGGATTGAACTTCAACACTCAGGGCATCGCGTTTCTTGACCTTAGCCCCACCTCCGACTTTTTTGCTCAAGTACAAACCTACGATATTTTCTCAGCCGCTGAAGTCGAGCGCGAGCCAACAACCCAACGCATTGTAGAACAAGTTGAAAGCCTAAAGCCGCAGCGAATTTTCATCGACTCAATGACCCAATTTCGCTACCTGGCAACCAATACCTTTCAGTTCCGTAAGCAGGTATTGTCGTTTCTGCGATTTCTGACAGAGAAAGATATTACGGTGCTGTTTACCTCAGAACACAGCGTCGAAGCCCCCGACGATGATTTACAGTTCATGAGCGACGGGGTGCTTGACTTGAACTTTAATGAGGACAATCGCACCCTGTCGGTTTCCAAGTTTCGAGGAAGCGATTTTCGCAGCGGCAATCATAGCTTTCGCCTCACGAGTGAAGGAATGCAGCTTTTTCCGAAACTATTACCCAGAGTATCGGAAAAAGCGCTGACCGTAGAAACGATTTCCTCGGGAATTCCAGAAATTGATGCACTGTTGCATGGCGGTCTTGAACGCAGCACGATTACCATCATCAGTGGCCCGAGTGGGGTAGGCAAGAGTACGTTAGGGCTTCAGTTTATGAAAGAGGCAGCCGGACGGGGAGAGCGATCCGTGATTTACACCTTTGAGGAAAACAAGGAAACGCTGTTGCATCGGGCTGAAGGAGTCAATATTCCGGTTCACGCCATGCAGGAGCGCGGCACTTTATCGATCGTGCAAATCGAACCGCTCCACTATACCCCTGATGAATTTGCCAACCTCGTGCGACAGGAAGTCGAAGAACATCAGGCACGGATTGTCATGATCGATAGTGTATCGGGGTATCGGCTCTCAGTTCGAGGCGAAGACTTAACCCCTCACATTCATTCCCTCTGTAAGTATTTGCAAAACCTGGGGGTTGCTGTTCTGCTAGTGAATGAAGTTGAATCGATTACCGGAGAATTTCAGGCAACCGAAATTGGGATTAGCTATTTAGCAGACAATATTATCTTTCTGCGCTATCTGGAAATACACGGTGAATTGAGACGTGTGATCGGCGTACTGAAGAAGCGGATCAGCGATTTTGAGAAAACCCTGCGTGAATTTCAAATTAGTCGGGATGGGATTAAAGTTGGCAATCCGCTCAATCGACTTCGAGGTATCCTCACAGGTATCCCCGAATTGCTAGAGGGTGAGTAAGCGATGAACCGAATTGTGATCTTTGTTGAGCAAACGGAGAATCGCCGCCTCCTGACAGAGTGGCTAGGACGATATTACGATGTCACCGTCGGAGAGTCTGTGGTATAGGCAAAGCATGCTGTCCCACTGCTCAACGAACCGTTTGACCTGTGCATTTTGGATGGACCAGCCTTACACCATTTGTGGGAATGGGTACAGGCGAGGAAAAACGCAGAGCAACCTGTATTTTTGCCTGTTTTGCTGATTACGCTCCAACCGGATATCAGACTGGTGACGCGACATCTCTGGCAAACTGTTGATGAACTGATTAGCAAACCAATCGAAAAGTTAGAGTTACAGGCACGAGTGGAAATCTTACTGCGATCGCGACGACTTTCCCTTCAACTTCAAGCTGCCCTAGAACAAGAACGCGAACTCAAACAGATCAAAACGCGCTTTGTCTCAATGGTGTCCCATGAATTTCGCAATCCTCTCAATATCATTTTTGGGTTCTCTCGACTGCTAGAGAAAAGCGACTTATCACCAGAACGGCGAGCCGACTTTGCTCAACGCATCCATATCGCCGTCAGAACAATGACTGCTCTACTCGATGATGTCTTGGCATTGGGCAAAGCAGAAGCGATCGGGGCGACGGCAAATATGACATTGATTGTTATTGAGCCGTTCTGCCGCAAATTAGTGGAAGAGATCAAGTTTGGTATGGGAGCTAACCATACAATTCAGTTTGACTGTGCAGCAGAATGCCTGAGCGTTCATGTGAATGAGGTATTGCTGCGCCAAGTTCTCACCAATCTGCTCTCCAATGCCATCAAATATTCTCCCCCTCAAAGCACTGTTCGGCTTCGATTGCAGTGTGAATCAGCAGCAGTGATCATCCAGGTACAGGATGAAGGGATTGGTATTTCTCCCACTGATCAAGCACACCTGTTTGAATCCTTTTTTCGTGCAAGCAATGTCGGCAATATTTCAGGAACAGGGTTAGGGCTAGCCATTGTGAAACAGGTCATTGAGCAATCGGGTGGAACAATTTCCGTCGCAAGTGAGGTGAATGTTGGCACGACATTTACAGTAACTTTGCCGATCAATCAATAACTAATCCAGGAACATCACTCCTCTCTTACTGACAAAACCCCGTTCGATTTTCTGAATATCTCTCGTAGGCTAGAATCGCTAACTTCGTCAAGCCAGTAAAATCGGAGCGAAATTGCTCAGCTATAAAAATGACGAAAGAGTTTACGCGCCGGAAATTCATTGCTACTGCTACTCTCGCAACAGGGTTTGCCCTAGCGGTACAACCTATTTCAGCCAAAACAATCACGACTGACGCGAAGGGATTGATTGTAGGTGCCGTCAAAATTCCCGTTGCAGATGGCGAGCTTCCTGCTTACAGAGCGCAGCCAGCGACAGGTTCTAATTTTCCAATTGTTTTGGTGATTCAAGAAATCTTTGGGGTGCATGAGCATATCCAAGATGTTTGCCGCCGATTTGCCAAGTTAGGTTATGTCGCGATCGCACCTGAATTATTTATCCGGCAAGGCGATGTCTCAAAGTTAAGCAGCATTGATCAAATTCGTCCGATTGTTGCCAAGGTTCCAGATGCCCAAGTCATGTCTGATCTAGATGCAACCGTGAATTGGGCGGTGCGCTCAGCCAAGGGAAATGCTGAACGGTTAGGAATCACAGGCTTTTGTTGGGGAGGACGAATGACCTGGCTCTATGCAGCACATCGTCCCCAAGTCAAAGCAGGAGTGGCATGGTACGGGCGCCTCATCGGTGATGCAACACCAGTCACCCCTAAGCATCCAATCGATATTGCAGCATCGCTCAAGGTTCCAGTTCTAGGACTGTACGGCGGCAAAGATACAGGCATTCCGCTTGAAACAGTACAACAGATGCAAGCTCGACTCAAAACCGGGCAGAGCCAGTCTGAAATCATTGTTTATCCAGATGCACCTCATGCTTTCTTTGCGGATTATCGTCCCTCTTATCGGGAGAGAGAAGCGATCGAAGGATGGCAACGGCTTCAAGCATGGTTTAAGCGGCAGGGAGTTTAGTCCGCGATCGCAACAGTGCTGCTCACAATTTCACTGCCTCCAAATACTTCCTCGCTGAGCAAATCGCTCTCCATGCTTCCTCACCATTGGACACGCCAAGCACTGAATCGGAATCCCTATCCGCTTAGCTCATCCCTCATGTTTGACGAACTCCCTCAGCCTGATAAACCCAGTAGAATTCACTGAGCAATTTCATCAAACTAGAAGAACTGATTGCTCGTATTCAGGAGCAAAATTATGAGAAAGCCTATTTATGCTGCTTTGACTTATGCCTGTATCATCATCAATACATCTTGCAATACCAAGCACGCATTTGCTTCACCGGGTTCGCAGCAGAACAACAGCAAGTTAACGATGTGCTCAAACAGATGATTGCCGAAAATGCAAATTCTAAATCCCGTCTCGCGAACCGAGTTGACACAACCAAACTAGGACTATTAGGGCACTCGCTCGGTGGTTATGTCGGATTAGGCGCGATTCAGAATCAGTGCTTTCCGGGGATATGCACAGGCAATTTTACAAGCACATTCAAACGCCGCCAAAGGCACTCATTATCATCAAGGGGGCAAATCACTACAGCATGACCAATCAAGATAATCCCCGTGATCCAAGCCGACCCACTCTAAAGCAACCTCAAGCAATTGCAACGATCGCCCGATGGAGCGCATTGCTTTTACGAGCGCACCTACTGAATGATTCAGTCGCTTTTAATCGTGTATACAAGAGGGGAACCGCCCACGATCGTGCTACTACTGTGACCAGTGAGCCTCCT
Organism: Leptolyngbya sp. UWPOB_LEPTO1; assembly: GCF_017302695.1. Lineage (NCBI taxonomy): Bacteria > Bacillati > Cyanobacteriota > Cyanophyceae > Leptolyngbyales > Leptolyngbyaceae > Leptolyngbya > Leptolyngbya sp. UWPOB_LEPTO1. Next base: position 347,737 of record NZ_JAFLCJ010000003.1, on the reverse strand, counting down.
CAATCCATTCGCTCTCAACCATAGATGAATCTACTTCACCTTTCACACTCACTGAGTTACTCTTAAACTCTACTTCTGCAAGTCGCATCTGCACAAAACCAAGATAAAAACAAAACAGGGATGAAATTAAGCGCATGAATTCAAAGCCCCCCTTTCGAGAACTCGGGCGGAAATCCCAAAAGCACAAGCTCAAATCTGGAATCAAACAACGATTCAATGGAGCCTGTGCCTACTGTGGACGTACTCCCCAAGTTCTCACCTTGGATCACATCGTGGCTGAATCCAAAGGGGGCAGGAATGTCATGTCAAATTTAGTCGCAGTCTGTAACCGCTGCAATCTCAGTAAAGGCAGTCTTCCCCTCTGGCAATGGTGGCAAGCCTCTCCCTGGTGGAATGAAGAAAGAGCGATCGCGGTTGCTGCAACGGTATTGATCTGTGCGCTTAAGTCGCCAGCATCCGCAACGCTACCGCTTCCGCCGTCTTAATGCCGTCAATTCCTGCTGAAAGAATTCCGCCTGCATAGCCTGCGCCTTCTCCCGCTGGAAACAAACCCTGAGTATTCACACTCTGCCCATCTTCCCCACGCTTGATCCGAATCGGGGAAGAGGTTCGAGTTTCTACACCCGTCAGAACCGCATCGGGCATCGCAAACCCTGCAATTTGTTTTTCAAAGGCGGGGAGAGCTTCGCGGATTGCCGCGATCGCGTACTCTGGTAAGCTCGATCCCAAATCTCCTAACCGCACACCCGGCGCATAGGACGGCAACACACTGCCAAATTCGCGCGACGGACGATCGGCAATAAAGTCTCCGACTAACTGCCCTGGAGCCTCATAGGTTCTGCCCCCTAACTCAAACGCCCGCTTTTCTAACTGTCGCTGCAAGGCAATCCCTCCTAAAGGCCCCTCTGGATAATCTTCGGGCGAAATGCCAACGACAATCCCACTATTAGCATTACGTTCATTGCGAGAATACTGGCTCATACCATTTGTGACAACATGCCCTGGCTCTGAAGTCGCAGCAACGACTAATCCACCGGGACACATACAGAAGCTATACACCGATCGCCCATTTTTGGCATGATGCACTAACTTATAATCTGCTGCCCCCAATCGTCGATCGCCTGCATATTGTCCATATCGGGCGCGATCAATCACGGGCTGCGGATGCTCAACCCGGAAGCCGATCGAGAACGGTTTCGGCTCAATATAAACACCTTGATCGAACAACATTTGGAACGTATCGCGAGCGCTGTGTCCAATCGCGAGCACCACATACCGACTTTCGAGGATTTCTCCACTCTCTAAGCGAACGCCCTGCACTTGCCGATTTTCAATCAAGACCTCTTCGACTCGGCTTTGGAAGCGAATCTCACCGCCCAAGGATTCGATCGTTGCTCTCATCTTCTCAACGATTCCCACCAGCTTAAATGTCCCAATGTGCGGACGATTTACATACAGGATCTCCGGTGAAGCGCCCGCATTGACTAATTCTGTCAACACTTTCCGCCCATAGTGTTGCGGATCGCGAACTTGGCTGTAGAGTTTGCCATCGGAGAAAGTTCCTGCTCCGCCTTCGCCAAACTGGGCATTCGATTCTGGATTAAAGTCAGCTCTCTTTTTCCAAAAGCCAAACGTATCGGCCGTGCGATCGCGGACTTGTTTTCCCCGCTCCAGCAGAATCGGGCGAAATCCCATCCGCGCCAGCATCAGTCCCGTAAACATCCCACAAGGCCCTGTGCCAATGACGATCGGTCGCTCTGTAAATCCTTGCGGCGCGTGAGCCACGGAACGATAGCTCATATCCGGTGTCTCTTTCACCCGCGGATCTTTCTTAAACCGTTGCAGTACTCGTTTTTCTTGCTTGATTTCTACGTCCAGAATATAGACCGCAGTAATCTTCTCCCCTCGATTGCGGGCATCATAGCTGCGCTTAAAAATGGAATACCCAACCAATTCTTCTGCCCTAAGGTGCAGCATGTCGAGAATGGCGCTTTCAATTTCCGCTTCGGTATGATCTAACGGGAGCTTTATTTCACTGAGCCGCAACATAATCTAGAGTCCAACCTACAAGGTTCAGGATAACGTCTCCGCGATACCAACTCACTCCATTTTGAGAACATTGCCTTTGGCACAGCAAAGCTGTTCGCGCACTGCTTAGAAAAAGGTAGAACACTCTGCTCCCTCCATCAACATCTGCAGCTGTCGATCGACAATGTTCAATTTGATATCCGTCCAGTGCCAAAATTTTCAAGTAGCGCTCTCTGTTGTACCATCTCTGAAGCTCAAAGTCTTCCAAGTCACCTTGCATAAACCATCCAGTTCAACCGTATAAGTCAGTAGCAGAGACAAATCCCCAACACCTCACAGCTCAGGAGATCAGTCATGTTGTACCCTACACTTCACAAACTTGCAGCTTCCCTTCTCCGTCCGATCGCTGAAAAACTCGACAATCTTGAAATTCACACCGCTGAAACTGCTCACTTCTTCTGTCGCCTCATTCCTGCCCAATGCCCGTTTGAACGTGATGTCCGCTTCTTCGGTCGCGTTTTGTTTCACATTCCGCCGATGTGCAAACTGAACCCGTTCTACGAACAACTCGTAGGATTACGATTCAAAGCACTGTGTTACTTAGCAGATGTCTGTGGTGAAGATATTGCAGCTTACTGCTAGGGTTCTTGCCATCCGTTCAATGAACCGAACTGTTCACTGTACTTTCATCGACTGTACTCTCAGTTTGTGAAAGTTTCTGGATGGTAGCTAGACTTGGGTATATCTGCGCTACAATGTCCGCTAGTATTGGGTTTGGCCAATCTACCCAGAAAGTCTAAGCCATTACTAAAGTGTTTTCAGTAGTCTCATAATGAGCATTCTCAAATTCATCACGCTTTCGAGCATTTTGACTGTCTCTCTTCCCGCGATCGCACAACCTAAACAAGTTCTTGATTCGGGATGTCGCCAAGGTACTTGCTGGGAATCATCTTTACTGAGCAGAACATTAGTCCATCAAAATCAGCTGGGTGGAGCAGCAAATCAGCTCTACACAATTGAAGTTGAAACTCAATTTACAGGTAACGACTCTAAGACTGAACAAACCTCACGATGGGTTTATTGCTCAACCAGCCAACCTTTTGTAGCATTCACCTCTTCACCGAATGACGAGCTCATTTACCTTCACTACCTGAATCCTGGTGGCGATGTATTCGGCTATAACTCTGGATCTAACAGAATATATTGGGCAGTCTGTCATGATATCTGGAATGCTAAAGTTTTTAGCCCACAAGAAGGGCTTGCACGAAAAGCTCAGCAACTAGGATATTCACGTTCATTGCAAAGTGATCAAAGAGAAATTCCTAAACAGCTATTCCAGCCCTAACCCTGCACAACGATCTGCTTAACTTCTCCATTACGAAACACAATTTCCTTATACCGCAGTCCCAAATTAATCGTGAAATGCACGATCTGTTGTGTTTCCTAAATCCCCCAAATTTTGGAGACTTTGAAACTGGGAATTTTGAGACTTCTCAGTCCCTCAGCATAGAGAATTTAGGAGCGTTCCCGGATTTCACAACTCAAATCGGATTGCTCTATGTGTAGATTGAAAGAACAGCAAATTGCTAGCAGAATAAAGTGTTATTCGACAAATTTTGTCCATTAAATCGTTTTTTTCCAATCCTTAAAGCGATTTTTTCCAATTCTTAAATTGCGACTTAGAGCCTGAAGTGCTTTTTCAGATAGCATTTCAGGCTTTTTTGTGTCTTTTTATCTTCTTAAGATTGTTAAATTGAATTCTTTCCTTTTTCTGAAAATTCGTTAAATTGAATTCTTTCCTTTTTCTGAAAATTCTCCAAATATGCAGAATACTCTCGATTTATCTGCTGTCTCAAACACAAATTCCTTTGAAGACATCGAAGTGCCCACGATTATTTCGTCCGAGGGCGAGCAGTTGCCATATTTTTTGCTGAATGAAATTACTCCCGATATTCAGAGGGAGATTGATTTCATTGATGCCATTCAGCAGGCAACTAATCGAAAAGCAAGAAGAGAAGCGATCGACAAGGCGGTAATCGGCTTGCAATGTTGCAAGAGAACCATCAAGAATAAGTTAAAAAAACTTCAATCCTATGGAGTTACTAGCTTAGCGGCTGGGCGGAAAAACAAGGGGCAGTTCGTCATTCCTAAGCAGTGGTTCGATTTCATTGCCTCAATCTACAAATGGGGACAGAAAGATGGCTCTCGGATGAATCGAAGTCAGGTTCATCAGCACTTGGTCACATTGACTTCAGAAGGTAAAAAACTTCGAGGAAAAGATTACGAGGAGAAGTTTAAAAACTATCCAAAGGTTCTTGAAGATCTTGTTGCTGGCAAACATCCGTCTTGTCCAACCGTATACAAAGTGATCAAGTGTTACCTTGCTCAGGAAGAAAGGCGCGTTCGCCATCCAGGATCACCCGCGGAAAGACAAATTGTTCAGACAACGGATGACATTCTTGTACTGACGCATAGTAATCAAGTCTGGCAGATCGACCATACAAAACTTGACATTTTTATTGTGGATGAAAACGGCGAGGTGATCGGTCGCCCTTATCTCACGTTGGTGATGGATAGCTACTCCGGTTGTGTTGTTGGCTTCTATCTCGGACTAGAAGCAGCAGGCTCGCACGAAGTCGCTCTCGCCTTGCGTCATGCGATGTTGCCTAAAGAGTACGGACCTGAGTACGAACTAACAGAAAAATGGCATGTTTACGGCATTCCTGACTACGTTGTCACTGATCGTGCTAGAGAATTCAAGTCTGAGCATATGAAGCTTGTGTCGCTTCAGTTAGGATTTCAGCGTCGCTTACGTGCGTTTCCATCAGCAGGAGGGTTAATCGAAACCATTTTTGACAAGATTAATAAAGAACTTCTATCGATGTTACCTGGATATACTGGCTCCTGTGTTGAAGATCGCCCACCAGAGGCAGAAAAGTCTGCTGCTGTAAAAATCCAAGAGTTAGAAATTCTTCTTGTCAGATACTTCGTGGATCATTACAACAGACACACTTACGGTCGTGGGTTAGCTCAGCCTCGAATTGAGCGCTGGAAAACCTCACTGCTGCTAGATCCTGAAGAACTTGACGAACGCCAGTTAGACATCTGCTTGCTGAAAGCTACTCGCAGAAGAGTTGAGAAGTACGGATGTGTGAACTTTCTGAATTTAGTGTACAAAGGGGAATGTTTGGCAGGTTATCAAGGTGACTATATATGCTTACGATATGACCAGCGCAATGTTATTCGGTTGATTGCTTACACCTATTCCAACAACGGTCTACCTGGGGAATACATTGGGATAGTCGAGGCTAGAGATGCAGAAATTCAACGGCTTTCACTTTCGGAATTGAAATGGAGGAAGAAAAAGTTTCTTGAGCAGGAGAGTAAGATTGACCAGACGGCTCTATTGCGGGAACGTTTCATGTTGAATAATTTCATTGAAACCAAACGCAAATCGAAAAGAAGGCGGCGCAAAAAAGCTCACGAGGAACGCGCTCAAGAAACCAATCAATCTAAAGTGGATGAGTTGTTCCCAGAGAGTCAAACGCCTGAAGAATTGACACCGCAGGATTCGAACACTGCCGCGCTAGCATCAGTGCAGGAGAAGACTGTGATCGAATCAAGTGACCCAGTTTCTCCATTATCTATTTCCCCTGAAACTGTTGCGGAGCCATCCTCTCAGCAGAAAAGCACTGATCACAATCCTGCGAATACGAGAAAGCGATCGAGACGCGGCATTCAAGATTGGGGAGAGTTCATCAATTCTAGCTGGTAGGAAGTCCAAGCCTTGCTGTTTGACAAGCTTGTGCTGACCTTTTAATCTTTCAAGCAGGAAGGCTATTTCAATCCGTCGAATCGTACTCTGAAAATACTCTATGTCTCAGATCAACCCAGCCTACGATAGTAATCGTCTTCAACCTACTCCCCCTCAAGAATCTCAGCCCGCTGAATCACTCCGTCGATCGCCAGAACAGCAAGCCGAGTTTGAGCGGCTTGGAAAAGCAGATACGTATTACGTGTTGGAGAGTGACGAGGAGTTTTTCCGGTGGCTTGATGACCAGCGCGATCGTAAAAGTTGCGGCTACGTGATTGCGCCAGAGGGAACGGGGCTACATAAAGTTTGTCGCTATTATCAGATGGAACGAGTGAAGCAGCGACGTGGAAAGTTTTTGCTGCCTGTATCGGTGATTTATGCAGAAATTGAACAATATGGTGGTCCGAAGGATTTGTATGGCGCGATTTTAACTGCTTGCAGTCATCCCCTCGCTCACGTAGGTCCACTGAAGGATCGCCGCGATCGCACAATCGATACATTAAGAAAATACGGCACGAAAATTCTCATTCTCAATCATGCCGACTATTTCGCCCTAGAATCCCTGAATGAACTGGTCGATTGTGCCAAAAAAGCTCCCATTTCTATCATTCTTGTTGGAACACCCTATTTAGAGCAGCTTCTCGGACGCAATAGTTTTCCATATATTCGCATCCACGATTCCTTTCTAGAGGTTCATGAATTTCCTCGTCTGGAACGGCAAGATGTCATTGAGATGATTGAGGATTGGGAAGAGCTTTTCTTAGGAGAGCAGCGTCTGAATCTAGCATCAGACCCCGAAGTATTAAAGTTTCTCCACGAAAAATCTGGCGGATTGCGCGAAGCTCTCTATGAGATTGTTCGTCAAATTGCCACAGTGAAACTGGATAAACCGAACTTAGAGTTGAGTCGGACAAATTTAGTGAAACAACTCGGAAAACGGAAGAAACCAAAAGTCATGGTACGGAAGAAAGCAGATTAGACGCGGTCTATCTCGAAGTTCTTTCGCAATCAACCAATTTGTATGTCTGAAATAATACCAGGTGAATCTGATTTAACAGACTATCAACAGACTATCGAAGATAGCTCAGAATCGATTTCGCTTTGGCAAGCATCGCTTTTTGAGGGTGAAAGTATTGCGAGCTATTTGTATCGCTTGCGTCTTCAAAACGCGGTATCTGCTCCAAGTAGTCTCAGCCAAGCATTGGAATTAGGCGTTGTTCTCAACAGATGGGAAAAATTTCGGTTCAACCCATTCCCAACAGAGACGGAATTACAAATTCTCAGCCAATTCTGTGGAGAATCGATCGACAAACTAGCAGAAGCATTCCCACCAGAATCTGAGCGAAAGAAGTTCATGGCAAGGACGATTCGACTCTGTGCTGCCTGCTGTGTTCAAGCTTGCTACCATCGTCTCAAGTGGCAATTCGATTCTGTTTCAGGTTGTGCAGACCACAAACTTCGCTTGCTCTCAAAATGCCCAGGATGCGAGAAAAAGTTTGCGATTGCATCATCGCTATGGACTCACAAAAGCTGCGAGTGCGGGATGCGTTTAACAAAAATGATCAAGCACCAACAAAGGTACTGAAAGAATGGTAGGAGCACTGTAACAGCTTGATTACATCTCTCCACGCTTCTTATTGGCGAGGAGTTTGTTTATAGCTGCTCCCACAGTGCGGACAAAATCTGAATTGATGCGAGGTCAAGCGAGAGTTGCACCCAGCACAGCGATCGCGCAATTGAGTTCCGCATAAACAGCAAAACTTCGATCGTGGTTCTGTCCATAGCGGATCAGGAGACGTTCCAGGTATCCAGCAACTTGGACAAAACTTCAAAGCTGCGATTGCATGTACAGGCACTTTCCGACAAACTGCGTCCAAATATTCTGTTGGGATGCCAAGCGCGATCGCTAACCCATTTTTTGGTTGCTGCTTTAATCGCTGCGTCTGTCCTCGCTCGATTTTGCCTACACTTTGAAGATGGATGTCCGCTCGCTCTGCCAGTTCTTTCTGGCTCAATCCCAGCCGTTCTCGCTGCCGCCGCACGTAGTCGGCAAGCGATTCTTCTGGGTTAGGAGCCAATTCAGAAGCTGAAGTAGACACAGAACACTGCCTAAAACGGTGGATTCTAGAAGTATAGATTAGCGTTTCTGACTCATCAAGAGGAAGATTATGAACTCTCGAAACCCTGTATCAGTTGCCGCAATAACGACTCAATTTTTACAACGCCCTGGACTGTCGCCTGCCACGGTCAAGTCCTACGAATCAACCCTGTTACCGTTTCTGGCTGAATATGGAAGTTTCGCGATCGAGATTTTGACTCGCCAGACCGTTTCCGAGTATCTGAACGGCTTAACCCAAATCTCCTACACCACCCATCATCGGCATCAATCTATTATTCAAGCCCTGTTCAATTTTGCGGTGGAGCAAGGGTACGTTGCTCACAACCCGATCGCTCGACTCAAACGTCGCAAGCCGGATGCGTCAAAAGGTGAACACAGCACGGATACGATCATTCGTTACCTCACACCCGATCAACTGGTCGTGCTGTATGGAGCAGTCCAATCTGATCTTCGGATGAATGCGATCGTCCATCTCCTTCACCGCACGGGCGCACGGATTGCTGAAATACTGGCACTTGACCTGAAAAACGTAAATCTTGCTCAGCAGAAGTTTCAGGTGATCGGTAAAGGGAACCGTCAACGCTGGTGTTACTACAGCGACGATGCCGCCCAAGCCCTTGCTGACTATTTCAAATATGAACGGCATTCTACCCACACTGCACTTTTCACGGCTCAGCAGCCTTTTACGAAAGAAGTTTCGCGACTTCACTACCGAACAGTTCACGATCGCTGGACGGAATTAATTGCCCCCGCATCTGAGCTTGCCGACATCAGAATGCACGATTTACGCCACACCTTTGCGACTGAGCGCGTGGGCTTAATTTCGCTGGAGGAATTGAGAGCATTGATGGGGCATCAGAAGATCGAGACCACGCTACGGTATCAAAAGGTCACATCGCAACGCGCAGAAATTGCAGCGAAGCGAGCGTTTAATTCGCTAAAGAACGCTGAATAGTAAAAGCTATAAATTGCTACTTTAAGTTAGCGTTTTTGCAAGATCTGCCTTACTGCCACAGAGTATTGACTATACTCTGCACTAGTCAAATAAGAATTCAGCTACCCTACCGGATTGATATAGAAATAAATCTATGGTAATAGGTCAAAAGACTATTTTCTCAGATACTATCGATAGCTTCTTTGGTGGGCAACTCAGATATTGGCAGCTTTGATCTACTTCAGAGTGACCCTTTAGTGTCCTCAAATCTGAAAAGAACCTTAAAGGGCATAAAATTTCCATGCTTCGTATGCTAAAAGATACCTTCGATACGTAATCTTTATCGCACCGATTTGATGGCATTATTCGCAGGTGGAGGTTGGCAGGATATTCGTCATACTGAGGTAGATGCAGCGCGTTTGCTGCTCATTCTCAATCAGTTTGGTGTGGCGATCGATGACTTTTGCGCTCAACTTCAATGCTATCCAACCTATCCGGTAGTACGCTATTTTACACCTGAGTATAAGCTGCAAAAATTAGACTTTCTACTGCGGTATCCCACTTACTTTTCCTACGAACTAATCGAACTTTATCGGCTGAGAGTCCCTGCTGCATCTGACGGTGAGGAAATTAAACAGCTTGTTCGAGGCATTCTGAGTGACCAAGAGCCAGATCGTCGTACTGATCTCTACCGCAAATTTTTTCGGGGGGCATATGAGCGGCTCGATCGAGTAGAAGCATGGTGGTACAGTCGCCAACTCGTTTATAGCCGAACCGAACCACGAGGTAATGCTCGCCCTGTGAAGTATTATTTTCTGACTGACAAGGTTGACACCGTTGTGACCCATCTCGTTAGCCATATTCCCCACGCTGCTTGGTATGAAAAGCGAATTCAACTAATTGACAAATACTTCGGCGAATTTTCAGCAGAGCAGCTTAAAAATCGTCAGTACACCCATGCACCCTACCAGAATGCTCAGCTTTCAGAAATGATCCCCGATCTGTCTCCGACGGAATTAATCAGCCATTTTGAACAAACGTTTGAAGAACCGATAGGAGTCAATTTTGAGTAACTTTAATCCTGTTGAGCACAATGCTGAGTTTTCGGAAAGTCCATCGTCGATCGAGACATTGGTTGAGAAAGTCCATTCCAGTTTCAACTCAATGTATCGAGAACGCATTTCTCGTGAGTTGGTTGAGCAAACTCTTTCTACTCTGGATTTGTCTATTATTCCTTCATCTCAAGCTACACCCCGCCTAGTAGTAGAGCGTCTAATTTTTGAAGGTGAGAAGAAGCTACGCGGCGAATCCAGTCCACAGCCTTTTCGGTACGATCAGCAATTTCAATCTGGCGTTAACATTTTGCTTGTTCAAGACAATAGCGTAGGCAAATCATCGGTCATGAAGACGATCAAATTTGCCCTAACCGGGGACGATGGTAATTATGACCTGGAAGTTAAGTCTTGGATTCACCGGATTTGGTTGCAGTTCTCCATTGGGCACGATCGCTTTACCGTCTACATCAATCGGAGTCCTGAGAACCTTCGTGGCATTTTGGTCTTTGGGGAGGAGGATCGGCGATTAGAAGCACTTGCTGAACGATCGAACTATTTTTTTGATGCAGTGGGGAGTGACTCTTTGCAGGAACGGTTGCAGCACTTCTTTTTTGAGCGGTTTGAAATTCAAGCACTGAGCTGGACTCATTCAAGCCCATCTTTTGGGATCACCACGCGAAACACAACTTGGAAAACGTTTTTTCAAGCCATGTTACTGCCAGACAGTAGCCATGATTACTTACTCTGCGATTCAGAACATGCGATCGGGAATCAAGAAGGGTTAATTTTGTCCACATTCTTGGGGCTACGCCTGGTAACGCCAATTAACCAGCTTCATGTTGCATCTAGAGTAAAAAAGCAAGAGCAGAAACTGAACAATGACCAAGTGCAACAAGTAAAGGCAGAGATCAATTTATTAGAGCAGAAACTTTCATCATCCCGTCGTGAAGCAGCGTCAATTCAACAAGAACAACGAGCTAGATTTAAGGCTTTTCAGGAAGGTGCGCCAGCACAGCGAGTTCGTGAGATCGATGCTCGTATTCTTGAACTTGCCAATGCAGTCGCTGAGCTTGATGAACAGATCTTTCAGGCGACGCGAGAAATTAAGGGATCGCACGCAATGGCGAAAAACCTGAGAGAAGCGATCACCTATAAGCTTAATCTGACTGGATTAGAAGTCACAATTTGCCCAAATTGTGATGCTGATGTAGAAGAACAATCAATCGTATTGGAACAAGAAACTCACACCTGTCGGCTTTGTCGTAAACCTGCGAACCCTGCCTCACCAGAAGCCATTCTTGAGTTGAATAAAAAAGCGATTTACTGGGACGAACAAGCACGTTCAGCAGAACAATTGAGAAGTGGGCTAAACCACCAACTCAAACAGTTCCATCAGCAGCAAGAAAATCTTAATCAAGAGCGTCAGTTGTTAGCCAATGTTGCAGCCCAGGGATATGAAGGAGTCGCCCTAAGTGCTGAAGAAGAAGCTCGTCTTGTGAGTCTGTATCAGCAGAGCGGCACTCTAGAGGCACAGATTGCTGGACTCCAACAGATGCTCATGACTTCAAACACAGGTAGTGAACAAGCAGAACTGGCGGCTAAAGTCGCAGAGAAATGTCGCAAAATTCTATGTGAAGAGGCGGAAAAACTGAACTTATCGATTTTGCAACGACTAAGCGCACAAACTCAGCATTTGGCGGAACAATTTGGAACTGAAAGTATCACAAACATTTCGTGTTCTTCTGTTGGAAGGCTCAAGTTATGGAAACATGAAGTGCCGATGGCATTTACCGCAATTCATAATTCTGGAGAGCGCCTGCGCGTCAGGCTAGCGTTTTTTATTGCAATGATGCGGATTGGTCGCCACCCAGGAATTGGTCGCCACCCAGGTTTTCTACTCATTGACCAAATTGCCTCGTCTGAAATGGTGGAAGATGATTGTCGCGCTTTAGCAACTGCCTTGCATCAACTTGATCAAGAGTACTATAAAGAAGTACAAGTGATCTGCTTCACGGCACGATCGGAGTTCGAGCAAGCGACTGACCCTTCCAAGATCTATGGAACTCAAGCAGGTAAATTTGTATTTTAGTCAGTTGCGCGATCGTATTGCTGCATCTTAACGATTGAAAATAACGATCATGACGGGAATTGACTGGACAACTGCCCATTTTGAATTAACCTTGATGCTCCCTGGCGCAGAAACAGATGAGCGCGTCGATGCTTGGGTCATGGCAGCATTACAATCCCGCTCTTCAGATGCCGTTGAAACTGGCGCTTTGATAAAAGCATTAGAAATTGCGGATCATGCGATCGTGAAACAACGGGTGGCGTTTGCGATCGCGACGCTCGCCTCGGATGAAGACCATCGTGCTTCCGATGCTTTAGTGACCGCATTGAAGGCAAACTCGGACGATGAGTTTCTCTATGTTGAAATTTTCAAGGCTTTAGGATTGCTTGCGAAGCGAAATATCTATGCGGAACCTGATGTCTTAAGCATTCTTTATCGGCTTAATGGTACAGAATCCACATACTTGTTAATTGCTGCCGCCAAGATCGTAGGACAACTCGTAACAACCCAGGATCATCCAAAGCTTCGGAAGAAGCTGGCTGAAATGAATCAAGTAGATGACCTGGATGTACAGGCAGAAGCATTCTATCAGCAAGCCCTGATTACTTTTGCAGATGCAATGCTAGCAAACACGTTGAAGAATTTAGACGAACAACTACAAGCTGCTCGATTATTTTTTAAGCGAGCGGAGGCATGTGCGGAGCAGCGCGAAGATGCAGCGGCGTACGGACTTCTACTGGACTTAATTCTGGAGTATTTTCACCTCAATGATTCGTCTCGATCAGAAGTCTCGATCAGAATTCATGAGAAGAAGGTTGCGTTAGTTGCATTAGTAAACAATGCGTATGTCCAGTCGTGGTATGGGTATCGAACTCAGACTGAACAGATGCTAATGCTACGAATTATGCAAGTCGCTGATTTGTTCGATCGCATCGTCTTATCGATTAATCAAGTTGATGAATGGACGAATTTTGATGAAGCATTAGTCGAGTTAGCAGCAATTTACGCACTGCTTCTGCATCGAGATGAGCAAAATTTGGGGCGACTTGATTCAATTCTTACAGTCTTGACTCCTCAATTGGTTGCGCCTCGACTTGGAAGCATTGTGATGCGATCGATTCAACAAGTTCGCTTTGAGAAAGTGATTGAACGGTACATCGCTGCACAGGGCAATGACGAGATCGCACAAGGTCTCAGAGCAATTTATACTGAGGGATTGAGAAGCGCCCAGGTCAGCCAAAATTTTAGCTCAGAGGCTCTAGCAAAAATCGCTGCGGCAGCAGAGCAACTCGGAGAAGAGCCTGATTTTTTTTTGAAAGGGATCGCTGAGGCAGTAGAATCTGGTCAAATTTCGGAGTGGGGGAAACGTTATAATTTCCCCTCACTGCCGCTCGCGATCGATAATCCGCATCTGCTGGGCAACGATCCGCAAGTCGATATGACTGCTCGAATGTTGTTGAACACGATTAGAGATCAAATTCATCCTTACCCAGCACAGCAGTGGCATCGGCTTACACAAGTTTGCGTGAACCTGATTCAAATCGTCCAGCAGATTCGTGATGATCTGCCTCTGTACACCCTAGCGGCTCACGAAATGAAGAAAGAACAGCCAGGAAAAGGGCAGCAAGCGACAGAAGATGACTTGCAAAAGGACGTATTTGATCGCTTGCGACTGTGTTATGGACGATCCGCTGGTTACGAAATCACTGGAATTGGAGGAGGACGAAGTGACAGTGGACTCAAATTTCAGGAGTGCGAATTCCCGATCGAGGTGAAAGCAGAGTACAGAACAATTGATCGACAGCATATTCACGATCATTACATTGCTCAAGTGGATACCTATGCAGCAATGCGCGATCACATTGCATTTCTGCTTGTTCTAGATTTACGCAGCATTCATGCAGGTGGATCATCCCCAAAAGCACCACGAAGAAGCCCTGAAGAATCTTCGCAGCCAGTGATTGCGAAACATGCTTTATATTCTCTACAAGAGAGCTTTTGGGTTGATCAATTGCCTGTTGATCCTCAAATCGAGAATGCTAAACACAATGCCGTCATGATTGGCTTAGTTCCTGGAAACCGCTCAAAACCCTCATCAATGACAAAGTACAGCCGAAAACCTGCTGCGAAATGAGTACGGCTAGTTATTCTTCAGCCATCGCTGCAGATTTTTGCAAAGTAGTATAAGAAAGGGACGATGAAAGAATAGTGACTCACCCTTAGTTTCTCATGAAGATTGTTGGAATTCACGGAATAGCTCATACACACCTAACTGCTCCCGAAATTGAACACAAGTGGTTACCTGCGATTCAAGGTGGACTTGAAGAAGCAGGCTTTTCGCGCATTCAGCCAGAAGATTTTGCGATCGCAGCTTATGGTGCTTTGTTTCGCCAAGAAGGAACACGAGCAGGGGGGCTTCCTAGGCTGACCGCAGCAGATGTTCAAAATGAGTGGGAGATCGCACTGCTTCTAGAGTGGTGGCGTGAAGCGGCTAAACTTTCGCAGATCAATCGTGGTCAGCCGCAGCCTGATGATTTAGGTGAAGATCTCACAATTGAAAGCCCGGATTTTGAAGGGCGAGGGCGAACTCCACGCATGATTCAACACGCACTGGGTCAATTGGCAAAGTCGAAGTACTTTCACAAGCTTGGCGGTGAGCGCGCTGTTCTATTTCTGTTGAAGCAGGTGCGGGAGTATCTCCACAATGCAGAGAGGAAAGAAGTCATTCAGCAACGGGTCATCGAAAAAGTTTCACCAGATACTAGAGTCATCATCGGACACTCACTTGGATCAGTGATTGCTTACGAATGTCTGTGCGCGCATCCAGAATGGAATGTAGAGACGCTAATAACATTGGGATCTCCACTTGGCGTGTCCCCGATTGTGTTTGATGTGCTTACACCTGCTCCTGAGTTTGGTCGAGGAATATACCCAAACGTAAAACAGTGGTTTAATGTTGCTGATCAAGGGGACATTGTGGCATTGGAAAAAGAATTAGCTCCTAAATTTGGTGCGATTCTCGATCTGTTGGTATATAACGGATGGGAGTCACACTCCGCCACTTGTTACCTCAACGCAAAAGAAACCGGACGTGCGATCGGCATGGGATTGCTAGAAGCATAATGACGATGAGTAATTTTCCTGAAAATGATGAGCCTCGACGCTATCTTATTGTGATCGGCTCTCCTCACTGCCCGAATTTAGGACTTTCTCATTTACCTGGAGTTGAGTCTGATCTCGCAAAGGTTCTGGCACTCTTTGCAAATCGTCAGCAGGGGTATCAGAGCGCATTAGTCGATGTGATACCTATCGGTGCAACATCCAGTGAAATCAAAAATGCATTAAGTAATTGGTTCTCCAGCCCTGATCGAAGGGCTTCAGATTGCGTCATTCTCTACTATGCAGGGCATGGAGATGAGGGAGGACGATTTGGCGATCACTACCTGTTTACAGTCGAATCCCGTGAGAATAGTTTAGCCAATACCGCGATCGCAACTCGTTCTCTGATCGAGAGCTTATTTCAAGGAGATAATGACTATCCTCAAAATGTCTTGCTGATTCTAGATGTTTGTTATGGTGCGATCGGTCAGCAACAAGCCTTTGACACGCTCAATCGGTTGAAGAATTGCAATTCTACGGAGAGTGGTGTTTGGATCATTGCTACGAGTACTGACACTCAGGCTGGAGATGGTGCTTTTGTTGAGGCATTTGCACTCGCGATGCAGGTTGAGACTGGCAGTACTGAAGAATTTTTATCGATTGATCAGCTGATCCAGAAGATTAATCAACACTTTAAAGAGACTCAGCAGGTTCAGAGAGCAACCTTATCGGGGGCAAGAATTCAGAAAACAGCGCCCTTTATCCGAAATCCTCGATTTCAGTCTCCTTTGCAACGTATTCAACAGCCAACGTTGCTTTCTTCCATCGAATCTAGGGGAATAGACTTCACAATTGGGATCTTGACCTCCAAAGTTGAGCAGCTTTCATCTGAGTTATCCAAAACAAAAGCACGGCAACTTGAAGAGTACCGTGAGCTTTATCGACAGGGAAAATTTCAAGAAGCGTCTTCTATCCTGAATACGCTACGTGCTGATGAACATTGGAATGTCTTTGACAAAGCGCTCCAAGCGCAGATTCTACAGTCTCTCGCGGGTTATGCCCTCGGTGTCGAGCAGAATGTAACAAAAGCTCAAGAATTAGCAAACCAAGCTCAGGCGCTTGAACCTGGATCAGAGACTTCAATCATTCAAGTTTTAATTCAGTACCATCTCGAAGGTGCTGAAGCTGCTTTAGCACTGCTTGAAAATCCATCAACGCTTGATCTATGTAACTTAAAGCTAGGCTTGTACCTAGAATTAGGACAGCTTAGTGAAGTCTTTTCACAGCTAGAGGCTTTGGCTCAAGTCTTTGAAGCAAATTCAGAGACTCATCGAATTCATGCACTTGCTCTCTTAGATCAAGGAGATATTTCAGGGGCACAAGTCAAAATTCAACAGGCTCGATATGACAACCCTAAATGGGAGAAAATTCGAGCCGCAGAGGCGACAATTAATTATTTCAGTGCGCTTTCTCCATCCGTTGTTCCAAGACTGATTGATCGCCCCTTACCAGTTGAATGGTGTTTGGTAAAACGTGATGATGAAAGCCTGAGAAGATTACGTATGGCAGCAGCCGACTTTAGCCAGCTTGCAGCAGAAACTGAACGAGGCGATCCGCAACGTGATTATTGGGAGATTTGGCATCTTGCCGCTCTAGCAAATGATCCAGAGTATCAAGCAGAAGCTCAAACACTGTGCCAAACTTTGTTAGCAAAAGACCCCACGCATCCTCAAGCGATCGCGTGGGGCATGGTGCGTCGATACGAAATTGATACGGCTTCTAGTCAGCAGGCTTTGGAAGCCTTGATTCAAGCAGGTAGCCAAGATCTAGAGCGCATGATTACGCTACTCGGTCTTTACATACAGTTCAATTCTCCCCAGCTTGCGCTAGATTTACTCAAGGTAAAACAGGACGTATTTGAGCGTACAAACCATTCTGAACTCTGGCAATTCTGGTATGTACAAGCTTTATCTGCGAATAGCGATTTTGAGCAAGCCCTCGAAATCATTGCTACATTCAGTCGTCCTGAAGTTCGACGCAACCTTCAAACCGCAGTATTCTACGAGAGAGCACGCCTCCAGAATGACTGGCAACCGCTTGCTGAATTCCTTGAGATTTGTTGGCAAGAAAGTGCTAACTATCAGTATCTATACGAAGCGTGTCAACTTCAAGCTAAATTGAAGAACTGGCGTTATATTGCTGAACGCGCAGACGTACTCGTGGAGTCGATTGCAACAGCAGATGCACTTAGCCTCGCTGCATTTGCTGCTTGGCAAGTTGATCGTGCAGAACAGTGCTATCAGTTGCTTAATCATTACCTTCATCTTTTCCCGCACCGGGTCTTGCCACCCGACTTACGCCGTTTGAAAACACAGTGTCAAGCACGATTAGGCTTGCTCCCTCAAGCGATCGCAGACGCGAGTGAGTTAGTTTCTTTACAGGAAACCGCCGAGAATCTTGCTGTCATTCTGAATCTCCAAATTGATCACGGTGATCTTCAAGGGATTGCTCAAACTGCGACTCGCTTGCTCAGAAATGAGAAAGTTTCTCCAGGTGTTTTATTGCGAGCTGCCAGATGCTTGCTCATTGAAGATTTCCATCTAGCCCGTCGTTTATGGCAACGAGCAGTAGTAGGGGACATTGACAACAATCTTTTACGTGAAGTGATTACCTTGGGCTACAATCTCGGACTCGATCGAGAACTTCGACCTTTTATTCATCGGGCACAGACTCTTGCTTTAACTGGGCAAGGTCCATTTCAAATAGTTTCAGTTTCTGAGCTTCTGAAGCGAGAACAAGAGTCGATTGCTAGCGCTGAAGCAATGAACTCACAGTACGATGCAGCGGAGATTCCCATTCATTTGATCGCTCAGTCTCGTAATATATCATTGTCAGGCATTTTTCATTCTCTTCTCAATGCCAACGCATCTGAGCCAAATCCGCTATTTCAAGCTCCGATTTTCATTCGTCATGGTGCTCGGCTTTTTCCCAAAATCACTTTAGAATCGACACTTCAGCGGCGACTGCATCTAGATATCTCTGCGCTTCTAGTTGCTGCCCACTTAGGAATTTTAGATGTTCTTGAGCGTCGGTTTCATCCAATCCGAATCTCGCCTGCATTGCCAACAGCACTCCTCCAAGAATCTGAATACTTCACAATTCAACAGCCCTCTCAGTTAGCAAGCTGTCGTGAAATTCTACGCCTTCACAAAGCAAAGCAACTACAGCAGCTTCCATCGTCACTAACTCTAGATTCTGAGTCTCTACTCGAACACTTGAATAAACAGACCGCGATTTTGTTACAGCAAGCTCGCCGTGAAAACGGATTTGTAGTTGAGTTTTTACCACTTGAACGCTTTGACGAGGATGAAACTTTTCAGCCTATAGTTTTAGAAGGAAGCGATCAGCAGCGCCTGATCAACTGCCGAGCAGTAATCGAAGTTCTTAGAGAAGAGGGAAGCCTGTCCCAAGCTGCCTATGATTCTGCCGTTGAAAATCTACCTGATCTAAGTCGTGTGCCCGTTTCTCAACGCCCAATCCGAAACGACGCATTGTTTGTAAATTCAGAGTTAATCAGATCGTTAGCTGGCTCAGATCTTCTTGCAAAATTGTGCCGTCATTTCCGGGTTTTTGTCGTAGGACAGTGCATTGATGAGGCTCAAGCTGCGGTTGATGGAAATGAGGCGGCAACTGAGATGGTTCAATGGATACGAGAATTAATGCAGCGAATCTCAGATGGATTGGTGCAAGGTCAATATGAGATGATTTCTGTGTTATCTCATCATGCAGATGAAGCGTCCGAAGCACGCCAGTCTTGGGGTGCAAGCGGCTTGACGGCTCATGATCTCTTGAACTATCAGCCTCAAGAGAATGATTTGCTCTGGATTGACGATCGCTTTTTCAACCAGTATCCGTATCAAGAACATGGAGTTCCTATTATTGGAATCTTGGAGATTTTAGAGATGCTCCGAGTTCATCAAGACTTGAGTGAGGCAGAATACTATGAAAAAATCTTGCAACTCCGGAAAAGTAATGCTCGCTATGTTCCGATTACAAGCCAAGAAATTCTATATCACCTCAAGCAAGCTCAGGTAAAGGACAACGGCAAACTACAAGAAACTGAAGATTTGGCTATCTTGCGCCGCTACATGGCTGCTTGTTTGCTGGATTCGCATCGCTTGCAGCGCCCATCCGAGGCTCAGAATGTTATCCACTCTGATGGAGAATTCCCGTTTGTTTCTGGATTTGTTCGAGCGACATTGGAGACATTGAGTGCAATCTGGGCAGATGAGCAACGATCCATAAAAACCGCAGCAGCTTACTCAGATTGGATTCTTTTCAACCTGTATACCGGGATGTTTGGAGTTCGACATTTATTGCCTGAACCAGATATTGATCAAGATGGACTTGAAGTGCTGAGTGATGATATTCGGATGCTTTACTGTCGCGGATTAGGGCTATGGCGAATCGATGAGCAAAATCGCCATTTTGTATCTCATCGTCGTCGAGCTTATTTTGACTGGCTAGAACGTCGGGTCATTGAGCGGCGATTTAGAGCAAATCCAGAAATGATTCCTGCGATCGCACGTCTGATTTGCGAAACGATTCTTCACCTCAGTCGGGACGAGAGTTTGAATGAACAACAGTCATATCTCTATCGGCTGATGTTGGAGCGATTTTATCGAGATCTCCCTGTTGCTTTGAGGAATGAGCTAAATGCTGAACCCGAACTAGCTACTTATTTCCAGATTGAAATCATTGAAGCAGTTAATCTGGGTCAATTTGATCCCGATCACTGTCCTATCTTTTCAGCATCTGAATTCCTCAACGCGATCTCAACTGTCATGAATGGTCAGGAGGCAGAACTTAAAGCTTCAAATTCTGAGTTAACCTATCGAGTACAAGCAGTACATCCAAGTGATACAGTGACTCAACTGCATTTCACAAATCTGAAAACTGCACATACGTTTGCAGTACGAGACGATGTTATGGGACTTGCATCTGCAAATCCTAAAATGCGTGAGCGGCTACTACGAGAAAATTCAGCCTGGTTTGATTGCGATCGCACAACTTATGAAAACGCGGTTGTAGCGATCGTCTCCACAATCGATTTACAAAGCCGATTCGATCAGGCAAATCAGTGGCGAAGAGAATCAGCAAGATGCTTCTATGAAGCATTTCAGCAGAAAATTTATCAGGATCAGGAGTTTACAATTGAAGAGTTGATTCCTACCTCCGGCGCTGGATTACTGCGGCATTTCCATTTAGCGCAACAGTTACCGAAATCGAGCAGCTTCAGCGAGGGTCTTGAATCCGCTGCAATATCAATGTTAGCCGTAAATGATCTGGAGACTTGCTTAGAGCGATTTTCCTGCTTTCCAACAAAACTACCATCGCAACTCAAAGAAGCTTTTCTCAGCTTACCATTTGATGAGAGAGAACAGCTTCTGAAAAGATTAGTTGACAAACTAACCTCGCCAGTTTGCCAACTGCACTTGTTGAATCTTGCTGTATCCTCTCCAGGCTTAATCTCACTCGCTCAACAGATCTTCAATGCGCTTCTGAGCAAGGACGGACAACTCCAGTTTCAGTTGTTCCAGACAATTCTGCATCTCGTTGACAAAGAGTTTAGCTACTGGCTTGAAGCTCGGCAATGGTCACCGTCGATCCGATTAGCAATCACTTGGGCGCATAGTAGCAAGTTGCATAACCTACTCTATGAGCCTGATGTAGATGTAGAAGCTTTCATTCGTGGGCTGAATGAACTGAATCAGATCAGTCAGATCAGTGCAGAAATTCTCGATCGTGACGCTGAAGTGTGGAATGATATGCTTTCTCCTCGGCGACTGAATCAAGTCCGTTTCATCGTCGGGGGAATGACTGCTCTTTTTCAAGACTGTGAGCAAAGTGTACTAGAAGCAATTGGTGTTGCTCAAGCGTTAACCAGTTTTGCGACAAAAATGGTAGAAGATCAAAGATTTCTGAGCGTATCGCTCTGGCATGATGACAATGCACTGGCACAAGATAATTTAGGCGTATTGTGGGGTAAGAGTCATCAGAGAGACTTAGCACTTATATTGGGGGAAGATCTCGCCAAGCAGAGATCTTCTGACTATCTGAAGGCGGTGGTAGAAACTGCGATTGAGGCGCTAGAAACAGAACCAACTTCCGAGAATCAATGGTCGTTGCTCATTTGCATTGTTGGAGATTTACCAATTTATGCTGACTGTGCAGAGAAACTGAGCCAGTTGGCGCAGAAAATCAATTTTGTCAAGCTCTATGAAGCCCAATCAACAAAGGCATTCTTGGTGCTGAGAGTCGTTTGTGATCATGCTGCCAACACAGCCGATGAAGAATTGAGAGCGAAATTGGAGGCGGAGTTAATTGCGATCGCAAAATCAGCGAGCATTCAAACGCAGTCCTTGCAAACCGATAAAGAAATATCAGAGCAATTGCTTGAATGTGCGCTGAAAGTAACAGTCAAACCAAATAGCCCTCGTATGACGAGCGCTTCTCTCAATATGCTGCTAGAAAAAATAGCAACTGCTTGGTGGCAGTTCTCAAAGGTACATGCTGAAGGGATGTGTCTGACCTCCCTCAATCTGCCAGCGAATCAACTACATCAGTCATGGACAACGAATCTTAAACTACGCGCATTACGAAGGTATTAGAGTTGTTTGCGCGAGGAGGGAGGGGAGAAAAAGGCTTAGAACGGAGAAGAACCCCCAAAGGCGGAACCCTTCCATAACGATTGCAGGGGCGAGAACAGCAAATCTTCTTGAATGGTTTGATCAAGGCAAGGGTGCTGTAATACCAAGCGCTGAATGACGAGATTAGTAACGATCTCAACTTCATCAGGAGCGATCGGAGTACTTTCTGAATCGATCGCGGTCTGCTCAATGTAGTTCAACAACTGCTCTACTTCACTAAATTGACTAGCCGCCAATGGTTGGGAGAAATCTTGATTCATGCATTGCCGCTGATGCTCAACAACTTTGTAGAAGCAGTATTTCCCTGAGTCAGATGCTCAAGGAAATACAATGAGAAGCACTAACGACGATCGAGACTGCGAAACTGATTAGATTTCCACCAGATAGAAGTTAATTGTGTCAAGCCATCTAGCAGGTAAAGCCATTCTTCATTCTGATCTTCAGGTTGCTGACTATCAGAGCCGTACTTCATGCCCACAATCGTGGCAATCTCTCCGGTTAACTTCACTCTCACAACCTGGAAAAAAGCGAACGGTGGTAATGTGACTTGTTGATTAAGAACTGGAATGCTATGGGAATCGTTGGAAGCGTGACTCATAGTTCAATCTCCAAGAAAAATTTCTCTCAAGTCATTGCTTGAGAGGACAAACAAACGTCGTCAGTTTGAAATTTCCACTCTCATGAAAATTCTTTGTTGACGTTGCACTTTGGCAAAGCGATTGCTGGTTTTCTAATTTTTTCTTGATTTACTCATTTAAGTGTTGGTACTGAATTTGATCGATTGCAAGACTCACAATGGTTCAATCTGCCGACCTTAACTTTTCTGCTTATGCCTGACACAACTCTACATCTGCCTAGTGATTCCTCGACCAGAAACTACTCAACGGTGCAACCTTGCAACTGAGGTGAACGAAGATTTACTCTTCTAAAGAGTGCTGTTTGCATTGGATTGAAGAGCAGTTAGACTTAGCTCATTATTAGACAAGAAAGAGATTGGCTTGATTTCTTCAATCTGTCTTGCTTTCTAGTAACTACTACTGACAGGGAGAGGTTTGAAGCGGTATTTCTCAAAACGCTTAATGATAGCAAGACTTTGGAGCATCAAGATTCAGCCAAAAGTCAGCCAGCAGGATTTCCTGACCGCGCTCAAATTCTAGCCAAAGCTTGTAAAGACCTGGTTGAAGAAGGCGCGTCGCAAATTTTAGCTGATATACTGTCGCGCCTGGACTAAGCTGAGCGGGAATGTAAGCAACACCATTCAGATTGGAAGAGCGTTTTACAATCACCAAATTTCCCCACCCTCTATTCAGTTTTGATCTTCGGTTGGAATGAATCGTTGGATCTTGCAAATCAAATACGATTGTCATTTCCTCCCCAAACTGTGTAATCGGCTGCGGCAAGCAAAGCTGAATTTTTGTATTGTTAATCACCTGAGTTGCACCCAATCTGACAGCAGGAGGAGAAGAGATAAAGCCAGGAACAGTCAACTTGAGCGACGAAATAACTTTCTGTTGTCCAGAAGGTTGATAGCAACTGAAGAGCGTGTAGCTTCCGGGTTTGAAAAAGATGGCTTCAACTGTAAACCGCCCATTGCCCTGATAGTTTGGGTATAAGCTTTCAAACGTATGCAGATCGTCACTAACGACAATCAAGCGCATTTGCTGTTCTCGCACTTGATCAAATCGCTTGATCGCTTTCCCTTGAAAATCTTGCACCTCGATCAACAGAAACGCAGGCTCATGCAGTGAAATTGGCTTGAAGGTGATAAGTTTCGCTTTTGCATTGCACCGATTCAGATCAGTACTTGCGTTCAGCGATCGTTGAGGTGAAAGTTGCCAATCATACATATTGAACGGTTCGTTAGAGAGAGTAAAGCTGTCTGAAATCTGTTGTAGAAGCTGCACCAATCCTAGACTAGCGACCTCGAATGAAAAACCGATGAAAATTTCCAAATCAGCGATAGAACGCAAATGCTTCTCATACTGTCTTTACTAAATTAGCAAGTCTAACGCTTTCGCAAAGTTTTTCAGTTTTCCCTCAAACTCACCCATCTCAGATGCCTCAATCAAGCAGTGTTCGATGTGATCGAGCAGGACAATTTGAGCCACTTTATTGAGCGCAGAACGTACCGCAACCATTTGCAGCACCACATCTGGGCAGGAGCTATCTTGCTTCGATTATTTCCTGAATACCCTCAATATGTCCTTTGATCCGAGCCAAACGATTCACCACTTTTTGCTGTTGGGCATGAGGCATAAGAATACCCCCTAGGGGATTTGTATTCCTCAGCATAGGTCGGAATCGGACGCTGAAAATTCTTATCCTAAAGAATTCTGATGCCCTACTAGAGATGTCGTGATGCACAGTAGCAATTTCGGCTCAAATTTCGAGATATTTGACGGTTTAGCTGCTTTTGAGGAGTTGGAGTCGATTCTCGATCGCGCCATAAAATTAATGGAATGCTCAAGCCTCCTAGTAAAATTACGGCTCCAGTCATGATCCATACAAGCGATCGATCTGGACGATAATCGCCGCGCTCAATCTGCCAAAAGACCTGATTGTATCGCCAAGCCGCAAGCGCGATCGTCACAATTCCCAAAACTACCAAACTTAGCCCCAGATTTTGCGAATTGAACAAGGAATGCAGGGGGGCATTCCGTTGCGTCAGGCTCAGGTTCAATTGGGTGAGAAAAAGCCCAAATCGAGCTAGCGCAAACCCGAAGCCAATTAGAGCAATCGAGGTGCGAAGCCACGCGAGAAAGGTACGTTCGTTCGCTTGATGTTCACGCTGTCGAGCGATTTTTGGGTCTTTCATTACAATCTTCATATGGCAAGCGACGTAGCTTAGAACTCCTGCATTTGATTCACATCTTGCTGAGGATGGAAAGTAGTTTGAGGACATCTTGAAACGCCAAGAATATTTGTGTATGGTCAGCGATCGCGAAATTATGACTCCAGAATACCGATCGTCATTTGAACGACTGCTCATCGATAAGAATGATTCCCATTCCTTGCGTATACTGAAGATTCAATCTGTGATTCTAGTCTTATTGCCTCAATCTATGAGCAAGTCTAACTCTCCTAAACAGCCGCGTTCTCAAAAGATCGATGCGCCGAGTTGTGAAACTCATTTGGTGCATTTAGAGAATGTGCGTCAGGTACAACAAGCTGTGTTGTCTACTTCACAGGCACAGCGTATGGCAGAATTCTTTACTGTGCTAGCAGACCCGAATCGACTCCGAATCCTATCGGCTTTGGCTTTACAGGAACTCTGCGTCTGTGATTTGGCAGTGGTCGTAAAGATGGGAGAATCGGCGGTTTCACATCAGCTAAGAGCGCTGAGAGCGATGCGACTGGTGAATTATCGTCGGGAAGGGCGAAACATCTATTATCGTTTGGCGGATCATCATGTGGTGAATTTATATCGGGAAGTGGTCGAGCATTTAGATGAGCCAGAAGCCTGATTTTCGCAGGCAAACTTGACGATAAAATTCGCGCATGAGTGTCAAATCTGCCCGCTCCTACATTGTGTTGTCGATCGTCGCTGCAATCGTGACGATCGCGCTGAAAGCATCGGCTTATTTCCTGACTGGCTCAGTCGGGTTGCTGTCAGATGCGCTGGAATCGTGCATTAATCTAATTGCCGCAGTGGTCGGATTTTGGGCGCTCTCTTTTGCTGCTAAACCACCCGATGCTGAACACGCTTTTGGGCATTCCAAAGCCGAGTATTTTTCGAGCGGGTTGGAAAGTGCTTTGATTATGGTGGCTGCGGTAAGTATTGCGATCGCAGCTTGGGGAAGACTGTTTGATCCACAGCCGATCGAGCAAGTCGGATTGGGACTGGCACTCTCATTGGCGGCAACTGCGATTAATGGCGCTGTTGCTTTTATTCTGCTTCGTGCTGGACGACGATTGCGATCAATTACCCTACGAGCCGATGCCCATCATTTACTGACTGACGTTTGGACTTCTGCGGGAGTTGTGATCGGGATCTTGGTTGTAAAGTTCACTGGATGGCTTATTCTCGATCCCATCATTGCGCTGGTTGTAGCAGCAAACATTATTTGGGCGGGATTTCAACTGCTGCGTGAAACCGGATCAGGATTGCTCGATCGATCTCTGCCTGCTCACGAGCAACAACTCATTATGGATCGGCTGATTCCTTATCAAGAAAACGGCATTCAATTTCATGCTCTACTAACGCGGGTTGCAGGATCACGTCGCTTTATCTCTTTTCACGTTCTAGTCCCTGGAAATTGGACAGTGCAGCAGGGTCATGACTTGTGTGAGGAACTTGAACTATCGATCGTGCAAGTCCTTCCCGGAACGCACATCATTACTCATCTAGAGCCATTGGAAGATCCTACGTCTTGGGCGGATCAAACTTTAGAGCGAAGAGACGAAATACAAAATCCCTAAAGTTGGACTTCAGGGACGTAAACTGCGATCAACGGTAAGAAATTTACCGAGTGCAAGCCATCCTCGCATTGCGCCATACGACATTGCGGAGATGATGGGGATTGTTCACGACAGGCGGAGTCGCAGAGGCAGCGTCGCCAGTACAGGAGTTTGATCGGGAAACAGGAGCAGCAGGCGGTTGAACGTCGATCGATTTTACTTCGCCTTTGTCCACCGCAGCTTGGGGCTTAGAATCTTGAGCATCTGAGGTCGGTTGAACCACTGGTTTAGCTTGAATGGTTCGGGACTGACCGAACTCCCAGATCGCAGGCTGACCGCTAACGGTGATCGGATTCGCGATCGCAGCGCCGACTGAAACAATAGATGTTGCAACTAACATTGATGCCGCAGCGATTAACTGATTCATGTGTTCTGCCCTCTTTTAGGATCATATCTATCAGTTTGACTTCCGCGAATGAAAGAACGATGAAAAAACGTGTTGGTGAGTAAACTTGTTTGCCACCTCTCAGAACCAAGGCAGAATCGACCTTACGCATTTAGATGGGTTTCAAATTCATCCTTTAATCGCGACGGTATTGATGTTGAACTTCACAAACTTCATAAAACTTCACTCAGTAAACTTTGAAATTGCAGCGCATTGTCTTGATTCTTTCTAGAATTTTGGTGTTGTAATGGCGAAACTTATGCGTGTGATTCATCAGTTCATGTTGACCTCTGCCTTAGTTGCAGGCGTGAGTATCCTCGCTCCAGTAAGTCAGGCATCTGCTCGATCGCAGAACTCGACTCCTACTGAAAGCGTCAATCTTGTGAATCAGGGCAAGCAACGCGCTCAGCAAGGCGACTTGTCCGGCGCGATCGCACTTTACACGCAAGCGATTCAAGCGAGTCCAAAGTACGGCGATGCGTATCTTCACCGGGGATTAGCACTGCACGATTCTGGCAATCCTCAGCGAGCGATCGCAGATTTTGAGCAAGCGGTAAAGCTAGAACCGAACAATCCAAAAGCACTTTATAACCGGGGTGAAGTGCGATCGGATATCGGTGATTTACAGAATGCCTATGCCGATTTGACTCAAGCGATTCGACTGCAAGCCAACTATCCAGAAGCATTTAATACTCGTGGTGTAGTGCAGGCAGGACGTGGAGATTTGAAAGCAGCGATCGCCGATCTCTCCCAAGCGATTAAATTGCGTCCAAACTATGCAGATGCGTTCTATAACCGAGGAAAAGCAAGAACTGAGAGCAAAGATGTCAATGGCGCGATCGCAGATTTTACCGCAGCCATTCGAGCGGATTCAAACTTAGCAGAAGCGTATGGGAATCGCGGTCTGCTCTATGCTCAAACTGGAAATAAGGCATCAGCAGTACGAGATTTACAGACGGCTGCAAAGCTGTTTCAACAACAAGGAAATCAAGAAAGCTACCAAGAAACGCTGTCCTATATTCAGCAGCTTCAACAGTAGGAACAACTTCAAACCAAATTGAGTTTGATTGGCAAAGGACGGCTTGATTTAAGCGGCAGACGGACGATGAAGGTGCTGCCGCTACCGATTCGGCTTTGAACCTGAATGCTTCCGTCGTGAGTCTCTACGATTGCTTTAGCGATCGCGAGTCCTAAACCTGTCCCACCACTGTTGCGCGATCGATCTGAATCGACTCGGTAAAAGCGATCGAACACATGCAGTAAATCTTCCGCAGCAATTCCAATTCCGGTATCTTGAACTTGAATCACAGCTTGATCGCGCTCTTGATACAGCTTCAAAGTAACTTTTCCCGACGGCGTATATCGAATGGCATTAATCACCAAATTAGACAGTAACCGATAAATTTGATCCTCGTCTGCAACAATCTCTAATGGTTTGTTCGTTTGAATTTGCTCGCTCAATGCTAGGTTCGATACTTCTGCCAAGGCTGTAAATTCATCGATTAAGTCGAACATCAAATCATTCAGGCAAAGCGTTTGGGGTTGAAAGGTTAACGTGTGTTGTTCTAAACGAGATAGAAGCAGCAAATCTTTAACCATTCCTAGAAATCGGCTGACCTGACGTTCCGCTGTTGTGAAGGCTTCTCGCGATTCGGTTTCGCTGATTGTGGGCATTCGGAGAACTGAATCGATCGTGGCTAAAATTGCGGTGATCGGGGTTCTGAGTTCGTGCGCCGCATCTGCTGTAAATTGCTGCATCTGCTGATAAGACTGTTGCACCGGGCGCATGGCTAATCCAGAGAGCCACCAGCTTGAAAGTCCCACTAGCACAACTGAGATCGGTAAACCAATCAGCAGCATATTTTGCAGAGCTGCAAGACGACGATCGACTTCTCGCAGCGATCGTCCCACCTGCAAATATCCCCAAACTTTGCGATCGATCGTATGTAGCGGCAACGATATTTGGTGAAATCGTTCACCTTCTTGATTTTGTAGCGTCTGCCATTCGATCTTTCCAGGAGTCTCTGGCAACCCTTCTGAACGCAGTCCACTTGTCGCGACTAACTGATCTGAACGACTGACGAAGCGCAAATAATAGTTGCTCTGGTAAACTGAAGCAATTTTTTGATCCAGCGCATTCTCTGAGCGATCTACACTATCGTTTAGCTGAGGACATGGGCGATTTGCAAGACACAAATCAGGGAATATTCCTTCTAACCTTTGCGGAATCTTTGCAGGTTCTGTTAAAGATTGCTCCAGATTTTTATGAAATGCTTTCGCAATGCCTTGTAGCTCTTGATCGACGGAGTAAAGATAAGCCCGCACCAAAACTTGATAGCTGACTAATCCAGACAATCCCAGCAGTAACGCCATGACGGCTGAGTAACAGCCTGCAAGCTGTAACCGAGTTCGATCGAGTATTTTATTCCGCATAGCGAGGATTGATCCGATAACTTCCACCCGGAATTGTCTCGATCAAATCGCTACAGTCGATTTCTGCTAAACGCCGTCGCAGTAGACGAACTTGCGCCGCCACGACATTGCTAATCCGCTCCGCATCGAGTTCATAGAGATAGTTCAAGATTTGATCGCGGCTCATCGCTTGCCTCGGATGCTTCATGAAATACTCTAGAAGCTGAAATTCCTTTTTAGAAAGCCGAGTACTGCGGGGTGATGTATCTGGGAATTGACAAGTTAAAGTTCGATCGCCATATTCCAAAGTAAGAGAGCCAACCTGAAGCTGTTGGGTTTGAAACTGAGGTGCTCGACGCTGTAGAGCGCGGAGTCTTGCTAATAGCTCTTCCATCCGAAACGGCTTAATTAGATAATCATCGGCTCCCGCATCGAGTCCAAGCACTTTATCTTCCCAGCGATCGCGAGCCGTGAGCATCAAGATCGGCATGGCGTTCTGTTGCGATCTCAGGCGTTTGCACAGTTCTACTCCGGTCAATCCAGGCAGCATCCAGTCGAAAATTGCCAGGGTGTATTGCGACTGTTTGAGACAGTACCATGCTTCATCGCCATTCTGCACCCAATCCACAATAAATTGCTCTTGCTTCAAGGTTCGTTGAATTGCCGAGCCGACATCGAATTCATCCTCAACCAGCAGAATTTTCATACCCGCAAACTCTAAATCAGCGCTCTCAGCCTGTAGCCGTGGATTATTATAGGCGGTGATCATCTTAAAATCCGCGATCGCAACGTAACTTTCAGTTTGGCAGACCGCTATGAAAGTCGAGTGAAATTTTCATCAAAAACAGACCGCCGAGTGAATGCAACCCATCTAACGGTCTGTTTTGAAGTGCGATCGAAATTTCAAACTATTGCTTGAAGCTAAATCGTCCGTTCATTTTCTTGCCTGCGACATCCGCTAAAATCGCAACTTGATACTCTCCTGCGGCTGCACCCGAAAGCACAGTCTTATATGCTTTCTCTGCCGCATCATATTTCATCTCTAGCGGCTTCTGAGTCCCATCCGGCATTTGTACTTGTGCCGTCACTTTCGCATCTGTTACAGGTTCATGCGCTGCTCCTTTTTGAAGAAGCAGATCAAGGCTAGTTCCATTGTCTGCTTTGTGGGTGGCAAATTCTAAATGATAGTCGCCAACTTCAACGACTTGTCCGCCTTTGTGATCGTGCCCATCGCCTTCTTTGTGCGATTCTTTGCTCGTTGATGCAGCTTGAGTCGTAGAGGCAGCTTCGGTCGGTTTAGCTGCACTCTCAGTTTTAGCAGTTTGGTTACTACCACTGCAAGCACCGAGAGTCAGTAGGCTTAAGCTGCTGATCAAGATTACTAGAGATTTCATCGATTTCACTCCTAATGTAGAACAAACGATTTGGGTTCGCTGCAAGATTCATCGATCGATGAACACAAGCTGACATTCTGCGATCGACTTATTCAGAATCACGCATTACTGTTGATCTCTTCCAACGCAGTATGAGGATCATTCTGGTTAGTAGAGGTAGACGACTTCGGAAACAACACTTTACCGAACTTGGCGTACAAAGCAGGCAACATGAGCAAGGTCAATGCGGTTGAGGTAAACAATCCACCCAGAACCACGATCGACAATGGCTGCAAAATTTCCTTACCAGGTCCACCTTCAGCAATCAGTGGAAATAATCCTAATGCTGAAGTAAATGCAGTCATTAGAATCGCGTTCAATCTTTCCTGAGAGCCTTTGATAATGACATCTTTGAACGACATTCCTTCTGCAAATTTAGCGTTGTAGTTATCGACGAGGAGTAACCCATTCCGAGTTGCGACACCAAACAGGGTCACGAATCCGACAAGTGATGCGATCGACAAAATTCCGCCAGATAACGCGACCGCAATCACACCTCCAACTAAGCCGATGGGTAGGTTGACCATGATCATCAGCGTCGAAGGAATTGATTTCACTGAGAAATACATCAGAACCGTGATCACTACGAACGCGATCGCGCTAAAGAGGAGAATGTTTTGGCTTGCACGTTCTTCAGCTTCAAACTGTCCACCGTACTGGACAAAGTATCCCGCAGGCAATTGGACGTTCTCTTTCACCTTTGCCTGAATGTCATTGACCACGGATCGTAAATCTCGTCCTTTGACATTTGCCGACACAATGATCAATCGAGAAACATTCTCACGGTTGATCGTATTCGGTCCGGTTCCTTTCACAACGCGGGCAACTTGCGCGAGTGGAATTTTTTGACCGTTTGCTGTATCCACTAATAGATTCTCGATCGTCTCCAAACTATTCCGAGCTTCTGGCTTCAACCAAACGACTAAATCGAAGGTCTGCTGATTCTCTAGAACTTGAGAGACGACGCGCCCATTTAGAGCCGTCTCGATCGTTTCAGACAATGCTCCAACCGATAAACCATATCGACTAGCAGCAGCTCGATCGAACTTAATTTGAACTTGTGGAATCGGCACTTGTGGCTCAAGCTGTAAGTCGAGAATGCCATCGATCGACTTCATCTGGGTTTCGATTTGTTGTCCGATTGTGCGAAGCTGATCGAGATCTGCGCCGAAGATTTTCACCGCGATCGCGCTTCTCACTCCAGAGAGTACCTCATCCATTCGGTGAGAGATAAAGCCACCAATGTTCGGAGCCGCGCCCGGAATTTTACTAAACTCTTCGCGCATTTTCTCCATACTGGCAGCGCGATTTTTCATCCCTTCTTCGCTCAGTCCAATGTCAATGTGAGCTAGATTTACACCCGCCGCGTCTCCATCTCCTAAAGCACGACCGGAACGGAGTTGAACATAGCTATAACGCGGATCGTTTTTCAGCGCTTCTTCAACGACAAAACCCGCTTTATTGGTGGCATCAAGCGAAGAACCTGGGTAGAGCATTAATGTATTGACGAGCGTTTGCTCTTGAAACTCTGGCAAGAAAATTCGACCTAATCCAGGAATAATTGCGAATGAAGCCGCCGTTACCCCTAATGCAGTGGCAATGATTAAAGTCGATCGACGCATTGAGAAAATTAAAAGCGGCTCATACAATCGTTTGAAAAATCGCGCTGTCCAGGTTTCGTTACTGGGTAAACGACCACTGGGTAATAACAATGCACAAAGCGCGGGCGTAATGGTTACTGCGGTCAAACTTGAGGCGAGAACGGTGACTAGATAGCCAATTCCCATTGGCGAGAAAATGCTGCCTTCAACCCCCGTCAGTGCAAAGATTGGAGCAAAAACAACAACCGTGATTAAGGTGGCTCCAAACACAGAATCTGTGAGATCAGCGCAACCCTGATAAACCACTTCCAAAGCGGGACGAGGATTTGATGATTGGCGATTTTCGCGCAGGCAACGGAACGCATTTTCGGCATAGACGATCGCATCATCCACAGCAGACCCGATCGCGACTGCTAATCCCCCTAATGTCATCGTATTTAAGCTTTGACCGAGTAGACTCAGCGCTAATAATCCTAGCAATAACGACAAAGTTAGGGCAGAGATACAGACTGCAAGAATTCGCCAATTCATCAAGAAGGGAATCAGAATGATTGCCACAATGATCCCACCTTCGACTAATGCCGATCGCACATTATCCACTGAAGTTTGAATGTATTCTTCCTGCCGAAATGTGCGCGTGACTTTCGTTCCCTTCGGCAATCCAGGTTCTAAATCCTTGATTGCAGCTTCAACCCCACGGGCAACGCTGGGAGTATCTGCCATCGGTTGCTTATTCACCATCAAAATAATCGCAAGCTGACCGTTAAGACTGCCATCCCCACGCTTGATTCCTGACCCAATTTGCACCTCTGCCACATCCATCAATCGTACTGGAGTGCCTTGGCGAGAAGTAATCACAGACTGCTTTAGATCGTCTAAATTCTCAATCCGCCCAATGCCTCGCACTAATGTTTCTTGATCAGATGTAATTAAATACCCGCCCGAAGCATTACTATTTGAGCTTCTCACCGCTTCAGAAATTTGATTCAGCGATACATTGAATGCCTTGAGTTTCTGCGGATCAACTAACACTTGAAACTGTCGCTCATCTCCACCGAATGCCAGCACCTGACTCACACCCGGAACTGACATCAAACGATTCGTGACTTGCCAATCGATCGCTCGTCTTAGCTCCATCATCGAAGTCTGCCCGTCAGTCGTAAAAGCATATTTCACCACAGTTCCGATCGGCGAAGTCGGTGGCGAAATTTGCGGGGCTGCGGCTCCTTCAGGTAGCTTACTTTGAGCAAGTTGCAATCGTTCTGTTACTAGCTGTCGTGCCTTATAAATGTCAGTGCCCCAGCTAAAGACTACCCGAACCACAGAAATTCCGGTAGCAGATGACGATCGTACCGTTGTCACTCCCGGCGTACCATTGATCGAGCTTTCGAGCGGTAAACTAATCAGTGATTCGACTTCTTCCGGGGCGAGTCCCGGCGCTTCGGTTTGAATTTCGATTTGTGGGGGAGCGAATGACGGTAGCACGTCGAGCGGCATCTGGGTGACAGTGCGCCCAATCCAGAACACAACGACGATCGCGCCAATCACAACGAGCCAGCGCTGTGCGATCGCCCATTTCACAATGGCATTTAACATAACAGAGCTATCTTTGAAAGGTTAGGGACTAAGGGTTAAGCTTCTTCGCGCTGATTCTTTTCGTCGGAATCGTGAACAATTTTTCTGAATGGAATCACAGGATGTCCACCTTCTCCATCGATTACTTGCGGATGCTCCCATCCATGAGTATTGGCAAGTTGCATCTGGGCGATCGTCGATTGCATTCGTCGTCTTGCGACATACATTCCACCGAAAAAGGTTCCAAGCACAATGACTCCGCCGCCTGCTGCCATTGCCCAACCTGGAATTGGGAGCGCAGAATTAGTGGCTTCAGGAGCTTTCTCTTCGCTATGTCCGCCTTCTGCTTCACCACTACCGCGTAAAGACTGAGCTTGAAGCTGATTCGCTCGTTGAGTCACCACCATGTCGCCATCAAATAGTCCTTTAGTAATTTCGACCCAATCGCCAGAAGTCCGTCCTAGCTCAACATCGACGGCTTTGAAGTCATTGCCGTTTTGAACATAAACAGTGTTCTTTTTGTTCACTTCAACGATCGCTGAACGTGGAACCGCTAACACCGCAACCGGAGTTT
Source organism: Leptolyngbya sp. UWPOB_LEPTO1 (assembly GCF_017302695.1). Lineage (NCBI taxonomy): Bacteria > Bacillati > Cyanobacteriota > Cyanophyceae > Leptolyngbyales > Leptolyngbyaceae > Leptolyngbya > Leptolyngbya sp. UWPOB_LEPTO1. The sequence goes on along the minus strand of NZ_JAFLCJ010000003.1, from coordinate 313,472 downwards.
TGTCGGTTAGGACTTCGATTTGAGCAAACATTCCAGGCTTGAGCATTCCACTGGAGTTATCGAGTTCTGCTCGAACTGGAACGACACGAGTTTCACCCTCAACCGTTGAACCGATGGTTTTGATTCGTCCGGTAAATGATTTGTTCGGTAAGCTTGCCACCGTGACCCGCACCTGCTGACCTTCGGAGACTTTCTCTAAGTCTTTCTCGTAGACATTCGCGCTTGCCATCACTGCTTGACTATCCACGATCGTCATCAAGACTTTCCCTGCATCTTGAGCGGATTCTCCCGGTGTCGTTTCGCGACTCGCAACTGTTCCTGAAATTGGAGCCGTCACCGTAATTGTGCCGTCAGGATTCGCATTTGCACCCAGTTGACGTAAGCGAGTTTCGTAGGTTTGACCGCTTAATTCAACTTGCGATCGTGCCGTGTCCAAGGCTGCCTGAGCGCGTTCTAGCTGTGCTTGCGCTTCCGAAACGGGTAAACGGCTCTCGGCTCTCGAATATTCCGCCTGAGCTTGGGAAAATCTGGTTTGAGACTCTCTTGCATTGCGTTGAGGTAAGGCACCTTGTTTCGCGAGATCTTGATCTTTGGTGTAGCTTTCTCGCGCAAAATCTAACGAGGATTTCGCTTGCTGAATTTCCTTATCCGCGATCGTGCGTTGTCTAGCAAGGTTGCTTTGTGCCAGTCTCAAATCAGCCTCGGCTTGCTGTACACTCCCCACGGCTGACGTTCTGCGGTCTTGGGCTTCGGTTCGCAACGTTGCTAAATCAGGGCTTGAAATCAGTGCGATCGCTTGTCCCGCTTGTACCTTATCTCCGGGTTGAGCGAACATCTGAATTACCGTTCCCCCGGTCGGATTCGTCACTTGCACTCGCTTATTGGGTAGGGTTTCAATTTGCCCTGTCGTTTGGACTCCAAACGGCAATCGCTGACGAGTGACTGACTCTACTTTCAATCCCATTCGCTTTGCTGTTTCGCCATCCACCTTTACGGCTCCGCCCGTCTGAGGTGCATCTTCTTTGAAACTGCCAGCGCCGTGATCGTGTCCCGGACCTGCTAACACCATTGTCGGAGTCGTTGCTAAGAATAGGCTGAAGACAAGGCTCGACAGCAAGGATTTGGAGCGGCGAATTGATTTCATAGAGAGTCCTCTATCAGATAGGGTCAAGGGGAAAAGCAGCCTCACCTAACCAATTTTTCATAGCGCGATGAAAGTAGGATGAAAAAACTTGAAGTTTGATGTCGTTATATACGGAATTCTTTGCAATTCCGTATATAACCTCTGCAAAAGTACGCTTGACGTTCAAGACGTGAGGTAAAGCTGTAACTGCGATCGTTGACGTAGATCTCCTAAAGCTTGCCGCTCCAACTGCCGAACTCGCTCTTTGCTCAAATCCAACCGAGTCCCAATCTGCGACAGCGACAAAGCTTCTCCATCAATCAACCCAAATCGCAAAGTGAGGATTTTTCGTTCCCTCTCAGAAAGACGATCAAGCGCGGATTGAATGTCCTGTTGCAGCATCGTGTGGGTTAAATCCTCTTCGGGTGAAGCATATTCAGATTCGAGCAAATCTTGTAGCACCGCTTCTTGAGCCTCAGAAATTGGCTGATTGAGCGATCGAGGATATTTCGCAACAGTTAAATATTCTCGAACTTGTTCTGGTGACAAATCAATTTCCTGAGCAATTTCCGAAACGGTAGCTGTTCGCCCAAGTTGCTGCGCTAAAGTTCGTTGAGCCTTTTTGATTTTGTTCAGCTTTTCGGTCACATGAGTAGGAAGCCGTAAAGTGCGCGAGTAAAGAGCTAAATAGCGAGTAATCGCCTGCCGAATCCACCAGTAAGCATACGTTGAAAATCGATATTGCTTTGCGGGATCAAACTTCTCGATCGCTCGTTCTAGTCCAAGTGAACCTTCTTGAATCAGATCGAGTAAGTCAACATTGCGCTTCTGGTAGCGTTTCGCGATCGACACCACAAATCGTAAGTTCGATTCAAGTAGTTTTTGTTTTGCCTGACTTCCAACCGCGATCGCTTCGGTTAATTCTGTTTCAGTTTGCTTTGCTGCGGTTGCCCATTGCGCGATCGTCGGTTCTCGTTGTAATTGAACAACCAATGATGCTCTAATCTGCTGAAGTTGAACAAGCAGTTGCACTTGTTGCCCGTAATGCAGTTCTTGATCTGCCTTCAACAGTGGAAAACGTCCAATATCTTGTAAATAGAGATGCACCAAATCAGAATTAGCCGTATCCATAAACCCCCTCACACGGGTTATCTTGGTCAACAGTTTTACAAATAAAGATGAAAACAGGATGAAAATTTGCAGAGTTTCGGAAGACTCGCGCAGCTTAGAACATCCAAAAAAACATCTGAAGTTTCCAACAAAAGAAACTCCAGATGAAAATTGGTGTAAAGACAAAACTCATTCATTCAAAGTTTTAGTCTTAGTACATCATTTTGCCTGCTGCTGATGAAAACTGTGTGAAATTTGCGATCGTCTTAGATGCGACCATAACGTGTTGTGACTTGAATAGTTCCTAGAGCGATTTCAGAACCGAGTCCAACGACCTGACTACTGACTGAGAAGAAAGCTGTCGGCAGCGCATTGGGGTTCTGAACGTTCTTCAAGTCAAGTCTAAGAACAGTGTCAGGCTTCACAGGTTGGGCAAATGCGATCATTGCCGTTTCTCCATTCATCGAAATGGTTGCAGCGATGGGCTTGTTGAATTGGTCAAAGACTTGAATGTTTTGGCTGAGTTGAACAGAGTCTTGTGCTTTAACCATCAACGCTGAAACTTCTTGTCCCATCACATGAACTTTCAGCGAGTAGCTTCCAGGTTGAAACTTAGCATTGTTGAGATTAGCAGAGCTACCTGCAAGATGAGGTACTTTTGCACTTCCAGATGCTTGAGCGGCAGTACCAAAAGCAAGCAGGACGATCGTGGCGGTTGCAGCCGAAAGAAACCGTTTCATGAACATTCTCCTAAGTTGTAAAAGAGTTTAAGGGTAAGCGTTTGAGAGAGTCTGTCTACTGATTCGGACAAGCTTGCACAGCGGCTAATGCCTCTTTTGCTTGTCCTCCTGCGGTTACAGGTCGCAGTGTGCAAGAACCTCTACCGCTTGCTTCAGCAGACTCTTGAGTTGAAACAACAGAAACAGATGAGGGTTGATCTGGATTAGTGTTGCTTTGTGGATTGACTGGTTGACTGGATTGGTTACGCTGCCCAGTCAAGGAGCGCATTACTGACTGTCCAGTGGTTCCAGCCGAAACACCGTGCGAATTTGCAGATGCAACTGCACCCAAGGATACAATGCCGATCGCTAGAGCAGCACCAAAAACAAATCTCTTCATCATAAAACTCCTAGTGTCCTGACTAAATCACCAAAAAATAAGCAGCGAGAATCACTTGTTTGATTCATAGTGCAAATAAAGTAGAACAGGTGTTAATGTCATGTTCTATATCTTTAATCATGATGGTTGGGAATGAAATAATAGTGAAAAAATGAAGCAAACTCAAGTCAACTGTGAATCGGTGAGGTGAAATGCCTGAGCGGTAAGAATGTTTAGTTGAGGCGATGATGCGATCTTCATTCTAATTTCTGACTAAACTACATTCTCTGGCGCAAGCGCACAGGGCTGTCCTGAATCTCCCAATTCAATTTGAATGGTTGCGTGTTCGATGCTGAAATTTTCATGCAGGTCACGATAAATCTCAGCTAAGAAGGCATCGCCCGGATGACCATTTGGTATGACTAAATGAGCCATCAAGGCTGTTTCTGTTGTACTCATCGCCCAGATGTGCAGATCGTGTACTCCGGTAACGCCCGGACGCTCTAAAAGATAGGTTCGCACGGCTAAAGGTTCAATGCCTGCGGGAACTGCATCGGTTATCAAGCTCAAGGCATCGCGAAAGAGTTGCCAAGTGCTGACGACAATGACGATCGTCACAATCAAGCTCGTGGCTGGATCAAACCGTTGCTGTCCCGTCAATACGATCGCAATTCCCGCCAAGACAACCCCCAGTGACACCCCCGCATCTGCCGCCAAATGCAAAAATGCGCCGCGAATATTCAAATCTCGCTCTCGTCCTGACAGAAACATCAAAGCACTCACGGTATTAATCGCAATCCCGGTCGCTGCCACAATAATCACTGTATCTCCCTCAACTGGAGCCGGATCACGAAAGCGCTGAATTGCCTCCCAACCGACTCCGCCCGACACAATAAATAAAAAGACTGCATTCGCGAACGCTGCCAAAATTGACGATCGACGCAATCCAAACGTATATCGTGTACTCGGTTGCCGCTGAGCTAAAAGACTTGCTCCCCAAGCTAGGAGTAATCCTAAAACATCACTGAGATTGTGCCCTGCATCTGCTAAGAGTGCTAATGAATTCGCAAGAATGCCATAGAAAGCTTCAATGATGACAAAGGTAGTGTTCAAGGCAACACTGATCACGAAAGCGCGATTGTAGTTCGTAACGCTGTGAGCGTGGTTGTGTGACATCGTAATTCTTTTACAAATGTAGGTTAGAGCCTTGTTCAAAGCTTACTACAGCCAGGAGAATAGCAAGCACCAATGAAAATAGGATGAAATTTTCTAAGTTTTGCTAGCTTTAGTAGAAAGAAATTGCGATCAAGAAAGTACAGCAATGTTTGGGAAATCTGGATTAGTCAGTGGGTATCTACTCAGGCAGTCAAGCATCAAACCATGAAACTCAAAGTTCTCCAAAACACCTTTTTTAAGCAATCAACCGCAAATTCGGCTCAACTTCCAGCACAGTCAAAAGTTGCTGTCGCAGCCGGAACTGAGTTTGAGATCCATTCTTGGAAAGCGATCGAGCAAAATCATCTCCGCATTGCACTTCTGGACGAATTCTTAGGTAATCCGCCTCAGAATACATGGACAGTCTACACACCGCACATTCAGCTTGTAAATCCACGCGGCATAGTTGTTACACCCCAGACCGCAAACCAGCTTCCCAGAGTTCCAGATTTAGGACTAGGGCTGCCGAAAACAAAGTTACTGAATGTGCCTTACCACACTCAGCTTAATAATGCGTTGAATCCAATGGGGGCTTGTAACGTCACTTGTTATGCAATGGTGATGCGTTACTTTCAGATTCCAAAACGAACAAATGCGGTGCAATTTGAAGATGAACTGTATCGCTACTTAGAGAGCCGCAATCTTTCGCGTCATGATCCGGGAGATTTAGCGGAAATGGGACGTGAGTATGGACTCAATGTCGATCTGACGCTGCGGGGTAGTTTGATGGACATTCGACGAGCAATCGCACAAGGAAAGCCCTGCATCGTTCATGGCTACCTTACTAGCTTCGGTCACATTATCGTCATTCGAGGATACGACCAAAAAGGCTTCTTTGTGAATGATCCGTTTGGCGAATGGTTTGAATCCGGTTATCGCAATGACTTTTCTGGCGAGAATTTGCACTACTCAAATCAACTGATTCAATCGAAATGTTCTCCGGAGGGATCGAACTACCTCTGGCTACACCGGATCTCAAAAGCCTAATTTCACCCCAATCAGTGATCAAATGAATTACTTTGCTGGCTTTCTAATAGAAAAATCATTAGAAAGCCAGCAAAGAAAGTCGCTGTTAACAGCGGCGACTCTTCGATTTCGTGTGCTTCAGTGAGTAACTCTTCCGTGACTAGAAATAACAGTGCTGCGGTTCCGAACGCAATCAAGCCTGCTAATGCTACTCCAGTAAATGCTTGAGATAATAATCCTCCGGTTACTGCACTCAGCACAAACAGCAGGCTCAAACCTGCAAGGACGATTAGTGTCTTGCGCTGTGGAATGCGTTTTCCAGTTAAATTCGCAGTTGTCGCAATTCCCAGTGATAGCAACTCGATCGTCAAGGCAACCGTGAACAGAATGCCTTCTTTTGCGCCTGCGGCAAACCCGATGCCCAACATCAACCCATCGATCGCTAAATCAATTCCAGTTGCCATCAAAAAACCACTGGGTAGCCGTCCGGATTGCTCTTTTTCGGCGGATTCGGCTCGACTTGTCCAAGAGCGAATGGCTAACATCAAAGCGGTTCCGATCGTAAACCCGATCGCGGTCGTTGCAATTTTATGCTCATGAACTAAATCCGGAATAAATTCCGCCGAGACGACCGCAAAAACAACCCCTGCTGCAAAATGTAAGACAGCGCTCCGCAGATTTTGTCCCGGAATGCGAACGGTAGCTGCACCACCTGCTAGAAGCATGATGACGGCAGGGATAAACGAAAAGTTAACAAGCTTCCACAACAGATCCATTGTTCTCCGGTCAGGCTTTAGAGCGTTGGTGTGGATAGACTACCAGAAATTCTTGCTTCCGCTTGCTCCCTTCAGAGAAATTGATGAATGAAGAAAGCCTGAAGGGTAGAAACTACAAGCTCAGGCTTTCTCAGCAGGGTGTGTGAGGAGTGACAACTGCGCTGAGGCGATAGCCTGAATCAGTGCAGCGATATTTCTACTTTAATCAGTAGGGATGAAACGCGGATGAAATTTTTGTCTAACTTGAGCAGAGAAATTATGGCAACAGAATCGAGATCAGAAATTGCGTAAAAAGCTTGATCCGAGATCGTAATCTGGACTATATTGAACCAATATCTGAATAAGTATTCAGATATTAAATTGATTCTAAGTCAGCCGCCGTGAGTAACCTTTCTCAATCCTCCGAGCTTTTGAATTGCGAAGTTCCAATCGTCCATCTCGATCAGGTTCGTCAAGTTCAGCCAGATTTACTAACCATGACGCAAGCGCAACACATGGCAGAATTCTTCGGTGTGTTAGCTGATCCGAATCGGTTGAGATTACTGTCTGCGTTGGCAAAGCAAGAACTCTGCGTCTGTGATCTAGCAGCAGCGCTAAAGATGAGTGAATCGGCGGTTTCTCATCAACTGCGAGTTCTCAGGGCAACTCGCTTGGTGAACTATCGCAAAGAAGGACGCAACGTTTACTACAGTTTGGCAGATCATCATGTTTTGAATCTCTATCAAGAGGTTCACGCGCATCTTTCTCACTCTGAAGTCTAAACCGTCGATTTTTTAACGCAACATCTGAATTTCTGCTCAGATATTCAAAAATGTACTCTCCAGGGAAACTCAATGAAAGCACGGAAACCAACTCAATCAAGCTGCTGTGGTCACGACGACGACCATGATCATCAGTCGCACAAAACGGCTCACGACCACACCGCAGGACATAGCCACAACGACGGTCATAGCCACAGTCACGACGATGATGACCATGATCATAGTCATGGCGGTGGGGATCTCAAGCAGGAAATCATCGTTACTGCGATCGTGGTTGTCTTATTCCTCGTCGGCTTCATTTTTGAGCAGCAATTGCACAACACGCCATACTCGATCGCGGAATACGCAGTGTTGATCCCGGCTTATCTCTTAAGCGGTTGGGGCGTTTTGAGCAGTGCGGGACGTAATATTCTCAAAGGACGACTGTTCGATGAAAACTTCTTGATGACGATCGCAACATTGGGCGCGATCGCGATTCACTTACTGCCGGAAGCCGTCGCGGTGATGCTGTTCTTCCGCATTGGAGAACTGTTTCAAGAATCTGCGGTGGGGCGATCGCGGAAATCCATTAGTGCCCTCTTAGAAGTTCGTCCCGATACTGCCAATCTAAAAATCAACGGAGAAGTGAGACAAGTTTCTCCAGAATCGGTCAAGATTGGTGACACAATTCTCGTCAAGCCTGGAGAAAAGGTTCCGCTCGATGGTGAAGTTTTAGACGGTAACTCACAGGTTGATACTTCTGCATTGACGGGTGAATCGGTTCCACGAACGGTCAAGCCCGGAGAAACAGTCCTGGCAGGAATGATCAATCAATCCGGTGTGCTGACCATCAAAACCACAAAGCTGTTTGGTGAATCGTCGATCGCTCGAATTCTAGAGCTAGTTCAGAACGCCAGCAGCAAGAAAGCCGAAACCGAGAAATTTATCCGCAAGTTTGCCAAAATCTACACGCCGATTGTGGTGTTTCTGTCGTTGGCAGTGGCAATCCTTCCGCCATTGTTCATGAACAATCCAACCGATGTCGATCGCTTCCGTTGGGTCTACAATGCTTTGGTTTTGCTGGTGATTTCCTGCCCATGTGGATTGGTGATTAGTATTCCACTCGGCTATTTTGGCGGTGTTGGAGGTGCAGCAAAACGAGGTGTGCTAGTCAAAGGCTCTACTTATTTAGATACACTCGCAGCCGTGAATACAGTTGTGTTTGACAAGACGGGGACTTTGACTCAAGGGGTGTTTAAAGTCGCTCAAATTATTCCAAAGAATGGCTTTACTGAAGAGAAGTTACTCGCCCTGGCAGCCCAAGTAGAATCCCATTCAAATCACCCGGTCGCACAGTCGATTCGGACAGCTTATGGTCAAGCGTTTAGCGCAGAGCGCAACTCCGAAGGAACCGACGAGTCTCAAGTTCAAGACTACAAAGAAATTGCAGGACATGGAATCCAAGCAAAAGTCGGGAATCAGCTTGTGATTGCAGGCAACGATCGACTATTACATCGTGAAAACATTGCTCATGATGTCTGTCAAGTGGATGGAACAGTCGTGCATCTAGCTGCTAACGGGACTTATGCAGGTCGGATTATCATTGCAGACGAGCTAAAAGAAGATGCAGTCGAGGCAATTCGATCGCTGAGAAAAATCGGCGTTGAGAAAACCATCATGCTGACAGGCGACAATCAAAGCGTTGCCGAGGGTGTCGCGAGACAACTCGGCTTGAGCGGCTATCGAGCGGAACTTTTACCGGAAGGAAAAGTCGAAGCGATCGAGCAGATTTTACGTGAGTCTGGCAAAGGAAAAGTTGCTTTTGTGGGCGATGGAATTAATGATGCTCCGGTAATTGCACGGGCAGACGTGGGGATGGCAATGGGTGGACTTGGCTCAGATGCCGCGATCGAGACGGCTGACGTGGTGATTATGACCGATGCTCCGTCCAAAATTGCTGAAGCGATTCAAATCGGGCGCAAGACGCACCGAATTGTGATTCAGAACATTGTGATGGCGATGGTAGTGAAAGGCTTCTTTATCATCCTGGGTGCATTCGGACTCGCAAGCCTCTGGGAAGCGGTATTTGCCGATGTGGGGGTGGCGCTACTTGCCGTTCTCAATGCAAATCGGGTTGTCAGATAACACAGATTGCTTTAGTGGGATGAAAAGTCTTCCTTCTCATCCCAAACTTATTGACATCATGAGGTTTAAGACTTTATGCCACGTAAACGATCGACCCCTTGGATTCACCGCTGGTCGCGCTTCATCATGGCAGGACTGGCAACGATCGGAGCCGTCGTAACGGGTTATTTAACGATCGTCAAATTCTCTCAGAGCGCGACGGCTTGCCCGACCAGCGGATGTGACATTGTTCTATCAAGTCCCTACGCAACTGTATTTGGATTGCCATTAGCGTTGTACGGATTCTTGGCGTATGTGAGTATGATTGTGTTTGCGATCGCGCCCTTGCTAATCAATCCCGAAAAAGACAAGACGTTGCGCTCAAAACTCGAAAACTGGACGGGGTTGCTTCTGTTTATGGGTGCAACGGCAATGGCAATTTTTAGCGGCTACTTAATGTATCTGATTGCATTCGAGATCAAAGCCGTTTGCGTTTACTGTGTGGGTTCTGCTTTACTATCGTTTAGTTTGTTTGTGTTGTCGATCGTCGGTCGCGATTGGCAGGATGTAGGACAACTCTTTTTTAGTGGAATTGTCGTCGCAATGGTTGTTCTGATTGGAACGATGGGCGTTTATGCTGGGGTGAAGAATCCTGAAATTGCCGATCGTGCCATTCCTGGAGAAGCAGGTTTACCGATTACGACTTCATCGGGTGCGGCTGAACTGGCGTTAGCGGCTCATCTCAAACAGGTGGGAGCGAAAATGTATGGTGCATTTTGGTGTCCTCACTGTCATGACCAGAAACAGCTTTTTGGCAAAGAAGCATTTAAACAGGTTGATTACGTCGAATGCGATCCGAAAGGGAAAAATCCGCAGCCTGATGTTTGTCAAGCAGAAGGTGTGAAAGGATATCCGACCTGGAAAGTAAGCGGTCAGACGGTTTCTGGAACACAATCTTTAGAAGAACTGGCACGGCTGTCAGGCTATCAAGGCGCACGTAATTTTCAGAACGTAAAGCCATCGCCTTAGTAAGAACATTGAATACTCTAAACACATCTCAAACTCAGCAGCAAAAGATAAAACGCCTCTGGTGGGTGCTTGGGTTACGCAGTGGGCTTTTTCTAGTCGAACTAGGAGCCGGACTTTGGAGCCATAGTCTTTCGCTGTTGGCAGGGTCAGGGCATCTATTCTCAGATTTGATTACGCTAGGAGTCACGCTACTAGCGACTTGGTTCACACAACGTCGCACTGCAAGCCAAACTGCAATCAGTCAAAATAGACGACTTGAAGCTGGGATTGCTTTGCTTAATGGAGTCAGCTTAGCGATCGTTGCGATTCTTCTCGGACGGGAAGCGATCGAGCATTTACAAAGCCCTGAACCTGTACTGGGCTTACCATTACTCGGTGCGGCGGGACTAAGTTTGATCATCAACGGTTTGAGTGTTTATCTATTGCACAATGACCATCATCACGATCTGAATTTACGCGGTGTGTTCTTGCATGGGGTTGCGGATGCGGCAAGTTCGATCGGGGTAATGGTCGCAGCTTTAGCGGTGTACTTTTTCAATTGGGTTTGGGTCGATGCTGCGATTGGTTTACTCGTTGCCTTACTGATTTGCCTCAGCACAATTTCTTTAGTAACAGATAGCTTACGAATTCTAAGGCATCACTCCGTCTAAACAGTTACAAATAACTGAATGTCTTTTTTATACCTATCGCCTCACATTGCTCGTTATCCTGCATCCGTACGATTAGCGATTTTCGTCGTTACTCTGTTGGGGCTATGGCTACCGATCTCAGTTCCGATTTACTGGATTTGGGGCACGAACAACCCAATCAGCATCATTACGGTTCTGGCACTTTATGGCGAATTTGTCGGGTTGCTTTGGATCTGGGGGCGAACAGTTCATCAAAAAATGCACCCGCTTCAGCGACATGGATTATCCAGAACTCGGCAGAATTGGCGAGAGCTAATCCAAGGATTGATGATTGGCGTTGTGAGCTTGTTCTGCTTGTTTTTAGTCGAAGGCGCGATTGGCTGGATTCGCTGGCAACCGATGCCACAAAACTTACTCAGAATCATCTTAGAAGGCTTGCTCGTCGCATTCGGGGTAGGACTTGCAGAAGAACTCCTCTTTCGCGGCTGGCTAGTCGATGAATTGCGGTGGAACTATCGGGCATCGATCGCAGTGTGGGTCAGCAGTCTCGTCTATGCTTCACTGCACTTTACTAAACCCTGGGTAGAAATTCTGCGGACGCTTCCTAGTTTTCCGGGATTGCTGCTATTGGGGTTAACGCTCGGTTGGGCGCGACAATTCCATCAGGGACGATTGGGATATGCGATCGGACTTCATGCAGGATTGGTCTGGGGCTACTACATCATCAATGTGGGAAATTGGGTGCAATATCTTGACCAAGTTCCGGTTTGGGTAACAGGCATTGATCGTAATCCACTTGCGGGTGGTATGGGATTGCTATTTCTCAGTGCGATTGCGCTAAATTTGCGTTCCAAACGTCAGACTTAGAGTGACTTTAGCAGCATGGTTGGGTCTATCGGCTGAGTTATGCTGGAAGTTGAGAACCTTATCCTGCGAACTATGCAACCGCTTCTGACTCAGCTACTGGACATCCCCGGAATGGCAGTCGAAGACTACCACAATACAGACAATGCGCTGATTCTAGAGGTAAGAGCAGACCGCACACGAGCCGTCTGTCCCCGATGTGGGCAGGAAAGTACGCAGTTGCATCAAAATCATCGGCATCGGGTGCGAGATTTGAGCATCAGTCAACATCGGGTGTTTCTGACCTTGAATCGACGACAGTTCAAATGCGCTGAGTGTCGAAAGCCGTTCAGTGAGGCGTTTGAGTTTGTGGGTAAGCGGCGGGAGTATACCGACCGCTTTGCCGAAATGATCGTCCAGCAAGTACGGCATAGCGATATGCACAATGTTGGGGTGAATCATGGCTTAACGGATGAGCAAGTGGCATCAATGGTGCAATACGTGAGTAAAAAAAATGCAAGTGGACGTGAGCGAGTTGCGACGATTGGGAATCGATGAAATTGCTTTGCGGAAAGGGCAAAAGGATTTTGTGGTTGTGTTAGTCGATTTAGACCGGAATGCGTTGATTGGAATGGCTCCCTCACGCAAGCAAGTTGATATTCAGCAGGTGCTAGACGGGTGGGGAAGTGAGATACTCAATCAAATCGTCGAGGTCAGCATCGACCTGTCCGGGAACTATCGAGGCTTGGTGCAAAAACAAATGCCGAATGCTCAAATTGTGGCAGACCGATTCCATGTGATGCAGTTGATGAGCAAAGAACTGAATACTCTTCGCAATCAAGAAATTCGTGCCATTGCTGCCCACCCGGATGAAGCCGAACGGACTGAAATGACGAAGCTCCTGAAATCGAGCAAATATGCGCTGCTGAAGCCAGAAGCGAACTTGACCGACAAGCAGAAAGCAACCCTGGAGCGAGTGAAACTGGTTTCACCAACTCTGGCACACCTACATCAGCAAAAAGAAGCCTTTCGAGACATTTTTGAAACCGCAATCGACTGGGAAGATGGCATGATTCGTCTGGCTCAATGGTTAGCTCAGGCACAAACGACCTTCCAAGAGAGTGTTGCCACAATTGATCGTTGGTTTGAAGAAGTGTCGAATTACTTCGAGCATCATACGACCAGTGGAGCGGTTGAAGGGATCAACAACAAACTCAAGTTGATTAAGCGGTCTGGCTATGGATTCAGGAACTTTGCCAATTTTGAGCTACGTTGTCTCATCTGCTGGCACTTAGATTTGACCTCTGCATAATTCAGGCGATAGACCCGCATGGTTTGAACGATCGCGATTTAATCTCAGCAAATTCATATGACTAAATTTCTACCATCTTCGGCTCATCGATTTAATCAGATTAATTTACGAGGACAGAAGACTACTCAACGCAAACGCAAGGCAATGGTTTTAATGCTGCTGACTGCATTAATTCTGCTAGGTGGGTTAGGCGGTCGCCTGTTTTACGTTCAAATCGTTCAAGGAAAGTACTATGCTCAACTTGCCCAGGAGAATCGGGTTCGACTGATTACGACACGAGAGGAGCGAGGAAGAATTGTCGATCGTCAAGGTCGAATTTTAGCAGGGAGCAAGCTTTCCTACTCGATCGCGCTTCAACCTTCGGCGCATCAGCCAACCGAGTGGACGACAATTCTTAGTCGCCTCTCGAAGATCCTAAACATTCCGACTGCTGACCTTCAAAATCGCTTAAACCAGGCGACGAATCGTTCCCAATGGGCTGTTGTTGTAAAACGAGGAATCAATGCCGCTCAAGTGACACAAATTAAGGAGCAACTTAGTAGTTTTCAAGGCGTTGAAGTTCGGCAAGATCTAATGCGTCACTATCCGAATGGAACGTTAGCGGCTCATGTTCTGGGATATGTGGGTGAGATCGATGCTGAAACAATGAAAGCTCGTCAAAGTCAGGAATATCATTTTGGTGATCTAATTGGTAAAGCAGGGATTGAATCCGTTTATGAATCTCAGCTTCGGGGACAGCAAGGCGGGCAGCAAGTTGAGGTAAATGGAGTTGGGCAAATTATCAAAAAGCTGGCTGATAAACCTGCTCAACCTGGACAAGAGATTCAACTCACGCTGGAGTTAGAGTTGCAGAAAGCAGCAGAAGTGGCACTGGGCGATCGTATTGGCGCGATCGTTGCGCTCAATCCTATGACTGGAGAAGTTTTGGCAATGGCAAGCCGCCCTGATTTTGATCCGAATCTATTTACTAAGCAAATAAGTTCCCAAACGTGGCAGCGACTTCAAGCAAAACAGTTTCCATTCGTCAATCGGGCACTTCAGGCATATCCGCCCGCCAGCACCTTCAAAATTATTACCACGATCGCGGCATTGGAATCCGGCAAATATAATGCTAATACCGTTCTTGATACTTATCCTGCGCTTTCGATCGGGGGTAGCCAAATTTGGGAATCAAATCGATCGGGATTCGGACGAGTGGGATTTGTAGATGCACTGGCTTGGAGTAGCAACACCTTTTTCAGTCAGGTAGCTGTCGGGATAGGAGCATCACCCATTCTTGACTGGGCAAGACGATTTGGAATGGGACAGAATACAGGGATTGAACTCTCAGCCGAAGAAGCACATGGGTTTGTGCCTGATCCAGATTGGAAGCAAAAGCAATTAAAAGAAGGGTGGTACATCGGTGATACGATCAATACCTCGATCGGTCAAGGATTGATGCAAGTTACGCCACTTCAAGCTGCTGTTATGTTCGCCGCTATAGGGAATGGAGGCTACCGTGTTCAACCTTTTCTGGTTAAAAAGAGTGCAACGATTTCATCACAACAGCAAGAAAGCTCCCTAAACCTCAAGCCTGAGACGCTTCGTGTTTTACAAGCAGGATTGCGAAGTGTCGTCAGTAAAGGAACCGGACAAGCACTAAATGTAACTACACTACCGTCTGTATCGGGTAAGAGTGGGACAGCCGAAGATCCGCCGCGTCCGACTCATGCTTGGTTTGGAGCTTACGCACCGAGTGACAAGCCTGAAATTGTAGTCGTTGCATTCGCTGAGAATGCGGGAAGTGGGGGTGGTGCGATCGCTGCACCGATGATTCGCCAGGTTATGAGCGCTTATTTCAACTCAAATCGATCTAATAACTTGATTAGCAGATAGATGAAAACAAAGTCATGCTTAAGTTTGTTGAAAACCTACCTTCAGATCCCCCCTGTAGGAATGTTATACGATTTAGCGCAATGCTCTACTTGTAAATCATCGCTACAATCTCGCCTTGGTAAACGTGAGCGCGTTCGCAGGCATATTCAGTGTGATTGTCGGTATCTTTTTTGTCACGGGTTAAGGCGCAGAATTGCCTGACTTGCAAGAAGTACTCAATCAGATCTTTGGACAAAGTAAGGTTTGGGTTTAGTAAGAAAAGGGAATATCGATCGTTCAAACTGGACATACAATTTCGCGATCGGCATCCCTTTTTAGATCAATGAACATTATCGGAAGAAATAGCGGCGAAAGTTATGCAGTCCACATCGACTCCCTGCTGGAAATTTGTATTTCTCTTGATCAGCAATCGTCAGATCATGTCTCTTGCCTTTATAGATGTCGCTCAGGCATTTCATTTTGCCTTGCCGTTTAGCAATCACTTTGTTCTTCACGGCGTGAGCTTTTTGCTTGCTGCCATAGTACTTTTTTCGCTTCTCCTTGTCTTGGGGACGATTGATCTTATAGGTTTGTACCACCAATAACGCATTCGAGTGCAGGATACTCGTTGATTGCTCAAACTTGTACAGGCTGGTTCCTATTAGACTTTGAAAGACGTGCGGCTTGTTTTGCAGACTTTGATAATTCAGCAAGAATATTGCTTAGAGCAATATTCTTGCTGTTTAGCTTATCCTATCTCCGATGAGGTTTATTTGCTCTAAGCTTGTGGTTCCACTCTACAAGCTTCAGGCTTCGTTCTAACAGGTACTGTAATTATAAATTCAGCGCCATTCCCTAAAACTGAATTGACTTCCAGAGATCCACCATGTTTATCAATCACAATAGAATGAGAAATTGCTAATCCTAACCCTGTTCCTTTACCAACTTCTTTTGTAGTGAAGACAGGATCAAAAATCTTTCGCTTGACTTGGTCGGTCATACCGATACCATTATCTCGAATAGAGATAACAACAAATTGGGAATCATTCGACAGATCAGTTTTAACAGAAATACGATTTGGATTAGCTTTTATTTCCTCAAAACTTCGTCCTTGGTTGAACTCTTCTAGCGCATCAATTGCATTAGACAACAAATTCATAAATACTTGATTGAGTTGCCCTGCATAACACTCTACTGAGGGCAATCTTCCATACTCTTTAATTATCTCAATTTCTGGGCGAGATTCGTTTGCTTTGAGGCGATGCTTGAGAATCAGTAATGTACTGTCAATTCCGGCGTGAACATCGAAAGCTACACAAGAAGTACTATCTGACCGTGAGAAAGTTCTTAAGCTAGTACTGATGTCTCGAATACGATCTACCCCCTCTTTCATTGAACCAATTAGCTTGGGTAAGTCTTCACGAAGATAATCTAAATCAATAGTAGCAACTTCTTCCTGGATGACTTGTCCTGGCTGAGGAAATTCTTCTTGATAGAGGTCGATTAACTTCAGCAGATCATTTGTGTACTCTAGTGCAGGTTGAATATTACCGGATAGAAATCCAATTGGATTGTTGATCTCATGAGCAATTCCAGCAACTAGCTCCCCAAGTGTAGACATCTTCTCGCTTTGGATAAGCTGAATTTGCGATTTTTGTAGCTCGGAAAGTGTCTGAGAGAGCGCAATGTTTGATTGTTGAAGTTCCTCAGTTCTCTCTACTACCTTTGATTCTAAAAGTTGGCGCTCTTGTTCCAGTGTCTGTTCTCGGCGATGCAAATTTTCAATCGTCATCTGCTGCATCTTCAAATTGACCTGTAGATATCGTCGAAACAACAATGAAAAAGCAGAAACTAGAGATAGAACGATTAAAAGCGAACCAAAATTTGCCCAGAATGTTAGCCTGGCAGTTGTCTCAGCAGCTTCTGCGGCTGCATTACTAATGGATTCATACAGCTTCTCATAACTTAAATCAACTTGCGTTTCATCAACTTCTAGAGCTTTTTCTATTTGGTTAGATTCTAGAAGCTTTAGAAGTTGATTTACAGCAGTTGCATAAGTTTGATATGCCAATTCAACCTTCTGTAGCTGCTCTTGCGAAGAAGCGGTTGTTTTTAATGCATCTAAACTATGATTTGCCTGCTCTCTTTGTCTATTTAGAGCTTCCTTTAATTCAGAAGTGTTCTTCCTTTTAGCAATTGCCCTCCATTCCAAAGCATCTAAACGGTTTGCTACAGCTTGCAAATGAGTGAGTTCTAGCTCGTGCTTTGCCGCTTTATCTGATTGAGCATTTAACGTCGCGATACCAGCAGTTGCTGCAACAATTGCTGAGAGTGCTGCTCCTAGTAATAACCAACGACAAGACTGCTTTGGGAGAAATATAATACGATGCATTGAAGACTGGCAGGAATTTTGCTTCGCCTAATTGTTCCCACATCCTTTCAGAAAATAACGCTGGCTCAGTGGGAAGACCTCTGCTGTCATCTTCCAGTTATCAACGTAAAGCATTGAGCATTGATTCCTGACGGGCTGCACAGTAATCACCCGATCTTAGAAATTGTGCTAAATCAGGCTCTTCAGATTGCCGTCTTTTCTCCATTTTCTACAATAGACCTTTTGCGTGATAACTCAAAAAATGGCTACAAGCTTTATGGGATAAGCATTTCAATCATTAATCCATAAAATCAGCTACAAGTACTGCGGTATATAGGTTTTAGGGCAATTTCTCTGTTATCACGCAAAACGTTTAATACATTAATCCTGTCTGTGATGGTGATTCTCAAGTATGTATGATTACGCAGGAGATATCTTGTGTAACATTCTTCAGTGTTCGATTCAGCTTTTTGAGATTTCACCTAATCTATCTATCAAGTGACAGCGACATGGCAGGCAGGCGACAGCCAGAAATCCTGTTCAACGACCGCTTATAATTGTCGCAACAACTACGATCAAAGTCGAAAGATACATACAATGAGCAATGTGTGTGTGATGTTTAGGCTGACGTTCTACGGGAGATGCGCTGCACGAAGCGTTCGCATCTTTAGAACAGGATTTCTGGCTGTCGTTCCGCCGATCATCACTGTTATTTAAATCTATCAGCGTTCTTCCTCAACCGTCTGTTTGATGAAGGTTCTGAATCACCTCGCGATTGTTGCACAGTTGCAAGGCACTATGCACTCCTCTGCTCGACAGGTTTCTTTACAAAAATACATACTCAATGCACCTCGACTATTTGCTGAAATTAGCATATCATGATTTACTGATATGCTGTTTGCGAATTCCCAAGAGTGATGCCATGTCTTCAAACGAAGGACGAAAAGCGCTCCGGTTACAACGGTCTGACATCCACAGTCAAGACGCTGACCAAGACTCTGATGATGTAGAAGGGTTTGAGGGTTCTTGGTATGCATTTCCTCCCATTCGGAATGCATTGATTGCAGGTGCGTTATTGGTGACAGGTTGGTTCGTCAGCCAGTTTCAGGTTCTGGTTTACATCCCCGTTGGCATTTTCGGTCTGGCTATTTTGATTGGTGCTTATTACTGGGCACGAGAAGGTTGGGAAGAATTTGTGGAAGAACGGGAGATTGGCATTGAAGCATTAATGTCGTTTGCCACTTTGGGCGCTGTCATTTTAGGGCAATGGTTTGAAGCTGCCTTTCTGGTGTTTCTCTATGCTGGAGCCGAATCGATCGAAGAATATACGTTTGCCCGCACTCGTACTGCCATTCGTGCGCTGCTCGATCTAGTGCCAGAAACCGCCGCGCTTCTGACCGATGCGGGAGAGGTGCAAATTTCCGCGAAGGAACTTGAAGCTGGCAATTTATTTCTGGTTCGTCCGGGTGAACGCATTCCCACCGATGGCGAAATCATTGAGGGAGCCAGCAGTATTGATGAGGCAGCCGTCACCGGAGAATCAGTTCCGGTTGAAAAAGCTGTGAGTGACAAAGTATTTGCTGGAACGATTAACACGACAGGCATCCTCAAGGTGCGAGCAACGACCAGTTTTGCTTCTAACTCCCTGCAAAAGATTATTCAAACGGTTGAGGAAGCCCAAGGTGTGAAGTCTAGTGCTCAACGCTGGATCGATCGCTTTGGTCGCCGCTACAGCCCTGCTGTCCTAGTTGTTGCCCTGCTCCTAGTCGTTATTCCATACCTAATGAAGGCTAACTTCGCCCTCTGGTCGGTTCGAGCGGTTGTTCTGCTCGTGGCGGCAGCTCCTTGTGCCCTAGTGATCTCGACCCCCGTTGCGATCTCAGCCGCGATCGGGCGATCGGGTCGAGAAGGTGTGTTAATCAAAGGTGGCATTCATTTAGAGAACCTGGCAAAGATCCGAGTAGTGGCGTTTGACAAAACTGGCACCCTCACTCGCGGCAAACCAGTTGTGACGAATGTTTTCTCAACGACCAATGAAACCGCCTCACTGCTGCGTCATGCTGCTAGTATCGAGCATTTAAGCGAACATCCACTCGCGAAAGCCATTGTAGAAAACGCGCAGGCAGAAGGAATTGCGATCGCACCAGTGCAAAATTTTCAATCGCTTACCGGGGCAGGTGCAAAAGCTGATATAGACGGGCAAACAATTTATATCGGTAGTCCAGGGCTATTCCGACAACTGCGGGTTCTCTTAGAACAATTGGAATCTGAAATTGAGCGATTGCAAGCAGAAGGCAAGACAGTGGTTCTGGTTGGCACTCAAGATCGGATTGAGGGTTTATTTGCTATCCGAGACGAACCCCGCTCAGCGGCGAAACGGGCAATTCAACAACTGCACAAGATGCAGGTCAAAGTCGCGATGCTAACTGGAGACAATGCCCGAACTGCTAAAGCGATCGCGACTGAACTCGGTATTGACGAAGTTCGGGCTGACCTCAAACCGGATGACAAGGTGAAAGCGATTCAGGAGCTTGAACAGCAGTATGGTCCGGTTGCGATGACTGGAGATGGGATCAACGATGCTCCAGCACTGGCAACGGCAACTGTCGGACTGGCAATGGGCACAGCCGGAACTGATGCGGCAATCGAAGCTGCTGATATTGCGTTAATGGGCGATGATCCCAGCCGGGTTGCGTATGCCTTGAAACTGGCTAAAGCCAGTCAGCGTATCAGTTTTCAAAACATTGTCTTCTCGATTCTGGTGCTGGTCATTCTGATTCCCGGTGCGATTCTAGGCTTGTTGGGAATTACGGCTGCGGTTTTTGCCCATGAAGCTAGTGAACTGCTGGCGATCGCTAATGGCTTACGGATTACTCGGCAACGGCTATAGCGGTTGCTAACCATTAATGCTCCTATCAATCACACAATTACGGAGAACTTGAACATGAACCAAAACGGAATGAATTACATACCAGCCCTTAAACACAACTGGCTGACCCCACTGTATGACCCCTTAATTCACTGGTTTGAGTCTGCCTTTAAGCCGCAACTGGTCAAACAAGCCAAAATTGCAAGTGGACATCGAGTTCTTGATCTTGGCTGTGGGACAGCAACACTCACGCTCCTGATAAAACAAACTCAACCGGATGCAGCGGTTGTTGGACTGGATGGCGATCCAAACATTCTTGAAATCGCCAAAGCAAAGGCGGCGAAAGCGGGTTTGCTAATTACCTTGGATCAGGGGATGTCTTTTGATCTGCCCTACCCTGACAACTCTTTCGATCGCGTTCTTTCAAGCCTAGTGTTTCATCACTTGACGCGAGAAAATAAAATTCGCACCTTAAAGGAAGTGTTTCGAGTCCTCACCCCCAATGGAGAACTGCACATTGCGGATTGGGGTAAAGCACAGAACGCATTGATGCGTATGGCATTTCTACCTGTACAGATGCTTGATGGCTTTCGTACAACAGCCGATAACGTAAAAGGCTTATTACCCGGACTGTTGAGTACTGCTGAATTTGAGGATATTCAGCAAACAGTCCACTATTCAACACTGCTTGGAACGCTCACGTTGCTACAAGCCCGAAAACCTGTTTCATCTAACAAAAAGTCTTAATGTTTGTCGTTAATTAAAAGGAATTTCCATGACTCAAGATATCTTCGACCTGCCTGGACCTCAAGGTAATTCCATCGTCGGGAGTTTGGTTGATTTAGGTAACGATCCATTAGCCTTTTTAACTCGCTGTGCCCGTGAGTATGGCGATATTGTGCCGCTGCACTTGGGCTTAACGTCTGCCTGCTTAATCACCCATCCCGACTACATCGAGCAAGTGCTGAAAGACCGGGAGAAATTTATTAAGAGCCGAGGATTTCGGATTCTAAAAACTTTACTAGGCGAAGGATTGCTCACGGCTGAAGGGGATTCCTGGCTGCGGCAGCGCCGTTTAGCTCAACCTGTATTTCATCAGTCGCGCATTCAAGGCTATGGCGAAGCGATGGTGAACTACGCCGAGCGCATGGTTAACACCTGGCGTGATGGAGAAGAGCGCGACATTCACGCTGATATGATGCGTCTCACGCTTAACATCATCATGAAAACAATTTTCAACCAGGATGTAGATGAGGGAGAAGCAAATGCGGTTGCCCGTGCGCTGGATGTGACCATGAACTGGTTTGAAAGCAAGCGCAGGCAAGGCTATCTGGTGCTGGAATGGTTTCCCAGACCAGAGAATATCCGATACCGTCAGGCGATCGCCGAAATGGATGAAGCGATCTACACCCTGATTCGCCAGCGCCGCTTCAGTAACGAAGATGCTAGTGATTTGTTGTCAATGTTGATGCAGGCTCGTGATGAAGAAACGGGCAATCAGATGGACGACAAGCAATTGCGCGATGAGGTGGCGACTCTGATGCTAGCAGGGCATGAGACAACTGCCAACGCGCTCTCGTGGACCTGGATGCTCTTATCAGACTATCCAGACGTGCGAACCAAGTTGCAGAACGAGTTGCAAGAGGTGCTGGATGGTCGCGCTCCTACGGTTGCTGACCTGCCTCGTTTGAATTACACGAACATGGTCGTGAAAGAGGCAATGCGGCTTTATCCGCCTGTTTCCCTTTTTGGACGAGAAGCTGTCGAAGATTGCACAATTGGAGACTATACGGTGCCTGCTGGAACCGTGGTCATGATCAGTCAGTGGGTCATGCATCGCAGTCCTAAGTATTTCGACAATCCAGAAGCGTTTCAACCAGAGCGCTGGGCAGACGATCTGGAGAAAAAGCTGCCGCGAGGCGTTTACATTCCCTTTGGCGATGGTCCGCGCATCTGTATTGGCAAAGGCTTTGCCCTGATGGAAGCTGTTCTGCTGCTGGCGACGATCGCGCAACGCTTCCAACTCGATGTCACACCGAGCTGTCCCATTATTCCCCAGGCTTCCATCACACTCCGTCCCGAATGCGGCATCTTGGTACGGCTGCGATCGCTAAGTCTTCAACCTCAGTCCTGAAAACTTCCGTTCATCGACACTTGCCAGCAAATGAGCCATAGGGGTACAGAAGTATGTTGAACGAAACTATTTTTCAAATTATCCTTGCAGCTTCTCTTGCTGTATTGGCGATCATGCGAATTTACTACCGCGCCAAGAGTGGAGCCTTTCGTGAAAGCCAATTTACAGAAAAGGAAAGTAACTGGTTTCTAGTACTGGGAATTCCGGCTAGTCTCACCTGGCTTGGCAGTCTTTTGGTTTGGATCATTAATCCTGAATGGATGAGGTGGTCTGTTCTAAATTTTCCGGTAGGACTGCGTTGGAGTGGAGTAGGTTTGATGGTGTTTGCACTAGCTGCATGGGGATGGATTCATCATTCGCTGGGTAGGAATTTTAGCCCAACTCTAGTGGTACGAGAACATCATCAGTTGATTACGCACGGATTGTATCATTGGGTTCGGCATTCAATGTATTCAGCGTTTTTTCTGTTTGAACTTGGCATTTGTCTCCTGACTGCAAGTTGGTTCATCGGGCTGACTGGAACCCTATTGATATTGCTAATCGTTGTTCTACGGGTTCCCGAAGAAGAAGCAATGATGATTGAAACATTCGGCGATCAGTACCGTGAGTACATAAAACATACGGGTGGTTTGCTTCCGCGCTTTACATACAGGCAAGCATCCTCAAATCCAGAATCATTATGAGCAAAGTAACTAACGACTCCAACAAAGACAAAGCCGTTGATGCGACAACATCCCAAAAGCGCCGCGTTCTATTTCAGGTTCTGGGACTGAATCTGCTGCTGTCGCTGTCGCTATTCATCACTGGCTTACTGGGTAACTCCAGTGGATTGATCGCTAATGCCCTGGACAACTTATCCGACAGTGCTGTCTACGCAATCAGTCTTTTCGCAATCGGGCGATCGCCCAAGCTGAAAGTTGTCGCAGCGCGTGTATCGGGTGTGCTTCTAATCATCTTCGCAATTGGCGTTTTAGGCGATGCAATCCGTCGTGTTATGACAGGCACCGAGCCGATCGGAATCGTCATGGTCGCAATGAGCGTGATTTCAACGGCAATCAATCTGCTGAGCCTCAAACTGCTGAAGCCTCTAAAAAATGCCGATGTAAACCTCCGTGCAGCCCAGACCTTCAGCATCAACGACTTTATCTCTAACCTGGGCATTCTGGTCGCTGGTGGGCTAGTTGCCTGGATCAATCAATCGTGGCCCGATCTGGTCGTCGGTGCCGCAATTGCCGCGATCGCCGTGAAAGGCGGGATTGACATTCTACGCGATGCTGCACGAGAGTCACGCTCTAGAGCAAGGCGATGATTTTCATGCAAATCACATATATCAACACTATTCTAAGAACGTTGAGCTATTACAAAGGAGTGAGATCGTAGCTGATGTCCAATTTCTGAGGCTACTGTATTAAGCCAGTCGTCAATTCAAGTGATTTTACGAATAGAAATTTTAGTACTTGAGGAACACCAAAATGAAACGAAGAATTGCAAGTCTGTTTCTCGTAACAACTACACTAACGATTCTAGTTGCTTGTCAGCAGCCTAGTAATAGAGATACTGAGAACAAGCCTAGTCCTTCTAATAATGAAGAGGTGAAACCAAACAATAGTCCCAGTCCCTCTGGAGATCGAGATGATGACAATCCGAACAAATCTAATGGCGATCGCGACCAAGATAGAAATGATGACAAAAAGCCAGGCTCCTAGTTTTTCGGTCGATATAGTCAGTCAAAGAAACAATTTGTCTTCTTAAAAACTGCTTTCTGGAGTATTTGAACAATGAATTTTTGGAGTAGTTTGTGGACGTTTGAGGAGCCAATTCTAGAGAAAGTTATCCGTTCAATTCTGATTTATTTTTTCTTGCTGGTGGCGCTACGTTTAGGAGGTAAACGAGAATTGGGACAAACCAATAATTTTGATCTGGTTGTACTATTGGTAATTTCTAACACGGTACAAAACGCAATTATTGGCGATGACAATTCTTTGATTGGTGGAATAACTGGTGCGACTACATTGTTAATCACCAACTACCTAGTTGTCCGCGTTGCCTACCAATTTCCCAAATTCCGAAAATTGACTGAGGGAAAGTCAAGACTTCTTATCCAAGAGGGTCGAATCATTGAGAAAAACTTGAGAGCAGAAGCAATTACTGAACAAGAGTTACTCACGAGTCTGCGCCGTCAAGGAATTGAAAGTCTTTCCGAAGTTAAGTCTGCCTGTTTAGAAACAGATGGTGACCTTACTGTTGAGCGTCTCAATCTAGGCGATGATCCTCAGAAAAAAATTATCGATCGCCTTGACCGAATCGAGACAGCTTTGAATCAAATTGTCCAAGGCATTAAGTGACTTGAGACAAATGAGAACAATTTTGTTTGACCTTGAAGTACTTTTTGCCTTCAACACTCAACCTTTAACTAGAAACAAGGACATGAACTATGTGGTTCCGCTCACTAATTATTCTGATTGCTCTGGTCGTTCTCGCTGGATTGGTCGGCTACCAGATTGAACTGACCCTACCTGGAAGACCACCAGGCATTGGCATGACTTCTACCCCGTTTACGACCTCTGCACCAGCAGAGATTGGTTCCTATGATGTGCTGGGTAAAGTCGTTGATAAAGTAGCAGCAGGCAACCTCTTGCAGACACAATCGGGGCGTGACCAGCTATCGCCTGAAAAAGGAGCAGTCGAGATCACTGAAAAACTGATTGATCTAGGGCGAGATGCGTTTTATCAAGAAACGTTTGGCAATGAAATTCTGTTTACAGACATTGTTGGCATTCTAGACGGTTCTCTAACAGTCGGAAAGCTTGTAAAAGCAGTGACAGCCCTCAAGGGTGAACCCACAACTAATCTGCAAATTCCCCTCGATCGAGATGTCACCCTTGGAGGACGCACTTTTAAGGCGGGCACTTCATTGAGTACAGGTCTCGATGTTCCAAAAGGCTCTCTCTTCCCTCTGGGATTAATCACCCATATTGACAATACCAAACTCAGAGTGGGCGTAACCTGCGCTCTCTGCCATACGGCTGTTAGCGAGAAAACTGGGCGCATTATGGAGGGCGCAACCAATACAGACATCAATCTTGGGGCACTGTTGGCGATGGCTTCCAACACAGCCGCGCTATTTCGTCAAACCGATGTCAATCCAACAAACATTACCCTTGGTCAACATCCATACATCAATGGCAGTGGAGAACAAGCTTATTTGCCAGATGCAAAAACGCTAGAAGATGAAGTGGATGCCTCTATCCTGGCTTGGCCCCCTGGCAACTTCGTTTCTAACGGCGACCTCAAAAACAATTCGGCAAAAATTCCCTCCTCCTATACCCATGATGCTTATCCTTATGCTTGGAGTGGGGTCGCCTCAATTGGTTGGTTTCACGGCTTGACTACTTTGAACAATGCTGTCTTTGGTCTCAATGCCGACCCGACAACCACAGCAGATGCGGCTGAACGGGTCTTGGGTATTGATAAAGAAACGTACCTGGGAGCCATGTTCCAAAAGGCAGCTAACCCTAAATATCACCTGCCAGCAGGAGTTCGCCCTTCAGAATTTATTGATCAAGTCGATCCCACACCGGGCGCACCCGGAATTAATCAAACCATTCAGATGCCAGAATATCCAAAGGGGTCGCTGTTCATGCAGAACGGCTTGATGGCATCCACACCGGGTTTACCAGTTGCGGCTCAACTGAATGGCATGTCTGCTTGGCAAAATACGCTGGCACCCCCTCCGTACTCATCAGCTGACCCAGAAACGCTAAGACGAGGGGCAGCAATCTTTACGAAAGCTAATTGTGCGACCTGCCACAGCGGTCGCTATTTCACCAACCATAAGGTAATTCCTGTCAAAGAAGTTGGGACACAACCGCTACGAGCGCCTGCTTCCAAAGGATTTGCCGAACTGTTTGTCTCCCCGCCGCAAACCTATCCACCGAATGTTTCAGTACCGCTGCCGCCCCACCCTCCTGTACTATCAATCCCAACAGATATCACTCCCCAAGAAGACATCGATCTTGCCTATGCACAAAGCGATCCGACTGGAGGTTACAAAGTGACCAAGCTAATTGGACTTTATCTGCTCGCTCCCTATCTGCACGACGGCGGTGTGGCAGCAGGAGCTGATGCCCTAAAGCAAGACGCAAATGGACGCTTTAGCATTGCGAATCCAAATCAAATCGGCATGGTTGGCACGTTGATGCGAAACATCAAACCCGATCCCGAAGCAAGCCTACGGATGTTGCTTGACCGAAATCTGCGAGAGCCGATGGTAGCTGCAAACCGAGCAAATTCTGACTTGCAGCGAGCAAATGTGGATGGCAGTGGGCACGCCTACTGGGTGGATGAAAAAGCCGGATTTACGCCACAAGAGCAAACGGATTTGATTCAGTTTTTGCTCTCGATCGATGATGACCCGCAAGTGCTTCCCGCTTCACTAACAGAAAGGAACGAAAAAACCGCAGGGGCAACCGAGCGTGTTTTAGTTATTGCCCATCAATAAAGTTATTTAACTATGAAGTTAGGTCAATGGATTGGTCTTCTCGGTCTGGTTTCTATCCTCTATGTTCTCTGGCAGATTCGTCAGATGCTTTTACTGCTCTTTGCGGCAATTGTATTAGCCAACAGCTTAAATCTGCTAGTACAATGGCTGCAACAGAGAAAAATTAAACGCTCTGTCGCGGTTTCACTCTCAATTGGCTGCTTTTTTACAATAATGGCGGGTTTCTTTTGGCTGATTGTTCCGCCGCTTGAAACTCAAGTCGAGGAATTAATCGTTTTGTTTCCCATCGGAGTTAACCGGGTTGATGGTTGGCTTGAACAAAACATCAACTTAGTTCCTGAACAGTTTCGCTCTTATGCACCTACGCTTGAAAGAATCGGACAGCAACTTCAGCCTTTTCTGAATCAAATCTTGGGGCGTTCTATTCCGGTTTTTTCTGCTTTAGTCGGTATTGCAATCAATACGTTGCTGGTATTCGTTTTAGCTTTGATGCTCATCATCGATCCATCTCCTTATCGGCGACTTGCCATTCGCCTTTTTCCTAGTTTCTATCGTCGTCGAGCAGATGCAACTTTAAATGAGTGTGGAGAGGCGTTAGGTCGATGGATGGAAGCAGCTTTGATTAGCATGAGTGTAATCGCGGTATTAAGCAGTCTCGGTTTATTTGTCTTAGGGATACGCGCTGCTTTAGCCCAAGGTGTTTTGGCAGGGTTACTGAATTTTATTCCAAATATTGGACCCACGATGAGCGTTGTCTTTCCTACCGCGATCGCGCTCTTGGATGCTCCTTGGAAATCTGTTGCGGTTTTGATTTTTTATATTCTTGTTCAATTGTTTGAGAGTAATCTACTCACTCCATATATCATGGCTCAGCACGCTGCCCTTCTTCCTGCTGTCACGCTATTGGCTCAAATCTTCTTTGCTGTGATGTTTGGACCATTGGGATTAGCACTCGCAATTCCGCTAACAGTTGTGGGTCAGATTTGGATTCGGAACATATTATTTGAAGATCTTTTAGACCAATGGAAGCATTCTGAATAGCTCATTTCTGCCTTTACTCGTTTCTGTTGCAGCTTCTGATGACGTAGCTGCAACTAGCAAAATTGAGAGAAGTTAAGCGGTAAAAATTAATTATGCTCAATTCAGCTTACTCACTCGTAAAGGGCTTCTCGATCAAGACCCAAAAATGCCTTTCGCGCTACCGATTCGATGGCGCAAGTTGCTGTTCCAAATGTTGTTCTAGGCAGGTCTGAACCAAGTGAGAATAAGACATAAAAACAAAGGCTTTTGGTTTGCAGGGGTTCTTAGTTTCGCGATCGATCAAGTCACCAAATTTCTAGTTGTTCAGTTTTTCTCGTTGGGTCAAAGTATCCCGCTTCTTCCAGGAGTGTTTCATCTAACCTATGTCACCAACAAAGGTGCTGCATTCAGCTTGTTCTCCAACAGTGGTGGATGGCTGAAATGGATTTCTTTAGGAGTCAGTCTGGGTCTCGTTGTGCTGGCGCTCCGTGCTAACCTCAGCCGTTGGGAGCGTGTCGGTTATGGTTGCATTTTAGGAGGAGCTTTAGGAAACGGGGTCGATCGCTTTGTCAAAGGGGAAGTCGTGGATCTTCTAGACTTCCGCCTCATTCATTTTCCAGTTTTTAATTTGGCGGACGTGGCAATCAACATTGGGATTGGTTGCTTACTCATTGCAGCGTTTCGAGAAGGGCGGCGCAATGGTTGATCGCGAAGGACCAAAACGTTAGAGATTTAGTTGAGCCTTCCTTGAATGCATAAACATCAAAAATTGTCCCGTTCTTTTGTGACTGCGTTAGCTCATTTTGATGCAGCAGTCAGTGCTTTAGTCCAAATGGATCGTCAATCCCAAGCGTTCTGTTTCTACTATCAACGGTTTGCAAAACCTCAAGACCGTGACTGCATTCTGGGTTCAATGATGTGGAACACCAGTGGGATTCTACCGGACGATCGCTTTCCTGGCATCATTCTAAATGCTTTATTCGGCTACACCCAACGGTTATGTGTGGTTCAGGCAGTAAGTTATGTTTTCTGCTTAATTACAGTTGGTGGACTTTATTTTCAAAGTCTATCTGGTCGTGTGTTTTCCTTGTCCAGAAAGCGTAAGTCAGCACGAAGTTCTTGAGGAGTCTCAAAGTCTTTCGCATCATTCTATCCAAAATTTCGCGATCGTTAATAATGAGCAACTTAACCTGCAACGCAAGAGAAGGCAGTAACTTTTGCGAACCCTATTTAAGAAAAGGTATTGAGCATTGATTTAAGTCTTTGGAAGAGGTTGGGTTCTACTGTTGTCAGTTGTTTAATACCTCTTTTCGATACTAGCTCTAAGTGTTAAAGCCTATCCTAGGGCGTGTTTTAAAACCTAGATCCAAAGCAGAATTGCAGCGATTGTAAGCATAGCAAGATAGTTTTGTGCTCGTTTCTCGTAGCGTGTTGCAATCCGTCGAAACTGCTTCAAGCGATTGATCGTTCGCTCAATCCGATTGCGCTCTCGGTAAGCTTGACGGTCAAAGCGCGTTCCTTGTCGAGATTCATTTGAGCGTCGGGGAATCACTGCCCCAATCCCGCGTCGATGCAAGTAGACACGAATCGGTCGTCCGGTGTAAGCTTTATCGCCTGCTACCCGATGCGGACGCACTCGCGGTTGTCCCCGTCCAACCCGTTTGACCGCACCCTGCTCCATCAAGGCTTCAAACATCACCGACTCGTTGCGCTCTCCCACGGTGAGCACGAAGGTGACGGGCTTACCCTTGCCTTCACATCGCAGATGAATCTTCGTACTAAAGCCACCTTTGCTATAGCCGAGTGCTTCTGCCGCTGCATCACTTCCCGCTGCTCCCGCTGCGTGTTGATGCGCTCGAATCACACTGCCATCCACAAAATGCAGCTTTCAGTCAAACTCGCCTGCTGCATCTGTTCTAAAATCTGCTGCCATAGTCCTCGCTTGCGCCAAGCATAGAAGCGACCAGAAACAGTTTCCCAAGCCCCGTAACGATTTGGTAAATCGCGCCAGGGAGCACCTGTGCGAAGAATCCACAAAATGCCATTGATTGTAGTGCGATGATCATTGGCGGGTCGTCCGCCTTTTGGACTCGGTTTAGGTAAGAGTGGCTGCAATCGCTGCCATTGTCGCTGGCTCAAGTCCCTACGTGAAATTGGATTGCCTGAAACCAAAGTTTGTTCGTTGTCTTTGAAATACGTCTACTCCTATTCTAGCTTGGGTTTTAAAACACGCCCTAGCTTCCAGGCAAAGCATTCTGGAAATTTTTTGCTCCCGAATAGCCTGACATTGCCGCTAATTGCTCTAGCGACTGCGTACCCGATTCCGTTTGACCATTAACCACCCAGGTTGGATAACCTTTCACGCCTGCTGCCTGACATTGATCCGGCTGTGGGTTTTTCCCGGATGGATCACATTCCACATACGTGATTCGACTAAACGCTTCTTTGCCAAACAGTTGTTTTTGATCGTGACAATGGGGACACCAGAATGCTCCGTACATCTTACCTCCGACCTTTGTGAGATGATCGGCGAGGGCAAGTTCAGCCGCTCCAGAAGTTGTTGTAATCGGTAAACCAGATTGTCCGGGGGTTGATCGTTCTGCAATTTCGGGATTTTTTACACCTGCGTAAATGCCGAGCGTCCCGACTAACACAATCAAGCTGATCACAAAGCCTGTAAAGAATAGTTGCCCGACATCTTGCCAGTTGCGACCGACGATCGACAAGATAAACAAACTTACAGACAAAATTGCAGAGCCAACGCAGTAAACACAAACCGCCTTGATTTCAAACACAATCAAGTACATTAAGTAGCCGCTAAAGACTGCCATCGCAGTCGCGCCCATAAACAGCAGCAGCCCTGTCTGCTCCTCAAGTTTGGAGCGCAATGATTTATTTTTTTCGGGATTAACCAGCAACGGCGCGATCGCAAATCCGATCATGCTGACATAAGCCAGAAAACCAAACAACGCTAACGGTAAGCCAAACACGGTGGCATAAGGACTTGCCAACACAATGTCACAGCCATTCGTTGGGCAAGCCGTTGAACTTTGAGAGAATTTGACGATCGTTAAGTAGCCAGTCGCGACGGCTCCGATCGTTGCCAATCCTGCCATGATCAGACGCGACCAGCGATAAACCCAGGGAATCGATCGTTGTTTTGGCATAGAAGACCACTCTTTCACTAAATACAGATAGGGACAAAATGTTCGCTCTTAAGTTCAATCTGATCAAAATCGAGAATCGCTCATTCAGCAAACTTTATTTCGTGGCTTTAGGAGAATTGTGAACAGTGCTGATCATTTTCATAAAATCAGACTTTTTGCCGCCCTGTTCAGTCAAAACACAGCTTGCATCATATTCAAAATCTCGCCATTGTTAATGCAATACGTGCCGATAGCCCGGTGAACGACAGAAAAGACGATAACTTCTGCGAACCATATCCAAGAGAAAGTAGGAAACTTGAAGTCTAAATGGTGCAAGGATAGGACGGTACAACCAATAGTAAGCTCGCTTTAGATGAGTCCACTTCAAACAAGTGCCCTGATGCAAAAAATCTGATACGTCCACTACGAATCCTCTGCCCTTCCACATCATCACATTGCGTCCATGCACATCATACGGATTTAGCCCCTGACTTCGAGCATAGTTCAGAGCTTGATCGATATCTTGAATAACCTGCTTTGGAATAGTTAATCCTTTGTGCAAGCAATCATAGAGCGTCGTTCCATGCAGCCGCCTAAGTACCAAAAAGTTCTTCCCAACGTACAAACAGGTAGAAAAGGTAGGGTGAACGCCAAGGCGACGATAAACTTCTACCTCCTCATCAAATCCTGGACGACTAGGAGCATAAATCTTGATAACCTGATCTGGAAACTCAGGGTGACAAAATACGGCAGCATAATTTCCTGCACCAAGCAGTTGCCAAGGAGCAGAAACAGAATGAACTTCAACTGGATTATGGGGAGTTATGCTATTGATTTGAATCGTAGGCAGTAACTCTTGGTCAACCCGCTGAACCAGCAACCGAAGAATTTGGGCTGACTCAATCATATTCTCAACCCTCTGTAATCCTTGCTACCAAAATGACTGCTCTTGCTGACTTGTTTCGGCTTCCATTGTGGAGCCACAGATAGTTGCATAACCTGCCGACACTCCTAGACCAAGCACAACACCAAAACTAATTAACCCCACCTTTAATGATTGCTGCCATCTGCGAGTTTTGCTTTGCTTGACTTGAGCCGCTTGAATTTGTTGTACCGCCTGTTGAATAAACTCTGGCTGAATGTTTGCCTCCGCACCGATTTGGGTTAGCTCTGACAAAGAATAATGCTCTTGCGCCTGTAACCGGGCTGCCAAAGCAAACACTTCTGGAAGCTGTTCGGGGGAGATTTGAGGTTCAGAGTTGTTCATGAGAGGATTCCAATAAGACAGTTTTCCATTACATTATTACCAATTTTTTAACGTTTACTCTCCGATTTTCAGCTATGTGAGCCAATGGTGATGCTCTTCAATTCTGTGCTAATACTCATAAGGATCTTTAGGTTCAGGAATAGATTTAAGGGAATTTGCTTGAATCACGAGTTGCCGCTCATTTGCCACTGTTTCTACAATCATTTGCCCTTCAACCTCCCACCAGGTATCAACTGGGTAGGCTTGCCGACTTTGAGTGAGTTTCACTGGAATTCCAACTGGATAGGCATCTAGTGCACAGTGGGCAATCACAAAACGACTGATGACAAAGTACTGATCCGATAAGTTGGGCGAGTGGAAGGCAAAACCTTGAAGCTTGACTTTTTGTCCTAAGTAGCTATCAGGTTCAGGATAAACGGCTAGTGTTCTTGCCCAATCCACTAGCGATTTATCTTGTGAACGCACAGAAGCCCGGAATGCTTGAGGTTTCATGCGAGTTGAGGTGATAAGAGAGTCCGGCAACCCTTGCTGCATTGCCGCTTGGCTTCCAAGCGTTTGAGGTTGTATCAGCATTCCTAAAAGTGCCGCAACTAAAAGCACTCTGCTCGTCCATTCTGGAGGCAAAGTTGATAGATGTTGAGTCTTTATAGTAGGCGGATTGTATAGAATCCTCCAAGCTTTGAATGCTGCAAGTAGCAGTAAAACAATGGCTGCGACTAGACAAACAACAACATATCTAGGATGAACAAGCAAGCTAAGTTTGCCAGTGAACCACAGCTTTAGCACCAAAATACCCCAAGCCGCAATGCCTGAAGCCTCTATCCAATCAGTAATGTATGAAGACTGAATTGGTCTTTTAACGGATGGTTGTCCCCTATTGCTTATTCGATTAGGGTTCATTGCGATCGCACTCCTGAAATGCAGTAAGTTGCAAGGTTAGCTCATAAATGCCAAATTCTTGATTTAAATAAGTTTGTAGTTGATTCAGCAACTGGTCACGCTCCTCGACAGTCATCAATTTCACCCTTAGATGAGCATTGAGCGCAATTTGATCGGACGTAATTGTCCAAACATTGAGCTTCTCAGCTTGACACACTTCAGGAAAGGAATGCAAAGCAGCTTCGATCGCAGCGACATCAATTGAGCGAGGGGCAAATTCCAGCAAAATTCTGAGACTATCTATCACCAAAGGAACCGCACTGATACACAAAAATGTAGCAACTAGCAAACTTGCCACAGCGTCTGCCCATAGCCAGTTAAAGTAGTAAATGACTAAAGCTGCCAAAATAACACCTATAGAACCAGTAGCATCAGCAAGGATACGGAGAAAAGCACCCTTCAAGTTGAGGTCATTGCTGCTCTCATTATGCAGAAGACGAATAATAATACTGTTAAAAACCAGGCTCACACCTGCTGTAACTAGCATGGGTAGCCCTCGAATAGGATCTGGTTCTTGAAATTGACCGATTGCTTCCCATGTTGTTAGGGCAGCGATCGCAAGAATTCCCAACCCATTGAGCAATGCCACCAAAATTTCAATTCGTCGATACCCAAATGTTGCTATCTTCGTAGCGGGACGCTGTGCTAGCGCCGTTGCACCTAGCGTCAGACTTATGGCAACCATATCGGAAAACATATCGCCGCAGCTAGCTAACAACGATAGGCTATGAGACCACAACCCGATCATCAAGACAAATAGAAATAGGCTACTCCGCAGCCCCAAAACGATCCAAAGGAGCCGCATCTTCAGGTGACTTGATACGACCCTTGAATCGTTTGAAGCGGAATTGGCGAGGTTTACTTCGGCAATTGAGTGATAGCTTTCAGTAGCCTTACTAGAAGAAATCATAATATTCACGTTTAGCAAAGAATAAATTATTAGCCCTATTTGGTGGATGAGAAGTCTATTGAAATAATGTTGGTTGTGTCAGGAGAGGCAATTCTGCCACACCGCTCATTAGCTGGAACCGCTTCCATGATCTTCGTGGGCATCGGTAAGCCTAGATTCGCCATGAACTCAATGAACTGATCGCGATCTCGTTCGGCAAATCGGGAATTCCACCGTTTCTCTTCGCCAATAGTGGATACTGTGTGACCTCGATAGTCATGTGCCGGATAAACGAGCGTGTTGTCTGGTAACGTGAACAGCCGCTGCGTGACTGAATCAAATAACGTTCCCGCATCACCGCTCTGAAAATCGGTTCTTCCACAACCTCGAATGAGTAAAGCATCTCCAGTCAAGATTCGGTCATTATTGACCCGATAAGCCATGTGACTATCGGTATGACCCGGTGTGGCGATCGCTTCAATCGCAATGCCATCTAACTGCAACGTCTCACCATCCTTAATGTGGCGATCGGCACAATTGGCTTGAGCGTGGTCTGGAACAACGCCGAGACAACCCTTCACTTCACGCAACTTGGCAGTCCCTGTGATGTGGTCAGCATGAATATGGGTTTCTAAACAGTAGCGAAGATTTAATCCTAACTCTTCAAGCAGCTTGAGGTCTCGCTCCACCTGGTTCAGAACTGGATCGACCAGGATGGCGGTCTTAGTCGCGGGGTCTGCAATTAAGTACGTATAGGTACTGGATTCTTGATCAAACAGTTGTCGAAAAATCATATTTCGCTTTTCTTGAACGTCAGTTAGACAAGCAACCCCAAACAGAGTTGATCTGGGCGGAATCAGCACCGCATATTAACCGCGTTGCTAATTTCGCCCAGAGACCTGGAATCAGACTACTTATTCGGTTGAGGAGTCATTCGCAGGTAGGGCTTCACCGCTTCGTAGCCCTTAGGGAATTTCTGCTTCAGTTCTTCCGGGTCTTGAATCGAAGGAACAATCACACAGTCTTCACCATCCTTCCAGTTAGCGGGAGTCGCTACACTATGATCGTCTGTTAGCTGCAATGAATCGATTACCCGCAGTAACTCATCAAAATTACGCCCCGTGCTAGCTGGATAGGTCAAGGTCAGACGCAGTTTCTTGCTAGGGTCAATAATAAATACCGAACGAACGGTTAAAGTATTGTTGGCGTTGGGGTGGATCATGTCGTAAAGGTCGGAAACCTTCCTATCTGAATCTGCCAAAATCGGGTAGTTGAGGTTTGTATGCTGGGTTTCTTCAATATCTCCCACCCATGCTTGGTGAGATTCGACATTATCAACGCTAAGCGCTAATGCCTTCACACCGCGCTTGTCAAATTCCGGCTTAAGCTTGGCAACTTCCCCTAACTCTGTGGTACAAACCGGAGTAAAGTCAGCGGGGTGGGAAAACAACACAACCCAGCTATCTCCTGCCCACTCGTAGAAATCAATTTCACCAGCAGTCGAAGCTTGAGTAAAGTTTGGCACGGTATCACCTAATCGAAGAGACATAGAAAAGTTCCTGTGATGTTGAGAACAAATGCAAACTTAGATCAAATTTTCTAGTCATGCTTGCCAATACGTGGAACCCTAGCAGTTTGGCTGCTTTTCAGGTATCCAAGGCTTCAGAGTTGTATTTCATTTCTCACCTTGTAAGTCAATGAAATACATACGAGTCATTATATCATCATATGATGATATTGATAGACTTACAAGGTGTTATTCGTCGAAAATCTTCAAGGAACATGGAGAATTATCATTGAAACGCGGTCTCAACGTGGTGAGACCTAAGACTTGAGAATATAGATCAGCCAGATTGCGACTACTTCTGACGCAATAGGCGGGCTGAGTTTGCAAGAATGCCAATATCTGGAATGGACTGCGCTGCGGCTGCAAAGATCGGTGGCAGGAAACCAAAGGCAGCTAGCGATAGCCCTGCCAAGTTGAACACAGCAGTAAACGCAATGTTCAACTTCACTACATTCATTGTGCGACGGGCAATCTGCAACACCTCTGGTACAAGCTGCCAGTCATCGCGCATCAAAGCAATGTGAGCCGCTTCGAGCGCCACACTGGTTCCCGCTGCTCCCATTGCAATGCCAATGTCTGCTTGTGCCAAAGCCGGAGCATCATTCACACCATCCCCAACCATAACCACCGTGTGTCCCTTCGCCTGGTACTCTCGCACGATCGCAATCTTGTCTTCAGGGAGAAGATTTGCCCGATAGTGAATTCCCAGATTTCCAGCAAGAGCAGCGGCTGTCCGCTCGTTATCTCCTGTCAATAGCTCAATTTGTTTCAGTTGCAGTTTACGGACCTGAGCAATGGCAGTGGGAACCTCGATACGTACTGCATCTGTTGCAGCTAGAACTCCAACCAACTCACTATCACGGGCAACAAACAGCATGGTTTTGCCCTGCTCCTCAAATCGCTTCACAACAGTCAGGGAAGCTCCGCCTGGAATCATACGATGATTGCCAACAGCAATGACATGCCCATCAACCAGTGCTTGCACTCCCATGCCTGGAAATGCTTCAAATTGTTCTGGCTTATGCAGTGATATGTTGCGTTCCTCTGCGATCGTTAGTACAGCTTGAGCCAGTGGATGTTCGGAGTATCGTTCTGCACAAGCTGCCCACGCTAGAACATCAGTCTCAGATACTCCTGATAGCGGCACAATGTCGGTAATTTGAGGACGACCTAGTGTCAGGGTTCCAGTCTTGTCAATCAATAGCACATCAGCGCGAGCGAGAGACTCTAAATATTTCCCACCTTTAATCAGTAGACCTCGTTTTGCTCCTGCCCCAACCGAAGCCAGCATGGCAATCGGGGTTGCTAACGCAAATGAGCAGGAACATGCCACAATCATCACTGCTGCGGTTGCTAACGGATCACGGCGAACGGTAAAAGTGAGTGCTGCTACCCCTAACACGACTGGAAGGTAATAAGCCGAGAATTTGTCTGCGATCCGTTGCACATCGGCTCGACGAGCTTCGGCTTCTTCTACCAGCTTGATCACGCGCCCAAATGTTGTATCGGCTCCAATGGCTGTGGCTCGAATCCGTAAACTGCCCAATGATGCCAAAGTTGCTGCAAAAACGTTTGTTCCAGATCTGGCTTCGATCGGCATTGACTCGCCTGTAATTGTCGCTTGATTGACCGTTGCCTGACCACTGATGACTTCTCCATCTACGGGAATTTGTTCACCGGGACGCACAACCACAATCTCACCGACCGCAACCTGAGAGATTGGCACCTCAACCTCTTGTTCACCACGCTCGACCCGTGCCATGCGAGGGGCAATGGATTCTAGATCGGTGAGTGCACGCCGCGCCCGTTCTGTTGTAAAGCGTTCAACGTACTCCCCTAGATACATGAAGAACACAACTACCGCAGCCGTTGCCCATTGCCCGACGACAAGGGCAGCAATCAGCCCTGCTGTCATCAAGGTGTGCGAAGTAATCTTATTTTTGAGTGCCGCCCGTACCACATTAATCAGTAGCGGATAGCCTCCCGCTAAAACCAGAATCGTTCCAACAAACCAGGGGATATGGGTTGTCAAGGATTCAAACAATCCTAGCCGCTCACCCACCAGCACAATAAAAAGGACAGCCCCGATCACAATGCCAAATAGCGTGAGAACGGGTCGGGTGATATCCTCGATTGACGCTTGATTGCGTGGTTCTTTGGGTTGGTCAGCAACGGAGTAGCCTGCACCTTCAATGGCTTGGTAAATCTCTTGACGAGAAAGTTTTACCGGATTCAGTTTCACGACCACCTTTTTAGAGGTCACAAACGGCTCGACTGATTCCACACCATCAAGCTTTTCAAGTGTCTGTTGCACATGACGAGCGCAATCCGAGCAATCCATTCCATTGACAGAAACCTCAAGGGTCGTGGTTGGCTCGGCGATCGAGTAGCCTGCGGCTTGGACAGCCTGAACGATCTGTTGCCGATTGACTTGCGTTGGGTCTAGCTCTACGACCGCTTTTTGGGATGCCAAAAACACCTCAACCGACTCAACACCATTCATTTTCTCGATCGCCTGTCGAACATGACGAGCGCAATCCGAGCAGTCCATCCCGTGAACCGTCAGTTCCAGCGTTGTGGTTGGCTTGACAATCTTGTAGCCTGCACCTTCTACGGCTTTGTAAACCGTTCGTCGTTCAATTCTCTCTGGGTCGAATTGAACGATCGCTTTTTGAGAAGACAAAAGGACATCCACCGATTGCACACCCTCTAAGTTCTCGATCGCTTGCTGGACATGCCGCACGCAGTCAGAACAATCCATTCCCTGCACCGTCATCTCGATCGTTGTTTGCTGTGGCTTCACGGCTATTCTTCCTCCGATACGTTATAGCGAGTACACTCGTAGATTCCTTTCATCACATCGGCTAGAAACTCATCAGCCAGGTACAGTAGTCGTGTCACTCGCTCATCGCTCAAGCCATAGTAAACATAGGAGCCTTTCTGCTCCCGGTAAACGAGGTTACAATCGCGTAGACAACCAAGATGATTGGAAACGTTTGACTGGCTAAGCCCTGTGGCTTCCACAATCTCAGTCACGGTCAAAGATCCGTTGCTGAGAGCTTCCAAAATAGAGAGACGCGAGGGATCGGAAAACCCTCGAAACAGTTTGGCTTTCAGGTTTAGTCCAGTAGTACGGGCGTTCGGAGTCATTGATTTTGGAAAGAGTTTCTCATATCAGAATATCACTCAATACTGATATGTCAAACTTGCCGACTATTCCTAGAATTCTCTAACTCTCGACAAT
This sequence comes from Leptolyngbya sp. UWPOB_LEPTO1, assembly GCF_017302695.1. NCBI lineage: Bacteria > Bacillati > Cyanobacteriota > Cyanophyceae > Leptolyngbyales > Leptolyngbyaceae > Leptolyngbya > Leptolyngbya sp. UWPOB_LEPTO1. The sequence continues at coordinate 274,706 of NZ_JAFLCJ010000003.1, read as the reverse complement.
TCCCCTGACTGATACCTTTTATTTCGCCTAAACAGTAAGAATCGCGTCGATTTTATGAGATCAGTCGATTCTATGAGATCAACTGATTGGTTGGCTGCCTAATTCTTTCACTGATTAAAGAGTATTCACCCGTTCGGGTTCTTGCTAAAGTTACCACCCGGTAGGAAACCATTTTTGTAGTTTGAATTGAACGATTTACCCCACGTCTTTACATCAGAAGCGATTGCGCTGATTGTAAGGCAGCTTAGCCAGCACTCTACCTAACATACAGCTATCAGTAATTCCAGAGAAAATTAGTCCAACTCCCATCAAACTACTCAACAGCAAAAACCAAGGCGAAAAAAGCGCCCCTAAGAGTGTACCGATGACCACACCAGATCCAGCACCAATTTGCACTTGGCGCATCAAACTAATTGGTGCATCGCGATTGACGTATGTCGGGTATCCTGCTTCCTTCCAAGCACTAATTCCACGGACTAAATGAGATATGTCCTTGAACCCTGCATCAAATAGTTTTTGTGCTGCGATGATAGACCGATTCCCCGATCGACAATAAAGCACGATTTTCTTGTTTTGTGTTGATGAAATCTTTGCCGGATCAAAGCTAGATAGAGAAACCAGCGTTGCTCCCGGAATATGTTCTCCTGCGTACTCTACAGCTTCTCGCACGTCAATCAACATCACACTTTCCTGCTCAATTTCTTGCTTCAATCTGTAAGCCTCGATTGCCTTCAGTTCTCTCGGTTGCAACATCGTCATTTTGTCTACTCCGTGAATAAATTCTGCATCCTTCACTAAATTCTGATTAAGTTACCACAGCGTTCATTCGCAGGTACAGCTTCCATCATCTTTTTCGGACTTGGAAGATTGAGATTTTTCATCAGTTCAATGAAATCGTTCCGGTTGCACTTCGTAAACCGAGGATTAGACTGTTTCTCTTCACCAATGGTCGAAACGGTATGTCCGTGATAATCATGTCCTGGGTAAACGAGCGTCTTATCGGGAAGCATGAACAATCGTTGCGTGACTGAATCATATAAAGCTCCAGCATCACCACCTTGGAAATCTGTGCGTCCACTTCCTCGAATCAGCAGAGCATCTCCAGTCAGTAAGTGAGTACAGTTCACTCGATATGCCATATGACTATCCGTGTGACCTGGGGTGCTGATCGCTTCAATACTGACACTGCCAATTTCAAGCACTTCACCATCTCGGATCACGCGATCGGCACAAGTAGCATAAGCGTTTTCGGGCACAACTCCGAGACAGCTTGTCGCTTCACGAAGCTTTGCGGTCCCCGTAACATGATCAGCGTGAATGTGAGTTTCGAGACAGAATTTCAGGGACAATCCTAATTCATTCAGCAGTTTACGATCGCGTTCAACTTGTTCCAGCACTGGATCAACAAGAACCGCCTCCTTCGTAATTAGATCAGCAATGAGATAAGTGTAAGTACTGGATTCTGCATCAAAAAGCTGTCGAAATAGTATCATAGTGAACTCCAAACGGGCAACGCCTAATACCTTTTAATTCATTATACTACGATATGGTAATATAGTAAGAAAATTAATATTTAGTGTGGTACTGGATCATCTGTGAAGCAGTATTTTTAAAGGAGTGTACGACTTCAAAGCTGTGGCGGTTCTGCACGAAAATAAAAGCTGCTACGGCTAACAGAAAGTAGCCAAAGGTTTGCTGTAATCGTTGCGCTGGAATGAACTGTGCCAAATATGCACCTGGAATTGTCCCTGCGCTTGCTGCCAAAATAAATGAACCTGTGAGTTCCCAGTTCAGCGGCACTTGTCCAAGGTAGCCCAAAAATCCTGCAACCGAGTTCAAAGCGATGATCAACAACGAACTGCCGATCGCTTGTTTCATGGGTACACGACCCAGGAGAACTAATGTAGGCACGATCGCAAATCCACCTCCGATGCCGACCAATCCCGTCAGCACTCCGACTCCAATACCTTCGGTTAAGAGCAAGAACCAGCAGTACTTACAGACAGGATTCGGATAAGATTTCAATTCAATTTGTCGAGGACGTTTAGAACTCCGTCGAATCATCAATCCAGCCGCAAGTAGGATCATCACGGCAAACAGAATCATTTGGAAGGCTCCAGAAACGAACGGCAAAGTGGCAATCTTCGCTCCAGCAAACGCACCAATCATCGTTGCGCCTCCAAACAACAAAGCGATTTTGAGGCGGACATTTCCGGCTCGCCAATGAGGAATGACACCCAACAGACTCACGGCTCCGACGATCACCAACGTCATGGCGATCGCAGGCTTAGGTGGAATGCCCATCACATAGACCAGAATGGGAAGCGCTAGCACCGAGCCACCACCACCAATCAAGCCTAAGCTTAATCCAATACAAGCTGCCATCAAATGCCCAATAATCCAAGTCGTCATGATACGTCTCCGTTGCTAATTTTGAGGAAACATCCGACTCAACTTTAGAGACCAATTTCTATTTCTCCAGCAACTGCCCGTTAAAAGCTAGTTTTCAGAAACTTTCGGATAAATTGGCTAAATCTATCAATAGAACTGAGAATACTTCTTTCGGCTGAGGTCTGTCTCAAATATCAATTAATAATATAACAATATAGTAGTATATTGAACAAGACCTCGCAACTGTTGACGTTAGGCGTGACAGACAAGGATGGTGGTTGCTGTAGTAAGCCGAATCATTTCCAATGAGTGCATTGCTCATACGACCTCTACTGCATTCCAAACTATAGAACGCTGAGAAACCTAAATTGAGGATGAAGAATTATGGCACTTGTGTTTGAGCAAATTAATGTTGAGGGATTGGCTCACCTGTCCTACCTGATTGGCGATGACAAAGCAGGCGTAGCGGCAGTAATTGATCCCCGTCGCGATGTCAACATCTACCTTCAACGATCACGCGAATTAGGCGTAAAAATCACACACATTCTTGAAACCCACATTCATGCTGATTTCGTCTCCGGTTCTCATGAATTGAAAGCTCGAACTAGCGCACCAATCTATGGCGGCAAGAGTGAAGCTTATCAATTTGACCTACATCAACTCGCTGAAGGCGATGAACTCCACTTGGGCAATGTCACCTTACGGACGGTGCATACACCCGGACATACTCCAGAACATCTTTCCTTTCTGGTATTCGATGCAAAACAAGGAGCAGAACCCTTCAGCATTTTTACAGGCGATACGTTGTTTAATCTTGATGTGGGGCGACCAGACCTGCTAGGCGGCGGCAGTGAAAAACAACTCGCGGCGCAACTCTATCATTCGTTGTTTGACAAATTGCTACCACTGGGCGATCGCATCGAACTGTATCCGTCACACGGAGCTGGCTCTTCTTGTGGAAAATCGATTGGAGATCGCCGACAAAGCACGATTGGCAACGAGCGCATTTTCAATCCTGCCTTTCAAGAGCGCTCTGAATCGGAATTTGTCGAGTGGATTTTGAGTGGAATGCCCGAACCACCCCGATTCTATGCTCGACTCAAGAAAGTCAATGCCAAAGGCGCACCGATTAAAGGAGATGTTCCCGTACTTCCTCCCCTATCTCCCAAGGAATTTCAGGAACGAATGAAAGATGAGAATACGATCGTAATTGATGCACGATCGATCCTCGCATTTGGCGGTGGACACATTCCGGGAGCGATCAACATTGCATTACGCCCAGAGTTTCCCATCTGGATGGGCTGGATGGTAGAACCCGATCAGCAAATTCTGCTTGTGCTAGAAAGTGAGCGGGGCGTGCAATTAGCGTCTGAGCAGCTATTCCGCCTTGGTTATGACAAGGTGATTGGCTATTTGCACGATGGGATGACTTCCTGGCAAAATGTAGGACTACCGCTGCAACGAGTGCAAGAATGGACGGTTCACGAGTTGAATGAGCATCAACACGACGCTGATTTAATCGTGTTAGATGTTAGAGGCAATGATGAATACAAGAACGGAAGAGTTCCAGGAGCGCAACACATCTACGTTCCGCATTTGGAGGAACAGCTCGATGAGCTAGACAGAACTAAGAGAATTGCAATGTATTGTGGGAGTGGATACCGTGCTTCGATCGCAGCTAGTATGCTGCAAAAAAACGGATTTGAGAACGTGGTGAATGTCCCTGGATCTTGGTTAGCATGGAAAGCTGCCGAACTTCCTGTGGAGCAACCGTAGCTGGAAGAAACCAAGTTCACAATTCCTGTCTAGCAATTTTCCCAATCAAGGGATGAGGGTATATCCTTCAGGACTCATCCCTCATCTCAATTTACGAGTTGCAGGAACGAAACTCGTATCCCTAACTTTGAAGCTTTTTATACTATAATATTACCATACTGTTATACAAAAACATAGACATGGCTAGGCGACAAATTTTGCAAGCTTCTCCGACAGTATTAGCTCCCGTTGCAGATTACTTCAAAGTTTTATCTGAAGTCAGTCGGCTTCAGGTGCTGTGTAGCCTTAAATCGGGAGCCAAGAATGTTACTGAGATCATTGAAGAAACGGGACTCGGACAAGCTAATGTGTCTAAGCATCTAAAGATCCTGGCTCAATCAGGTCTAGTCTCTCGTCAACCTCATGGTGTGAGTGTTTACTATAAGATCACAGACCCCCTGATTTTCGAGCTATGTGAATTAGTATGCGATCGACTGGCAGTTCGATTGAAAGAACAATCGCAACAGATCAAGCAATTAGATACCTTACGTCAGAAGTAAGATGTAGCTAGTTTCGCCTTTGTACTCGATTGATGTGAGTTCAATAAAATCATTTGCTACGTATCATCATACTCGTGATTTTCAGTTGCGGAATCTTAAAGCAAAGGTTTGCCTTTATTACGGCAGCTTTCGCTTGAATTCACTACCCGCCGACTCCACATCCCTCATTTCCTCACCTCCTCATCTTGCCCGTTCTGTGGTTGCCATGATTGAGAATCGCTGTAAATTCATCCACTGGGAATTGGTTTGATACCAAATTTGATACCATTGCCGCATCCGACTAATTTCAGACGTTTGAGTATCAGTCATTGCCTGAGCCAGTTTTTGGATTTCAGGACGCTGACTGTTACTTAGCACCATCTGAGCCATCATCACCCCCATCTGATGATGAGGAATCATTTGTTGAATAAACCCTTGATCGAAGTCAGGTGCATTTTGTAGAGCAGATATATTCGTTCCTCTCCAGCCTCTATGCACACAGCAGCCCATCCTTGATTCCCACTGCTGATCCCAGCCATCCCAGTCTCGGTACACCCCCAATCCACAACCCCAAACAGGCTGCTGATTGTTACCTTGAGTCCGTTGATTCCAGTGCCACCCCCTACCAGGTCCCCAAGCAGGAACATCTGTGTCGTACCACTGCTTGTATAAGTCCGACATTTGCTGAATTTCACGAGTTTGAGTCGTTAGCCAGTTGTTTGACCTCCGAGCGTTCTGATCGACTTGCAGCTAAGTCTGCCATTGCGATCGCCCCTTCATGGTGCAGGGCTAGTTTATTGACAGAAGGAAAAGAGGCAGTCGATGTTATGAGCGACTGCGCGAATGCCTTTGGTCAGGGATGCGAAGCCGTTGAGTCGCAGGAGATTAACCGCGATCGTCCGGAGGATTGCCATGTTTTCAGGCGCATGACCGGAACACATCGGGGCAGTATCTTCTTTGAGGACGACATCTTTGCCCCAGTGCAGTCGATTTTCGATCTGCCAATGGGCGCGAATCCATTCGCCGAGTTGTCGAGCCTCGACCGAGCGGGAGCTAATGTAAAACATGGTTTCGTGCATCGGTTCCGTGCCGCGCATGCCCGTGCGTTCGACGCGAATCAAGCGCTTTACCCCGGTCCAAACTGCCCCCAGGTCTGAAGGTGCAGATAGCACACTGACGGTGCGCTGCGTGATGCGGTCTCGAACCTGTTCGGTTTGGTCATCGACACTATCAGGGGTACGAGCCGCAAACTGAGCTTGCAGATAGTCATACAGCTTCGGTTGGTTGCCCTTGACGGCGATGAGGTAGTCATTCCCGCTCTCGATGATTTGCTCCACTGTTTTTTTGGGTGTGCAAGGCATCCAAACTCAAGCAAACGCCTTTGACATGCAGGACTTCCAGCAATTGCAGCACCGTGGCGATCTCACTCTGCTCAGCATTGTGCATCGGCATCAAACCGACCACCACCCCAGAACGCACCGCAAAGGCAGACACGACATTGACGAAATCTTGCAAATGCGTGTCATATGCCACGACACTCGCTTTAATCCCTTTACCATCCACAGCGAGTTGCTCGCCCGCTTGCAGGTCCACCGTTGTGATTGCCCAAGCATTGAAAGCTTCGGTCAACGACTCAAACGGAACGCGCTCAATCACTTTGCGGAGCGTCGAATACGAGGGCAAGCGGTTGTAAGGTAGCTCTAGTAATTCGAGTAATGCGGCTTGATGTCGTCCCACAAACTCTTCGAGCGCCCGATAGCTCGTACAGCCACTCAACACCCCCATGAGGATGAGCAGCAGAATCACCCATAGCTCATAGCGCGGTTGGGTGCGGAAGTCCCGCACTTGCTTGAGATGCTCAATCAGGCTCATGGTCGGATGGGGAGAGAAACAACACTGCAATTATGCTTTTTCTCCCCTCAATAAACTAGCCCTGCCTTCATGGTGGGGAATCATCATGACAATGAAGTGCTGCTCTGGACAGCTCATCATGCCTAACATAATAGAAGGCGCGTTGCCAGAAGGCGAAGATTGTGAAGAGGTAGGTTGAGGCTGAGCAGATGCTCCTGTTGTGAGAGTTGCCTGGGGAGCAGTTTTGAACAAAGCTAACGTGACAAACGCGGTAGCAACCCTACCCGTGAAGAGACCAGCAAGGCTATAGACCAGTAGTTTTCTGTCCATATTTATTTGCCTCTGCGTTTCCTAATCGTTTCTGATATTGATCATGTCAAGATCTGATGATATGATGATGTTGACAAATAAAAACTTAACATTGAACCCAATGCTTCTTACCCCTCAAACTTAATCAACTAGCCTAAGAGTAAAACTCTTCCGGGGGGTTCCGCTCCTTCACGCCTAGCCATCTTGGAGGTGCTGCGAACAGGTTCGCGGACAGTTGGCAAAATCGTTGAGGCTACGGGATTAACCCAATCGAATGCATCGAATCATCTAGGTTGTTTGGGGGAAGTATGTCAATTATCAGCTTAGTGATCCACGAGTGGTTGAGATGTTAGAACTTGCGGATGACTATTGGCAGATGTCGTAAAAGGTGTTTATGAATGCACCCGCTACAACTGCTCTAAGAAAGATTAACAATTTCTACACTTTAGATAAGTCATCTATCGACAAGGAGGCTCAATGTCAGATTGTGGTTGCGAGTTTGAGGCAAAAAACAAAGCACAGCGTCAAGTTCTAAAGATACTTTTCGCTGCCAATGCAGCCATGTTTATCATTGGCATTACTGCTGGAACTTTAGCCCGTTCGACTGCTCTTGTTGCTGATTCCCTCGATATGCTTGCCGACGCAGCAGTTTTTGGAATTTCGCTTTATGTCATTGGTAAATCACAAGCGAAAAAAATCCGTGCAGCTTTTCTCAGTGGTATCTTTCAAACTACCTTAGCAAGCCTCGTTTTAGTTGATGTCTTTAAACGAGCAATCTTTGGCAGTGAGCCAGAATCCAATCTAATGATAGGAATTGCTCTCTTATCCTTGATGATCAATTCGTATTGTATGTTTCTAATGTCTAAACATCGCCATGAAGAAGTTCATATGCGGTCAAGTTGGATTTTTCTGAGCAACGATGTGATTGCAAATTTTGGTGTCATTGTTGCTGGTTTGCTTGTGTCTCTGTTTAATTCACGATTTCCTGATTTAGTCATTGGCTTCATCATTGCAATCGTCGTAATCCGAGGCGGAACCAATATCATTCGAGAGGCACAACGCGAAAAAGTAAAACAGTAGTACAGATTTCCAGGTTCAATTGCCTTAAAGTTAAACCCTCCAGCAATATGAGAATTCTGCTTGTTGAAGATGATGATTTAATTGCTAAACCGCTTGCTAAAGATATCCGATATCAAAACCATATCATTGAAGTGGTAAGTGATGGTATTACAGGCTGGGAGTACGCGCAATCTAACTCTTACGATTTGATTCTTTTAGATTTGATGCTACCTCGACTTGACGGCATTACTTTATGCAAGCGGTTGCGTGCGGCTGGCTGTACTGCCTTTATCTTGATGTTAACCGCAAGAGATACGACCACTGATAAAGTAATTGGGCTTGATGCAGGTGCGGATGACTACCTAGTTAAACCCTTCGACTTAGAGGAGTTAGCTGCACGAATCCGGGCTTTGTCACGGAGAAGTTTAGAAGTTCAAACGCCAATTCTCAACCGAGGAAATTTGCGCCTCAATCCTAGTTGTCGAACGGTTTTTTACAAGGAGACTCTTTTGTCGCTCACTCCAAAAGAATACATGATTCTAGAGTGTTTGATGAAAAATTCAGCACAAGTGTTTACACGCTCTGTTCTACTAGACAAGCTTTGGGAATTTGATCGATCGTCGGGCGAGGAGACGATTAAAACTCATATTACGAATCTGCGCCGTAAGTTAAAGGACGCAGGATGTTCAGAAACTGTAATTGCGACAGTTCACGGTATTGGATACCGTTTTGCGATCGAAGGGCAGTAGAAAAGTAAGGAGATCGTACTCAACGAAGCGTTCAATATTTCTCTAGAAATTTGATTGCAAATCTTTCCAAAATCTTGACTTCTGCTTCCTATAGTAAAGTCACAAACCCAGATTAAGGAGAGATTACACCATGAAAACGCTAAGTAAGATTGCTCTAGTTGGATTGGTCAGTGTTGCTGGTTTCGTTGGACTCGGAAAGCTGGCATCAGCACAGCAGGCATCTCAAACGGTGACAACTGCTCCTCAAGTCCCAATTCAGCAAGCGGTTCAAACCGCAGAAGCCACTCTAAAAGGCAAAGCCACTCGCGCTGAATTGATCAAGGAGGGGAATGCGTTTGTGTATGAAGTAGAGGTTGATAGGCAGCAAGCGGCGATCGATGCAACCAGCGGTCAAGTGATCGAGACTTACGCATCCTGCATTTTGTAGTCACACTCGAACAGAACAGACAAGAGGTATTCTATGAGAAAGATTTTCATTGATTGTGGAAGCAATGTTGGCAAAGTGTTAGAACGAGCTATCAGGAGACGTTCTGAATTTGAGTTCTTTGCTTTTGAACCCAACGCTGATTTGATTCCTACAATTTCTACCCGGATTGAAAAGCATCCTGATACAAAGGTTGAGGTGTACAACAAAGCGGTTTGGACTCACAACAATGGGCTGAGTTTTTTTGTTGGTCATCCTGAAACCTCTAGTGTCATGCCTGATAAGCGTGTTCCACTTATCTATGGTAGACAGCTTGATTACGCAAATCCTCGGCACGTAGAGAGCATGGATTTCAGTCAATGGATTTTGAACAATTTTGATCTATCCGATCACATTGTTGTCAAAATGGATATTGAAGGTGCTGAATATCCTGTTCTTGAGAAGATGATTGAGGATGGCTCGATTTACTACATCAACAAGCTGTATGTTGAGTGGCACTGGTACAAGATCGGCGGTGTTTCTCAAGCTCGACACAAGGAGTTGATGGCGCGATTAGAGTGGATCACTCGATTGAAGCGCCATTATGCTTGGAATGCATTGAACTATTTTGCTGCATAACGCTTTCTTGATAGCTGATTCTATGTCTAGAAGAGGCGAATAGTGATTAGGTCAGCAAAGTAATCAGTCGTCATTACCTCACACTCAATCTATGCTCTCCAACTTCCAATCTGATGAAAGTTGGAGAGCTTTCTCAAACGATGTTTCAGAAGCCATCAACCTGGTATATTTCACATGCCAATGATGACCCTCAAACATAGAAAGCTTAACCCTCAAAGATCTGTTGTTTCTATCACCTTAAGCTTCACTTAACTCTTAGTTTCTATAACTAAACTCAAATGCACATCGCTTGGCTTGGCAAGAAAACGCCATTTTGCGGCAACGTTACCTACAGTCGAGAAGTTACAAACGCTCTGTTAGATCGCGAACATCAAGTCAGTTTCTTCCATTTTGCACAGGAAGAAGCAATCCCCTATAACTTTCTCGATCTTAGAGAAAATCAGATTCCGTTCTTATATAGATCGCAGATTTATACGATTCCCACCTCAAAATCTGCCAAAATTCTGGAACAAGCGCTTAAAAATCTCGCGTCAAAACCAGATATTGTCCATGCTTCGCTAACATTATCGCCGCTTGATTTCATGCTGCCTGAGATTTGTCAGGCGTTGAATTTGCCTTTGGTGGCGACGTTTCATCCCGCATTCGATCGCAAACTTCGTAACATTACATCAGGGACTCAATACCTGATGTATCGGCTTTATGCACCCTCTTTGGCGAAATACGATCGAGTCATTATCTTCTCCGGAGTTCAACGTGATTTATTAATCAAGCTAGGTGTTCCAGCAGAAAGAATTGCGGTGATTCCAAACGGCGTTGATAACGAGAGATACTCGCCCGGAGCTTCATCGTTCAAAGCTCAATTAGGCGTAAAACGATTGTTTTTGTATCAAGGTCGAATTGCACCTGAAAAGAACGTTGAATCGCTGCTGAAGGCTTGGAAACAGGCAAATATGGGCGATGATTGTAAGCTTGTGATTGTTGGAAATCATGGCAAACTCGCGGATTTGTTGATTCCGTTTTATGGGGAAGAACAGGGGATCAAATGGCTCGGATTTTTAGCGGATGAACGCGATCGCGTTAACGTTCTTCGCAGCACTGATGTCTTTATTTTGCCTTCGTTAGTTGAGGGATTATCGCTTTCGCTCTTAGAAGCAATGGCATGTGGGGTTGCGTGTGTTGCGACAGATGCGGGGGCAGATGGGGAAGTTCTCGAAGATGAGGCGGGAATTGTGTTGGAAACTCAGCGGGTGACTTCACAGCTTAGAGTGTTATTCCCACAGCTTCGGGATCATGAGAGTTGGACGAGACTACTTGGAGAGAACGCTAGACAGCGTGTAGAAGAGCGGTATACCTTGAGCAATAACATTTCTCAGGTCGAAGCACTCTATGAAGATCTGCTAAGAGAACATCGTCATCATCAGCGAGTTCCAGTGTTGAATCGGCTTCCTTCGATTTGGCGATCAACTGCTTTCGATCTGCTGCGTAGACGATATCCGATCTCAATCGAATTGTCGATCGATCGACAATTCTCAATATTCTGAATTCCCGCCTGCTTCGCTGCTTCTCAAACCAAAGCCTATCGTCCAGATTTAACGATCGCCAGTTCACAACCATACCAGCGAGGGCAACTTCATAATGATGATAATGATGTTTCAGAAGCGATGGCAATGTTTAGTGCGCCCACGCTGCTGCTGTAAATCGTACCTATCACTGGCGACATCATTTCGATCAACCGAATGCTTATTTCTATGGTCACTTTACAATCATAGGCAAAATGCTAGGAGCCAGTTTGTCTCTAAAAAATAAGGTTGTGGCGATCACGGGTGCATCTGGGACACTCGGACAGGCATTGGTCACAGAGTTAACGAAACATGGGGCACGAGTGGTAGCGCTGACCACGAACGATACGGCTCAATTTGATTCTAAAGTCGAAGTCTTGCAGTGGCGGATTGGAGCCGAAGAAGAACTGCGATCGCGCCTCCAGAAAGTCGATATTTTCATTCTCAATCATGGCGTAAATGTGCATGGCGATCGCTCACCAGAGGCGATCCAGAAGTCTTATGAAGTGAACACCTTCTCAACTTGGAAGCTGGCGGAGTTGTTCTTAGACACCGTAACCGAATCCTCGCACAAAGCTCTCAAAGAGCTTTGGATTAACACTTCAGAGGCGGAGGTCAACCCGGCATTTAGTCCTTTATACGAACTCTCGAAGCGGACGTTGGGCAATTTGATCACGATGCGACGACTCGATGCGCCCTGTATTATTCGCAAGCTGATTCTGGGTCCGTTTAAGAGTCAATTGAACCCTTATGGAGTGATGTCGGCATCGAATGTCGCTTGGGCGATCGTGGCTCTGGCAAAACGCAATTTTCAGGACATCATCGTGACGATCAATCCGATTACCTATGTGCTGTTCCCGATTAAAGAGACAATGCAATCGTTATATTTTCGGATGTTTACGCGATCGAACCGCTAAGAGAATGTTTGAAACGTATAGGTTGTCTCTTCGCTGCAATGATAGTAAAGCCTACTGAAGTAAATTCAGCGCGAGTTTTAAATTCGGACTTTCGTTGATTAGCCCGATCTGCTATTTCAGGGCTGGATTTTGCCACAAACGACACTGTTCAAACAGCCTTTCAGATCAAGGCAACTATCTGAGCGGCTCTGTTTATTGTGTTTCAGGAACTGCATTGGGTAAGCGTACAGTAAAACAGCTGCCATCTCCAAGCTGACTTGCGACTGCAATAGAGCCATTGTGCTGTTCAGCAATTATTTTAGAGATTGCTAAGCCCAAGCCTGATTTTCCGTCTTTGTGAGAACGCGACTGATCAGCACGCCAAAACCGTTCAAAAATATGTTCAAGATGTTCTGGTGCAATTCCTACACCCGTATCTTGAATGCTCACACAGATTTGAGAAGCAATTCGACTCGCCCTGATTTCCACAGATCCGGACGAAGAGGTGTAGTACAGCGCGTTATCTAGCAAATTCCGAAACAATCGGGTCAACTCGCTGCTGTTACCAACTACGTGTAAAGGGTGAGTAATTTGAGTTCTCAAGTGAATGCTTCGAGCGATCGCTTGAGAGTGGTACTGTTTTGCCAAACTTTCTAAAAGTGCTGCTAAATCGACTGTGTTCCAACTTTGGCAAGGGATAGTATCACGAGCCAATAGTAACAAGTCCTCCGTAAGGCGAGTCATTTGATCAGCCGCTAGTAGAATTGTCTGAAATTCCTCAGCATCATCAGAGCGCATCGCTTCTGGATGGCGCATCGCAACTTGTGCACTCGCTTTAATCGCCATCAGAGGACTACGAAGTTCATGTGACGCATCTGCCGTGAATTGCTTTAAGCGCTGATAGCTCTTTTCAACGGGCTGCATCGCCTGACGAGTCAGAATAAATCCACCTATGCCACTAAGCACTAAAGCGATTACCATTCCACTTGCCAATCCCCAATCCAACTCACCGAGGACGCTATCGCGCTCCTCTAGAGTCTGACTTGCTCTCACATACCCAATCACCTGATTATTACTGCCGTTGATAATCGGTAATGTTACGACTTGAATATAAGTGTCATTATTCTCTTGAATTTGTACAGGCGCATTGTCCAAGAGAGGCGATGCGATTGTAGCTTTGCCTTGTTGAGTGATTAATTCTCTTCGCAAATTGAACCACTGTAAAGCTTGATCTTGCCTCATTAAATTTTGTACAGACTGTAAATTCTCAAGTTTGAGACGATTTCCCTCAAGCCTTGCATTCACAGCAGCACTTCTTCCTAGTAATGTAAGTTTGTCTGTAATTTGCTGCTTCATGTTGTAGATAAAAGCAACTCGAATTGTGATCGCAAATGTTCCCAGAGTGAGGGTAAGAACTCCCACGTAGGAAAAAAGCAATCGGTAGTAAATTCTTTGAAACATATTTAGCAGCTAAGTACAGGACAAAAAACTGAGGGCTTGTGACCATCGCTGTGATGGGATTTCAGGCATCAGCAATAGGCGGCTAATGTAATCTAACTCATACCGGAACAGACTCACTAGTTTGCGACCATAATTCTTGATGAGAATCGGTTTTTGTTGGTCTAACCATTCTCCTGTCCGGAGCGCCTAGCACAATGCCAGCGCTAACAGTGCAATCAACTTGCTGACGATGATCTCGCGCCGATAGCGGATTTCGGTGTCGCCATTGCGGGCATGTACGAGTGAAGGTTTCCCAAGGCTCTGCCGTTACGTCTTGGTCTTCGGGCAGCCAAAACGCCGTGATTCGAGCGAATTGCCACAATGCAAGGCAACTTCAGCGACACGAGCGTCAAAATAAAGTTGGAGTGCTGATTTGCATACAGTCGCTCTCACCGTACAAGCTATCTGCTAGCACCAAGTCAAACTGAAATCCCATTGCTGTCAGTTCGCGCATCATCGCGGCAGCAATTTGCGGTTTTGTCTGGTAGACTTCTCCAGCTTTGAGCCGTTCTCTGGGCTTAAACGCCTCAAAGCACAACGGTAAAATCATGCCCTTGAACAGTCCATAAGCAGTCACCGCAACAATGCCATTTTCTCGCTTGCCCACATTCCCGATGTACTGCCGTTTCACATAATCCGTACTGTTGCCCTTCTTGCAGTCTCCCGTTTCATCAATCAACAGAATCAACGACTGTCCTTGGATCAGTTCTAAAATCAGTTCTAATCGGCGTTGTCGTAGGTGTTTCACTGACCAAGGTGTTTGGGCTGCGTGACACGCTGTTTCTAGTTGAACTAGGAGAACCGGACTTTGGAGCCATAGTCTTTCGCTGTTAGCAGGGTCAGGGCATCTATTCTCAGATTTGATTACGCTCGGAGTCACGCTACTAGCGACTTGGTTCACACAACGCCGCACTGCAAGCCAAACTGCAATCAGTCAAAATAGACGACTTGAAGCTGGGATTGCTTTGCTTAATGGAGTCAGCTTAGCGATCGTTGCGATCCTTCTCAGATCAGAGGCGATCAAACATTTACAAAGCCCCAAACCTCTATTGGGCTTACCATTACTCGGTACAGCAGGACTCAATTTAATCACCAATGGTGTGAGGTTTATTGATTACACAATGACCATCATCACGATCTGAACCTGCGCGATGTGTTTTTGTATGAAGTTGCGGACGCAGCGAGTTCGACCGGGGTAATGGTCGCAGCTTTAGCAGTTTACTTCTTGAATTGGGTTTGGGTGGATGCTGAGATCGGCTTACTCGTTGCCTTACTGATTTGCCCTAGCACGATTTCTCTAGTAGCAGATAGTTTACGAGTTTCGAGGTATTGCTCTTGATGGAAGTCGCCGCTTATGCTGAATACTAAACCCAATCAGTAGTCCCACAACAATCAGACTCGTGAAATAAACTAATCCTGTCAACCGAACTTGAAGCGGAGGTACGACTCCTTCAACGTCGATCGTTTGCTCAACTTGAAAGGGCTGAAACTTCCGAACTGCATTGGAACTCGGAGAAGCCTCCACGTCGATTTTATGCGGCGCACCATCAAAAAATTGCTGCTGCCAGCTCAGTTGTCCAGTGGCATCACTGAGTCCCTCATAAGTAAAAGCAATCCAGTTGTTCTCAAGCTGAGACGTTGTTACTTTTAGCTGGACTTCTGAGACGGGCTGCTTAGTTTGAGCATCAATGACATTCACTTGCAATCGAGCAGGCTGACCGACGATCGCACTTTTATCTCCAGATAGTCGCATTTCAAGTCCTTGAACTTGCTTGACGGCTGGAGCATCTGATTCCGGGGCAGATTCAGTCCTGTGTGACATTGGCATCGACATCTCGGACTGTGCCATTTCTGCACTGACATTGACATAAAGAAGCGCCGCGATCGCAATAATCACCACCCCACTCAGCAACAATCGAACTCGTTGCGGCGCAATTTCTCCAGGCTGAATCGATTGCTGTCCACCGATAATCCAGCCGCCGAGTAAACCAACTGCAAGTAAGACAGCAGCTAAAATCGCGAAATTCCGGTACTTAATCCAGTTCTCAGGAATCGAGAGCGTTAGAGTTTGCTTCAAAGGGGTGAAAGCATTGGCGCTCTGTGGAGTCACATCGACCAATAGTTGGTAAGTTCCACGAATTGGAAAAGTTTGCTGAAGCTGCAATTTGCCTTGAGGCGCGATCGCATCAATGTCTAGTAGCTTTGTGCCTTCCACGATCGGGAAATCTGTAGTGAACCAGAAATTTTTAGGCGGTGTAAGAATCTGTACCCGAATTTTGGCATTGGGCAAAGGTTGCCCCGTTGCATCAACCGCTTCAAGTGTCAGACGTGCAGGCGGGTCATTGACCTCTGCCTCCGCCTCGAATGGAACGAGTTGATTGAGTGGCGGATCAGTCGTGAGGCGAATTGTCGATCGTGGAGTTTGAGAGAATCCCATCAGTCCATAGAACATCAAGCTCATTAGGCAAATCGCGCTAATGAACACAGAAAGCTTTAATTTTGGCATTACGACCTCGCAAGTGTTGTTAGTGACAAGAAACCATCAGCGTGTGATGCCGAAGCGAATGTACCTTGTCATGAGCCGCTGGATAAGTCGTAAAGTAGATCGTCCAGAGAATTAAAGCACAGAGCGAAACGTAAAGCGTTGCTTGCACGGGCGTAGAGAGCGTGAAGCGAATGGCTTGCTGAGAAAAAGACGAATGCGATCGAGTAATCATTCTGTACCTCGCAGATGAATTGGAGCCTTGAGAAATCGGCGGGCATCCTGGCTGGTCAATCTTGAATTCATGATTGATTTACAGTTGCGGGACAGCGTTGGATTTGCACCAAACTTTCCCCTTTACTTCTGACGGCTGCTCCCCATCAGAACCGATCGTGCTTGTCACTCTACCGCGTTTTTGACGATCGCTTCGCTTTGTTAACCATTTTTATAGGGGATGAGTGCGATCGCTCTTATCTCTCTCGAAGGGCAAGTCGTCACCTCCATCATTCAACCCTTTAGAAGCATGAAACTCGATCGCGCTGTCCTTATATTTTCAAGCAGTGCCATTAAAAAATGAAAGAAAAATGAAAGGCTTTGACTTGAGATGGTACTGTTAAAAAATGAAAGAAAAATGAAAGGCTCAATTTATGTCACTTTCTGAACATCGCCCTAGTTTGCCAGAGGTGCATCGCAGCATTCCAATTCCAAACGCTAAAGGTTTTTGGCGTAAACTATTAGCCTTTGCTGGACCGGGGTATCTCGTTTCTGTTGGATACATGGACCCTGGTAACTGGGCGACTGACATTGCAGGCGGTTCAAAATTTGGCTACACGCTGTTGAGCGTTGTTTTACTCTCAAACTTGATGGCGATTTTGCTGCAATCCCTCTGTGTGCGGTTAGGAGTCGCAACGGGAAAGGATTTAGCTCAGGCGTGTCGAGACTACTTTTCTCCTCGAATTAGCTTTATTTTGTGGGTGCTGTGTGAGATTGCGATCGCGGCTTGCGATCTAGCCGAATTGCTTGGAAGTGCGATCGCACTTCAACTTCTATTTGGATTGCCTTTGATCTGGGGCGTATGTATCACGGCATTCGATGTTTTGGCGCTGCTCTTCCTACAAGGCAAAGGCTTTCGATACGTGGAAGGGTTAATTATTCTATTAGTTGCAACCGTTGGGATTTGCTTCGGTGCAGAAATTCTATTTTCTCGTCCTGATGTCGGTGGAATCCTACAAGGCTATGTGCCAAATCGTGAAATCCTGCGAAATCCTCAGATGCTTTATTTGGCGATCGGCATTCTTGGTGCTACAGTGATGCCACACAATTTGTATCTTCATTCCTCGATCGTCCAAACCCGCAATTGGCAACCCACTCCAAAGAAGCGATGGGAAGCGATTAAATTTGGAACCATTGATTCAACCGTTGCCCTTTCGTTTGCATTGTTCATCAATAGCGCGATTCTGATTGTTGCTGCTGCAACCTTTCACAGTTCTGGAAATCAGGATGTTGCTGAGATTCAAGATGCCTATCAACTTCTTTCACCGTTACTAGGAGTCAGTGCTGCGAGTGCTATTTTTGGGATTGCGTTACTCGCTTCTGGACAAAGTTCGACCTTGACTGCAACGCTAGCAGGTCAGATCGTGATGGAAGGCTTTCTACAAATCAAATTACTGCCGTGGATTCGTCGGTTAGCGACTCGATTGATTGCGATCGTACCTGCGTTGATTGCGATCGTCTTTTTTGGCGAACAAAGTACTGGCGGATTATTAGTTTTTAGCCAAGTCATTCTCAGCTTACAGCTATCGTTTGCGGTGATCCCGCTGGTGATGTTTACGAGCGATCGTCGATTGATGGGCGAGTTTGTCAATCCGCGTTGGCTCAAAGTCACAGCTTGGGCAGTTGCAATTTTGATTGCCGGATTAAATGCTTGGTTATTGATTCAAACCGTGGTGAACTGGATGTAGTAATCTTTATCGGGATTGCTATCCCATCGAAATTTCATGTGAATCATCTAAGTTTTAACTAACTGGCATCAATATTTCATCCTGATTTCATCTCCGAGTGAAATCATAGAAGTAAGCTTCTTGATTGAACTGAACGATCTGTATTGTGGTCTTAGTTTATAGGGCATGAGTGCAGGTTACATCGATCTCATTCAAATAGAATTTTACTTCAATGAAATATGAAAATTGCCTGTGTATCTATCTATGATCCCAAGCGAGAGAAAGATTTTGGCGTTTACACCCACCATTGGATTCCAACGCTCGAATCGCGATTTGAATCGGTTGACTACATCTATGATTTCAGGCATCCGCTGACCTATCCGACGATCGTTGCGAGAGCCGCTTACTACAAAAAATTGTTAAAGAAGTACTACAGCCCTCGTACTGATGCGATCTTGGTTCGGGATCAAGGACGACAACTGAGCCGCAAACTCTCGAAACTCAACATTGATGCAGTTCTGAGTTTAGAAAGTCCATCGGCACAGCCGATCGCCTACGTTGACACAGACAAGCCGATCGTCTTTTGGGAATCTGGTACATTTGCAGCATTAGTTGATTTCTACCCGTACTATCGCAGAAGTACCATGTGCGATCGCACCTTCGAGGATGGTCTAGCAAACGAGAGATCTGCCCTCGAACGCTGTCGGTTGGCGGTGTATCATTCCGAATGGGCAGCACAGAGCGCAATTCAAACGTACGGCATTGATTCCCGGAAAATCAGAATCGTTGCACCTGGCGGTAATTTTGAATCGAATTTCTCGATCGACGACGTAGATGCGGTCATTAATGCAAGACCCAGCGATCGCTGTAAGCTCCTCTTCTTAGGTGTAGATTGGGAGCGCAAAGGCGGAGACGTGGCGTTGAAGGTCGCAAAACAATTAAATGAAGCTGGACTGCCAGCAGAACTCTCGATCGTCGGTTGTGATCCGCCTTCTGATGAGCCGCTCCCAGACTTCGTGAAGCCTCTGGGGTTTATCTACAAGTGGAGTCCTGAAGGGCGCGAGAAAATGGCGAAGCTGCTTTCCGAATCGCACTTTCTAATTTTACCGACGATCGCAGATTGTTTCCCGTTAGTCTTTGGCGAAGTTAGCGCATTCGGACTGCCCTCACTCAGCACGAAAGTTGGAGGCGTTCCCGATGCCATCAAAGACGATTGGAACGGGAAAACCTTTGCGTTAGAAGCCAGCACGGATGAGTACTGCGCTTATATCATGAACTTGTTTACGAACTATCAAGCCTACAAGGAGTTAGCACGATCGACCTTTCAGGAACATGAAACCCGTTTGAATTGGCGAGTTGCAACAAAGACAGTGCAGCAACTCATGACAGAGATTCTTTAGCCGATCAATTTCATCGGAATCAGCCAGTTTTGATGCTTGAAAAACAAAATTAAGGCAATACTTAAGACCCAGCCAAGTAGGGTCAGTTGGAGGGGGCGATCGCTGAGTAAAATCTCTTCGGGTCGCTCTGCCTGTTCTTCTGAGTGAGCCTCACTGAGGTATTGATAGCGGAACACGCCATACAGCACAAATGGAACAGTTAAGAGCATCCAAGCAGTCGTTGCCCCACGCACTTGCTGTCCTGAACTCCAGAGTGTGTAAGCCATCACAGTACCAGTAGTCACTAAATTCTCCATGCGTTTGAGTAACGCGATCGAATAAAATTGCAGCACTGATCGCGTCTGTCGGGTTGATTTTCGCAGTTCTGCTTTGCGTTTTTCAATTGCCAGAAATAGCGCCAACATTCCGGTGCAAATCAAGAACCAAGGAGAAAGAACGACGAAAGTACTCGCGGCTCCAGCAAATGCGCGAAGAATGAAGCCACCTGCGATCGCGAAAATATCGAGAATCACGACATGCTTGAGCTTGAGATTGTAAGCAATTTGAAGCAAAGCATAAACTACAATTGCACCTCCCAAACCACGGCTATGCCACCAACCAATGAGCAGCGGAATTGAGAGCAACGCGATCGCGCTCAAAACCGCCAATGGAACCGAAACGAGTCCTGATGCGATTGGGCGATGGCGTTTAATCGGATGCAGTCGATCCGCTTTAATGTCAATCACATCATTGATTAAGTAGAAGCTACTAGAAACACAGCAGAAGAGAATAAAAGCGAGAGTGCTTCCTGCGATCGCATCAATTTGCACTCGAAATGCAAACAGCGGAGCCGCGAATACAATCAGATTCTTTGTCCATTGACGAGGGCGTAAAGCTGTGAGAAAAGCAGTTCCCCAAGCAAGCGAATAGACTTTCATAGGTTAATTTGAAATGTGACGATAAAGGTAGCGGGGATAGTCAAGTGTGTAATGTTTAGGTAGCGTTTTCAGATCTCGAAAGCGAGTTCCAAGATCTGCTTCTAGCTTGTAGTTCTGCTGCAAAAAACTCAGCCGCCCGTCTTGCTCCAAAGGGAGATTATGGAGTAAATAAGCCTTTCCTTTTGGCTGCACGACAGATTGAAGCAACTTTTCTAGAGGTGGATGTTTTGTTGAATCTGGATTTTTTCCACGCACCAGGTCATCCAATGGAACCCAATGTAATGAAGGTGAGAATACTTTCTGATCCTGAAGCTGCCCAATCCACGGTGCATACACTGTTCCGGGTAGCCCCTCAAGATAGCTCACGAAGTCTTGATAGACCATTTGGCTTTGCCCGGACACGATAACAGACATTGGATTGTAAGCAAACAAAGCGAATGAGAGTGCGATCGCAAAAGAGTGCAGTCCGAATTGTTTTAATCGCGGCATCATGCGATCAAATGCTATTACCCCGACCACAATGAACCAAGTCCCCATTGGGATGAACACATTATTGTTAGAACCTGGTGTCATCGTGGCTACAATACCGCTCAGAACTGCAATTGGGAACATGAAGTACCAAATGTTCTGGCGGAGTTTCTGAACTTGTGAAAGAACAACGATCGTACTCACTGCCGCCAGAATTGGGTAAGAGAACAGAATTAGCTTGAAAAAGCGCACGACTTCCCAGTACTGAATTTCAACCCACTGGCGCGGAACTGTCCAAGTAAAGTAATGAAAGTGACTGCCTAAAGCCCAGTCAGGCATTGCAACATAAAGCCCTGCTCCCAATCCGCCTGCGATCAACCCATATGCCCAAGCTTTTTTGAATCCACTACGCCAGGTGAGAAAGACTAAAGCTGCGATCGCAAAAATTGCCCCCTGTTGCTTAAACCAAAAGGCTGCGACAAACATCAACATTGCAAGGCACTCAGTCATCCAATTTCTGGATCGATCAATCAGATAGCAGCCCAGTAAAATCGAGAACAACAGCAAGGATTCTGCATGAGCATTATCGAGATAGGTATCCATCACGCGATACGCTGCCGCAAATAGTCCCACTGCAACAATTCCCCACCAGTTTGATTGAGTTTGCCGACGAACCGCTAAGAAAATAACAATGCCTGCACCTGCCATTCCTAAAATTGCAACGAGCCGCATTGTGAACAGATTTGCACCAAAGACGATCGCAAACGGAACTGTCAACACATAAGAGAGCGGATTGTAAGCTAATGCGACAAAATCGGGTGAAGGTTCTGGATAGAGGGGAAGTCCTTGCATCAATCGCTGGAGATGCTGAACTCGTAGCAGTTCCATTGCTTCAAGATTCAACGGAAAATTGATGTGATTGAACCACAAAAAGATGATGAATAGAGTTTGTGCGATCGCATATCCAGCTAGAACTATCCGAATCGATTTCGCGGAAGTCGTAGCTTTCCGAATGCAAAGATAAATGAGCGATGCGATCGCAACCAGAATCAATAAACTGAAACGGATAGCACCATCTGATATCGATGTGCTACTCGAAAAAAGATTAGTAATCATCGGTTTCTCAACTTGACCAACAAGTAATACAGCAAAATGCTGATCTATGATTGAAACCGAACGTTACTCAGATACAAGAGAATCCAGAGAGCTTTGAGCCGAGCGCATCATTTAAGAGCCGTTTTGCGCCTACACTTCAGCATATGAGATCAAGATGAAATCAAAATGAAATTGTCTTGACTCTACAATCTTTTATCATTCTTCCATTCACTATTGCTTTTGATGAATGCAAGACGAAGAATCATGACGCTCCTAGCGATCTAGCATCTGTGATTGAAGCCAAGAGCTTTAGGGCACATCGGGATGAAACCAGGATGAAATAGATGCCTTATAGGGCAGAACCTACAACTTTTTAGCCGCAAGATGCAGTCTTGATTAGGAGTCTGTAGATTGGCTAGGTTTTTAGAATTTTCCCAGCTACAACATTAAAAGCCTCAGTATTTCTGCTGGGATGACTAATTTATTTCCATCTTGTTATGGCGAATTAGCTTTCAGATTCAAATCAGTAAACTCTCTATGATGACAATGAACAATTCTCCAGGTGTTGTAATTGGTCTCCCTGTTTACAATGGACAAAACTATTTGAAAGAAGCGATCGAGTCTGTGCTAGCTCAGACCTTTACAGACTTTCAACTTGTCATCAGCGACAATGCTTCAACAGACGCAACTGAAGCAATCTGCCGAGAATACGCAAACCAAGACGCTCGCATCATTTATCATCGTCAGCCCGTGAATATTGGCTGCGCTCCAAACTTTAATTTTGTCTTTGAACAGTATGGCAAAAGTGCGCCTTACTTCAAGTGGCACGCTCATGATGATTTGATTGCGCCTGAATTCTTAGAGCGATGTATTGCTCTGCTCGATACACATCCAGAAATTGCGATCGCGAATTGTCGAGCAGTCGCAATCAATGAGCAAGGCGCACAGATTGGCACATTTGATCATGAAATTCGCCTCAGTGGAAGGACACCTTCCGAGCGATTTTGGCGTTGTCTCTGGGCAGGTTACTTTACCGAGCATTTTGGGCTACAGCGTTCTGGCGTATTAGCACAAACTCGCTTGTATGCTAGCTTTACTGGTTCTGATCGAAACTTTGCAGTAGAGCTAGTTTTACAAGGGGAGGTTGGCTATGTCGAAGAGTATCTTTACTTTCGGCGTGATCATCCTGATTGCTACTGTCGGATCAAGGATGAAGCTGAAAAGTTAGCATTCTTCGATCCCAACATTCGACGCGAACTTTGGCGACTGACAGGACTGATCAAAATGCAAGCTTATCTCGATGCGATCATGCGATTTCCTTTACCGCTTAGTGAACGCATTCGCTGTCTCCGAATGCTGGCAGAATGGACTTTGAGACGTGGCATTGAGAGTGCAACAGGTGCAGGTGAGAAGTTCGGCGACCAATTCAGACGTGAGTTTGCAGCGAATCGAGATTGGTCAGACAATGCTCAAAGCTTATAGCCATTCAACTTAGAATGAGCGATAAATCAAAGCAGCAATTTTGCGAAGCGCCCACAGTTTCACTGTATCGAAATTGTGGGCAGTATCGAGGCTACCTACCACTGACTCAACTCACTGCGGGAGTTCTTTAGTGGCAATTGAATCGTAAATCGACTTCCTTTTCCTAATTCGCTTTGGACATGAATTTTGCCGTGATGGGCTTCGACAATGGCTTGAGCGATTGCTAAACCTAATCCCGCGCCGCCTGTATGACGAGAGCGATCCGAACTAACCCGATAAAAGCGATCAAACACTCGCGGTTGATCGGCTGCGGTAATTCCAATTCCTGTGTCTTGCACTTGAATGACTGCATTTTGATCTTCGATCAACAATCGGACGATTACTGTTCCATCTGAAGGGGTGTACTGAATCGCATTCGTAATCAGATTCGTGACTAATCGGTAAAGCTGCTCCTCATCACCAACGACGTTCACAGTATGATTAACGTTGAGTTCTTCCCTCAATGTGATATCAGCAGAAAGCGCAAACGCAGCTAACTCTTCGACTAAATCTTGCACAACATCATTGAGACAGACGCTCTGATGCTTGATTGGAAAAACTTTGAGATCCATGCGCGACAGCATGAGCAAATCTTGCACCAGTTGAGATAGCCTTGCGTTTTGCCGCTCGATCGTCTGCAATGTTCCTTGTGCTTCGGATAAACTCGTTGTTCCTATTGTTGCTTCAACTGTTGCTTGAATGGCTGCCAGTGGCGTTCTCAGTTCGTGAGCCGCGTCAGCCGTAAATTGCTGAATTTGCTGATATGAGTCATACACTGGACGCATTGCAATTCCCGCAAGTGCCCAGCTTGCTGCACCGATGATCAGAATCGCGATCGGCATTCCAAACAGAAAGAAAATCTTGAGCGACTGGAGGTGGTCATCATAGCCTTCGAGCGTCCGCCCGATCTGTAAATATCCCCAAGGTTGCCCCGTTGAAGTCTTTAACTGCAATGAAACCTGATGATAGCGCTGTCCTCGATCGTCAGTGATTGTTCGCCAAAGCTGCGTTTGAATTTGTGGTGTTGCTTGTGGTGGAGTATTCACTGTTCCCAAACGCTGCAATGATAGATTGAGGAACTGAATGTAGTACAAGTCTTGAGTACTGACTCCCAGGACGTGAATATGTGACGATGGAGGTGGCGTTTTACATACGGTCTGACTCCGACAAAGACCAGGTAAGACTTGCTCAACGCGATCGCTTAATTTTCCTGGTTTGTCCAGGACTGGCTCTAAACTGTCATGCAATGTTCCTGCAAGAGTTTCGATTTCACCATCGATCGCTGCCCAATGCACTTGTGCTAAATGAATGTAAACGGCAATCCCGCAACCGCTCAAGATCACTCCCATTACACCTGCGTACCAAGCTGCAAGCTTCAAACGAGTTCGATTAAACAGTTGACTCTGGTGCATAGAATTGAACGAATGCTGGTCAAATGATAGCCTGATTTTCAGAGGAACGGGAGTACAATTTTGATGAAAACGGCGATCGAAATCAAAGGTCACTCTCGAACTTCTACGCTTTGGAAGAAAAGCGTGAATCTCTGGAACAAGAGCCTTCACGCTGATTATGGTACATTGCTAGAACTGCCCAAGCACCTCAAACAGACTAGCTGTTCCTAATCCTGATGCTATCAACGGAAAATGAAACCACGATGAAATGCAGTACATCTAAAAGAAGCCATAAAGACATAATTTATCTTTTACAGCACTCGCTCTTGCTGTAGTAATGAGAATACCACTCGACTGTTTTTATAAGTCCCTGTTCTAGAGAAACGTTTGGCTGCCATCCTAGCTTTGTGTTTGAAGCTTCAAGGTGTGCAACACGAACTTGTTCCATTGGTCGATCGTTCAACGCGCCAAACACAGGCTGAATCCTCGGATCAATTAACTGTGTGAGGTGCTGTACTACGCTAGAAATTGAAGTTAACGTTCCAGAGCCAAGATCAAACATTTCACCTTCGATTCCTGGCATTTGGGCTGCTGCAATCAGTCCATCAACCACATCCTCCACGTAAATCCAATCGACTTGACGCTGACCACTACTCAGCTTTGGTACTTCTCCCCTGAGCAAAGATAGTGTGACATAGGGAATTAGCTTGTCAAAATTCATCTGTGCCGGACCGTAGACCAGAAATAGGCGTGTTCTGACGATCGGCAATTGATATAACTGCTGAAACATTTGAGCATAAGCGCTGCTTGACCATTTTGCTGCCGCATATGGGGAAGACGGAACTAAAGTTTCTCCTGCATCCGGTTCTTCTAACGATCCGGCTAACACAATTCTCCGCCCACCCAACTCCGCCATCAGTGTCAATAAGTTCACCGTGCTGACCAAGTTGCCTTGTAATGTTGAGAGAACTGCATCGATCCCGCGTGCGCCTGTGACATGACCTGCTAGATGAAAAATCACATCTGGCTTCACCTGAGTGACGACTCGCCGCATCTCCTCGAAGTTCGCTACATCTCCCTGCAACCATCGAATGGCAGCACTAGACTCCCGATAAACACGGGAAACACCGTAAACTTCTGCTTGGGACTGCTGAAGTTTCTGACAGAGATGATGACCGATAAAACCACTTGCTCCAGTTACTAAAATCTTTGCACCTGAAAGAGAGATTGATGAAGCAGACATAAAAGTGCTTAAAATTTTGCTATCAGTGAGTAACGAATGAAACGAAATTGCAGTGACTGTTAAAGACTGGAAGCGCGTCAGATCAAGCTCAGTCTGAACTATCCTCCTCATTCCTAGCTTAGAGAGTCAGAATGAAAACAAGATGAAATGTTCAAAAGTAAAATGCCTCAGCGATCGTGCTTTTGCCCCTATGTTTCTTAATACCAACAACTTACAGTCAGAATTACTGTTGTGGCATCAGTCCAAATTAGTAAAAGCTATGAGGGCTTGATTATCAGCACTGATTATCGCTGTTCCCACTCCTCATACAGTCAGATTCAAACGATACCCCAGCCCATATACCGTCTCAATCGCATCAGTAATGCCTTGATCTGCCAACTTAC
Organism: Leptolyngbya sp. UWPOB_LEPTO1; assembly: GCF_017302695.1. NCBI lineage: Bacteria > Bacillati > Cyanobacteriota > Cyanophyceae > Leptolyngbyales > Leptolyngbyaceae > Leptolyngbya > Leptolyngbya sp. UWPOB_LEPTO1. The sequence continues at coordinate 248,216 of NZ_JAFLCJ010000003.1, read as the reverse complement.
GCCGCAGTAACCGCATTTGGGCAGCGACCACATTGCTAGCAGATTCAGAATTTACCGTCCACAGATAATTCCGAATCTGCTCAGTGCTGACAATCTGATTCGCGTGTTTCATCAGATATTCTAGCAATTGAAATTCTTTAGCCGTCAGAATTACCCTTGCAGCGTTTTCTTGGGGATGGAGAACGAGCGCCGATGAACCATAATCCAGCATGAAAGAACCAACCTGAAAGTTTTGCGGTTGAAACTGGGGCGATCGGCGTTGCAAGGCGCGTAATCGAGCAAGCAGTTCGACCATGCCGAAAGGTTTGACGAGGTAATCATCGGCTCCCGCATCCAGCCCAGTGACGCGATCGTTTAAACTGTCTTTCGCGGTTAGTATTAACACAGGAAGCGAACTGCCTTGAGCGCGAAGCCGTTTACACAGTTCGATACCAGATAGCCCAGGTAGCATCCAGTCGATGACAGCTACCGTATATTGGGTTTGATGCTGTGTAAGATAACTCCAGGCTTCAGCACCATCTTGCGTCCAATCGACGATGTAGCGATTACGAGTGAGTGTTTTCTCGATCGCACTGCCTAAGTCGGGTTCATCTTCTACCAGCAAAATCCGCATAGCCCTGATTATTGATACGTTTGAATTCGCGCTGTCCCAAGCGGAATTTCTTGAGCAGACCCGACCGTTTTAGCATAGATTGGAAATTGCCAGGTGCGTCCAATTAAATCTGAAGTTTTTACGTTGTTGAGGTCAATTTCGAGCGTTTCTCCAACGGCGACCGGAGAAGTAAATGCGATCGTCACTCCTTTTTTGTTCGTCGCGGTACTCGCATTCATCGGTTTTCCAGCCGCATCGGTGACTGCTACTTGCCCAAATCGAATTTGTGCAGGTGCATTCTCAGGAACCTCAATGCGAATCTCAGACAGAGGAAAGCTGCTGACTTGAATTCCAATGTGATAGGTAGCACGAGTAACTTTGACACGATTTGGATATGCAGCGCTGTGAATGATGATCTTTTCCTTTGAGATGGGCATTTGTGCAAGTGCAGAGGAAATGGTCGCTGTAAGCAATACAGCAACGGCTCCGGTAAGCATAAATCGTTGCATCTGTGTTCTCCAAGCAAGCGAAACGCGATGGTTTCTGTTTTCTAGAATGGCACTCGAAAATGAAATGAAGATGAAAAATACTAATTGAAAACAGTCTGAAGTCCACACCTCCAGAAATGACTTCAGGCTGTCTCAGAGATGCGATCGACTACCGCATTCTCCTTTCACAAATTTGCTGCGCTGTCAATGCTCTTTGCGCCATTGCTCCAGCCGTGACGGGCTTTAGTAAACAGGTTCGGCTCGTGGATTCTGCTGATCTCTGTTCAAACAGAACTTGTGGACTCGCAGCAGTTAGCGGTTGCGGTGCAGGTTGTTCTCCATCTCGACTATGTTGTTGAATGACTTCCAAACGCCGCGTTGCTGCCTCGCCTGTTGTTCCATTTGCTGGAACAGGTTCTTTTGCATATACCGCAGAACCAATTGAAGCGATCGCAAATGTGAAGATCGTCCCTAAAATTGCTCTTTGCATCACCAAAAAACTCCTAAATCATAGTGTCTTACAGTCAAGAGATAGCTTTAAGTTCCATACGTTATGGCTAATCATTTTTAGATTCAATCTATCCCTATTTCTAGGTTGACATGGGACTATGAAACTACAATGAAAGTAGAGTAATAGTTACTGGATAGTTGCGTTTGTACTCAATTAAAACTGCTTCCAACTTCGACTGATCGAGCTTTGCATCCTAGCAGATGAAGATGAAATCAGCATGAAATTGCGTGTTTGAAGAACTGCAATGTTATCGAACTGCAAAACGTAAGCATTGCTCAATTTGATCTCATCCGAAATGTAGATTCATTCCTAAAGCAGTATTGAATAGTTTAGGGGCGAAGGGCATCGTCACGCTAGGAGTACTCCACAATGCGGCAGAACCATCAGCATCACCAGCACTCTTCTCAAACTGAATACCACGGGCATGATGAACACCAGCAGCAGCTTGCAGAAGCTCATCAAGATTTGCACGAAGCTCGACACCAACACGCACAGCACGATAAGCACGCAGGGCATCGCCCGGAAATCTTCAGACGGCGATTCTTTATTTGTCTCGTGCTAACTTTGCCTGTTCTGTACTATGCTCCCATGCTTCAGATGTGGTTCGGGTATGAAGCGATCGCATTTCCAGGCTCAGATTGGGTTAGCCCGATCTTGAGTACTATCATTTACTTCTACGGGGGCTGGGTATTCCTTCGCGGTGCGTGGCGGGAGTTTCAAAGCAAAATTGGCATGATGACGCTGATTGCACTTGCGATCACAGTCGCATTTGTTTACAGTATTGCTGTTTCATTGGGACTCAGAGGCGAATCCTTCTACTGGGAGCTTGCAACATTAGTCGATATTATGCTGTTGGGGCACTGGATTGAGATGGCATCGGTTCAAGGTGCAAGTCGAGCATTGGAGAACCTTGCAGAATTAGTGCCAACGGTTGCTCATCGTTTAAGCGGCGGGCGCATTGAAGATGTTCAGGTAGAGAGCTTACAGCAAGATGAACAGATTCTGGTTCGCCCCGGTGAGCAGATTCCGATCGATGGAGAAGTTATCGAAGGGACTTCTAGTGTCAATGAGGCTTTTCTTACTGGAGAATCACGTCCTGTCACCAAGCAAGTCAAAGATGAGGTAGTTGCTGGAGCCGTTAACGGAGATGGGGCGCTAACGATTCGAGTGACTCGAACTGGGGAGCAGACGACTCTCAGCCAGATTATGCGCCTCGTTCAAGAAGCACAGACCTCGAAAAGTCGCTACCAAACTTTGGCGGATCAGCTTGCTTACTGGTTGACGATTACTGCGATCGCAGTTGCAACCCTCACCTTTGTACTTTGGCTGGCGTTTGGTCCTGATCTGACTTTCGCCATTAACCGCGCTGTTACTGTTTTGGTGATTGCCTGCCCACACGCTTTAGGGTTAGCAATTCCGCTCGTGATTGTGAATGCAACTGCAATGTCCGCCAAGCATGGAATCTTAGTTCGCAGTCGAGAAGCATTTGAACGAGCGAGAAATATCCAAACGATCGCATTTGATAAGACTGGAACTCTGACAGAAGGGCGATTTGGGGTTCAACGAGCTTACACCGACGGAATTGATGAACTCAAAGCGCTAGGAATTGCGGCAACGCTGGAATCGCGCTCTGAACATCCGCTTGCCCAAGCGATCGTACAAGAAGCAGAACGTCGTCAGATCCGATTGTTGAACAGCGAAGAGTTTCGAGCAATTCCAGGCAGCGGGGTCGAAGGCAGAGTCAACCATCAACACTATCGAGTCGGTAGACCAGAATGGGTCAGTGAATTAAAGCTGACATTTCCAACCGCCTTACAAGCAGGATTAGAGCAAAGTGAATCACGCGGAGAAAGTGCGATTGTCTTGATGGATGACCAGCAAGTTCTTGCAGTGTTTGGATTAGCGGATCAAGTTCGAGAATCTGCACGAGAAGCGATTGCTCGGTTGCAGGAGATGAATGTTCAGGTTGTCATGATTACAGGCGATGCAGAAGCTGTTGCGAAAGCCGTTGCTGAGGATCTGAACATTGATCGCTATTATGCTCGTGTGCTGCCTCAAGACAAGGCTGCGCTGATTCGACGATTGAAAGCTGAAAAACCTACTGCATTTGTGGGCGATGGAATTAATGATGCACCTGCTTTATCTGAGGCAGATTTAGGAATTGCGATCGGAGCCGGAACTAATGTCGCGATCGAGTCGGCGGATTTGGTATTAGTTAAAAGCGATCCTCTGGATGCGACTTACGCACTGAAGTTGGCGAAAGCGACCTACAGCAAGATGATTCAGAATCTGTTTTGGGCAACCGGGTACAACGTCATTGGCATTCCTTTGGCGGCAGGAATCGCGGCTCCGTTCGGAATTTTACTTTCACCTGCAATCGGTGCAATTTTCATGAGTGTTTCAACCGTTGTTGTCTCAATTAATGCAATTCTGTTACGCCGCCTCCGGCTCAACCGCTAAATTAGGATGAATTTCAACATAGTTCAGGGTGCTGCATCATCAAAGTTCTGACTTTGTTCTGGGTTCGCCAATAGACATCCTCCATCAGCGCATGAGAAAACTCACCATTCCGCCCGATTGAATACAATCCAGCAATTCCGGTTGAACGTTCTAGCTGTAGGCGTACCGTTTCATAAGCATTGAGATACACCGGATAAGCGATCGGCGTTCGTAGCACTCGACAACCCAAATAGCGACGACGAACATCAGGAATAATTTCGCTCATTTCTTGAATGCAGCGATCGCCCAATTCATCATCATCCATGTTCCAAATCTCATCACTCTTTTCGCAGCCAATATCAGCCGTAATCAGGGTTTTTCCTTCTGGAGCTAACCAGGGCATCGACAGCGGTGTTTCGGTCAAGCGGAAGAAAGTGAAATGCTGCTCTGGTGTCCAGACAACTGTATCTTTTAACAATCCTCGTCCTTCTAATCGTAAGTTGACGAACACCATCGGTCGATAGCGCAACTGAGCGAATGGTTTGACCGCATCGGTTCCTTGCACCATTCTGGCAAGGATGTGACAAGGGGCTGTACTAAGCACGGCGGACACAGCTTGCTCTTTACCGTGCGATCGTACCGCAACGGCTCGATTGTTCTCAACTAAAATCCCGTCCACAGGTGACTCTAACCGAATTGAATCCTCAATCCCTTCTGCTAACTTTTGACAGAGCAAACCAATACCACCCTCTGGATAAACGTGCCAAACATGGGGATTTTCGGGGAAGGTATGACTGTACCCACACCCGACCGCACGACCTGTAAAAGAACTTGCTGCTTTGAGAAAAAGTGTTTTTGCGATCGTGTTTTGTAGTTTATTGCCGACCGAGGCTGCTAAATCCTCGGCTGCGGCACCTGACCACGCTTCTAACAGTGGAATGGCGACTTCATCCGCTAAAGTTCGCCCATAGCTGGCTCGAAACCAAGCCCCAGCAGAATGATTGGCACGTTCTCTGCTTTGTGGCATGATCCGGCTAGCAATGCCGCCAAGTAGATAGCGAGGTTCTCGGAGCAACCCAAATGGATAACCATAGGTTTTGCCTCTGACTAGAACGCTTTCGCCATAATACAAAACGTCTCGGCAACGAGAACCAATTCCAACCGCAGCCGCAAGCCGATTATTAATAAAATGTGCGCCAAAGTCGTAGCTAAAGCCATCTGTATCATGAAAACTGGCAGCAAGTCCCGCCATTTTCGATCCCGCTTCATAGAGGATAAACGGAACCCGGTGACGGCGTAAAAAAGCAGCCGCAGTCAGACCTGCGGGACCTCCGCCAATGATGGCAACAGGCTTTGTTGCTGTAATATTCATCGTTTGATTTCACAATTAGTAAACAGCCCGAACTCAGGCGAATGACTTAGACTACTGCGCCCACTCATTGACTTGAGAGGCAATGTCATTCAGTAGCTTATCGAAAGTCCATAGGACTGAATCAGATGCAGCCTGGAAGTGAGCCATAGAGCCGTAAGTTGCAGAACTTGTGTGAAACCGATTAATTCGATCGTAAACACCAAAAATGAAATCAAGATGAAATTGAGCAATCAAGCACCGATAAGGGCTTCAATTTGTTCAAAATGAATCGTTGGGATTTTTTGGTGATCGATCGCAGTTTCGCCAATGCTTCAGATTATTGCCTAATGTCAAAAAACCATCTGTAAAGTTAGCTCATTCAGTCGGAGCTAACTTTACAGATGGCTAAAACGCAGCGAAATTGCGTTCGTTACAGCTTGAACGTATACCGAGCGTTCACTTTCTCGCTACCAATTTCAGACTGAACAGCGACTTTGTATTCTCCTGCCGCAGTACTGGATAATTTAGCAGTGTAGTGCTTTCCATCTGCATCGTAATTCATTGGGACAGTTTGCTGACTTCCATCAGGTAGTTGCACTTGCGCGGTTACTTTTGCAGTTGGAATGGTTTCGTGATTGTCGCCTTTCTGTACGAACAAGTCTAGATGGGTTTCACCACCTTCTTTTTCGGGTTTGAGTTCCAAATGGTAAGCACCGGACTCAACTACAATTCCGCCTCCCGCTTTGTGATCAGCATCATGGTTAGCTGAAGGAGAAGAACTTGTAGCAGGGCTACTACTTGCAGCAGGACTATTGGCTGGCGCACTTGCTTGATTGCTACCGCTGCTACACGCACCGAGAAACAGTAGGCTTGTACTACCAGCAGCAATTAAAAGGAATTTCAGCGTTTTCATGGTGATCTCCTGAATTTAAGATTCTGCAACATTGAGATGAGAAACACGATCGTTACTCGCCGCGATCACGTCGGTTTGCTTTGGCATCATGAACTTTCCAAAGAGTGAATACAAAGCGGGAAGCACTAGCAGCGTCAACGCAGTAGACGTAAATAGTCCCCCTAGAACAACAACAGCAAGCGGCTGCAAAATTTCTTTGCCTGCACCCGATCCAATCACGAGTGGAACCATGCCTAATGCCGATGCAAGTGCAGTTAATAAAATCGCAACTAACCGCTCCATTGAGCCTTCTACAATCACTTGCTTGAGTGGAATGCCCTGAGCTAACTGCTGGTTATAGTTATCGACTAATAGTAAGCCATTTCGAGTGGCGACTCCAAACAGTGTGATAAATCCGACCATTGATGCAACCGAAATGATCCCACCACTGATTGCGACTGAGATCACCCCTCCAATCAATGCTAACGGCAAGTTGATCATAATCATCAAAGTTGCTGGAATGGATTTTACAGCAAAGTAGAGCAGAACTGAAATTACTGCAAATGCTGCCAGTCCAGAAATGATTAGAGTTTGGGTAGCTTGCTCTTGTGCTTGAAACTGTCCTCCAAACTCAATGTAGTAGCCGCTAGGGAGTTTGACTTGCTTCACGCGATCGCGAACATCCTTGATCACTGATCCTAAATCTCGCCCTGACACATTGGCAGAAACGACAATTAAGCGTGAGACGTTTTCTCGATTGATTGTACTAGGTCCTTCGCCGTAAACGACTTTTGCTACTTGAGAAAGCGGAATCTTTTGATTATTTGGAGTATCAACCAGTAAGTTGCTAATGACATCCAAGTTATTCCGATATTGCTCTTGTAACCAAACCACTAAGTTGAAAGTTTGCTGTTTTTCCAGCACTTGCGAAACAGTACGCCCGTTGAGTCCAGTTTCGATCGTTTCTGCAAGCTCCCCAATACTCAGCCCATATCGAGCGGCAGCATCGCGATCGAACTGAATTTGTACCTGTTTAACAGGCACTTGCGGCTCAAGCTGCAAATCAACTAAGCCTGGAATCCCATTCATCGCAGTCTGAACCTGTTGCCCAGCCGTCCGAAGCTGATCGAGTTCAGCCCCGTAGATTTTAACGGCGATCGCACTCCTCACCCCCGACAAAATCTCGTCCATGCGGTGAGAAATAAAGCCGCCAATGTTGATTACCACACCAGGGATCTTCTCGCCTTCTTTTCGCAATGCTTCAATTACTTTTTCGCGCTCTTTCGCGCCTTCTTCACTGATCTCGACATCTAATTCGCCAAAGTTCACGCCCGCTACGTCGGGATCACCTTGAGCGAAGCCAGACCGGAACTGGATTGATTCGATGCGCTTGTCGTTTTTGAATGCCTCTTGAAAGTCAAGTGCGACTTGATTGGTTGCTTCTAGTGATTCTCCGGGAAACAAAATCACAGCGTTAACTAACTGCCGATCCTGGAATTCCGGCAGAAAAACACTTCCCAATGCGGGCAGAATCATCAGCGAAGCAATGAATCCTGCGATCGCAGTCGTTAAAACAACTTTGGGACGACGAATCGAGAATCTTAAAGCAGGACGATAAACTTGATGTGCTTTGCGCTCTAGCCAAGTTTCAGTGCTCGGTAGACGGCGATTCGCAAGTAATAGCGCACATAAAGCAGGCGTGAGCGTTAATGCGACGATCGTGGATGCCAGGATCGATAAAAGGTAGGCAAGCCCCATCGGTGCGAAAATTCGACCTTCAACGCCGGAGAGAGCAAAAATTGGCGCAAAGATTACCACAATGATGATCGTCGCGAATAAAACGCTGGTTCTGACTTCAATCGAGCCATCAAACACAACCTGCAAAGGTGGCTTCGGATGTTCTGCAACCTGATTTTCTCGCAAGCGGCGGTAGACATTCTCCATATCAACGATCGCATCATCGACCACTGAACCGATCGCGACAACTAAGCCACCAAGCGTCATTGTATTGATGCCTTGTCCTGTCCAATTGAGAATAATCATTCCGACCAGCAACGAGAGCGGTAATGCACTGAGACTGATCACTACCGTGCGCCAGTTCATCAAAAACGCAATCAGCACCACCGAAACAATGATGATGCCATCGCGTAGTGCATCTCTGACGTTCTCGATCGACAAGCCAATAAACAGATTTTGATCAAACGTTTTGAAAAATTTCACATCTGGCGGCAGCCCCCCTTTGAGATCTTCCATTGCTGCGTCTACTGCTTTTACAACAGTGGGTGTGTCTGCATTCGGTTGCTTCGTTACGGTGAGAATTACCGATCGCTTACCGCGAAACAATCCATCGCCCCGTCTAAGTGCGGCTCCAATTTTTACCTCTGCGACTTGTTCGAGCAGAATCGGCGTGCCGTTAACAGATTTGATCACCGATCGCTTGAGAGGTTCGATCGACTCAATTCGCCCAATGCCTCGAACTAAGAGTTCTTGATCGGGTGTAACAACAAACCCACCTGGAACATTCACATTTGCATTCTGAGCCGCTTTCACGACATCGTTGATTGACACATTAAATGCTTTGAGTTTGTTGGGATCGATGAGCACTTGATACTGTCGATCGTCCCCGCCATAGAGAAACACATTACTCACACCTGGAACTGCTAACAATCGATTTTTGATGTCCCATCCGACTAGCCTGGATACCTCCATCAACGGTGTTGAGTCCGAGGTGAAGGCATATTTCACCGTCCAGCCGAGCGGTGAACTCACAGGCAAGATTTCTGGCTGCTCCACACCTTGCGGCAAAATGCTCTGAGTTCGTCCTAATCGCTCAGTCACGAGCTGACGAGCGCGGTAGACATCGGTATCCCAACTGAAAACCGCTTTGACTGAAGAGATCCCGACTGCGGATGCGGATCGTAAAGAAACCAGTCCAGGCGTTCCATTAATCGCGCTTTCGATCGGGCGAGTAACAAGTGATTCAACTTCTTCGGGTGCGAGTCCGGCAGCTTCGGTTTGAATTTCGACTTGAGGTGGAGCAAACGCTGGAAATACATCTAAGGGCATCTGCGTCATCACTCGCAGTCCCCAGAGGGAGAGAAGAATTGCGGCAAGGACAACCAACCACCGTTGCGCGATCGACCCTCTAACAATCGAATTGAGCATCGGCGAACTACTCCCTAGAAAAATCGTGCTTGTATTCACCCATAACTCATGATCTCAGGAGAATATGAAACAGAGATGAAACTTCCAAACCTGCAAAAATTCCTTTCATCGTGCTATTTGGGTTTGGAAAAAAGCAGCTTGGCAAATCGGCTATAAAGCGCAGGAATGATTAACAGCGTTAAAGCGGTTGAGGTGAACAATCCACCCAGAACTACGATCGATAAGGGCTGTAAAATTTCCTTTCCAGGTCCACCCGCAATCACGAGCGGTGCTAATCCTAATGCTGAAGTCAAGGCAGTCATTAGAATCGCGTTTAATCGCTCCATCGAACCTTTTACCAGCAGTTCTTTGACTGGCATTCCTTCCGCAAATTTTGCATTATAGTTATCGACGAGCAAGAGTCCATTTCGAGTGGCAACCCCAAATAGAGTGACGAAGCCGACCAGCGAAGCGACAGAAATGACTCCTCCAGTCAGGGCAACCGCGATCACACCACCGACTAGCCCGATCGGTAAGTTGATCATGATCATGGCAGTCGAAGGAATCGATTTCACCGTCAAATACATCAGCACCGAGATCACGACAAAGGCAATCAAGCTATAAATCAGAATGTTCTGCGAGGCGCGTTCTTCAGCTTCAAACTGTCCGCCATATTGGATAAAGTAACCTGCTGGCACTTGTACTGATTGCTTTACTTTGGATTGAATTTCGGTCATCACCGATCGCAAGTCTCGCCCGCTCACGTTCGCCGAGACAACGATTCGGCGCGAGACATTCTCACGGTTAATCGTGTTCGGTCCTTGACCATTGCGAATCGTTGCAACCTGCGCCAGTGGAATCTTTTGACCATTCCCAGCATCAATAAGTAAGTTCTCGATCGCACTTAAATTACTCCGCGCTTCAGGCTTCAACCACACTATCAAATCAAAGGTTTGCTGTTGTTCCAGAACTTGTGAAACCGTTCGACCATTTAAGGCAGTTTCGATCACTTCCGCCAGTTGTCCAACGCTCAAGCCGTATCGTGCGGCGGCTTGTCGATTGAAGGCGATTTGAACTTGATCGATCGGCACTTGCGGCTCAAGCTGCAAATCGACCACGCCTGAAACCGTTTTTATCTGTGCTTCAACCTGTTCACCGACCGATCGTAGTTCACCCAGATCAGCCCCGAAGATTTTCACAGCAATTTGACTTCTCACACCTGAGAGTACTTCATCCATACGGTGAGAAATAAAGCCCCCAATCCCTGTTGCTACTCCGGGTAGCTTGCTCATTTCCTCTCGGAGCTTTTTCAGACTTGCTTCTCGATCTTCCAGTCCTTTCTCGCTCAAATCTACATCGAGGTGAGCAAAATTCACGCCGCCTGCATCACCATCACCCGGAGCGCGTCCGGCGCGGGTTTGAATGAACTTGAAGCGATCGTCTCCCTTGAGTGCATCTTCTAAAGCAAATCCCGCCCGGTTCGTTGCTTCCAAAGCAGTGCCCGGATAAAGCGTCAAAGTGTTCACTAACATTTGCTCTTGAAACTCTGGCAAGAACTCACGTCCGAGACTTGGCAGAATCATCAATGCCACGATCATTAGTGCTGACGCACCGGATAGAACAATCAGCGATCGACGCATTGCGAACTGTAAAAGCGGCGAGTATAAGCGCTTGAAGAACCGGGCAACCACAGGTTCCTGCTCTGACATCCGACCGTGTGGAAGTAGAATCGCACACAAAGCGGGAGAAACAATCAGCGATTCTAAACTTGAAACAACTACGACTACTAGATAAGAAATGCCCATTGGTGTAAAAATTCGCCCTTCTACCCCCGATAGCGTAAAGATGGGAGAAAAAACGACAATCCCAATTAAAGTCGCGCCAATCAGCGATTCTCGAACTTCCTGGCTACCTTCAAAAATGATCTCTAAAGTTGATCGCGGTTCCGGCGAAAAGCGATTCTCTCGTAAGGCACGGTAGGTATTCTCACCATAGACGATCGCATCATCAACCGCAGTCCCGATCGCCACTGCTAATCCACCTAATGTCATCGTATTTAGTCCAAGCCCCAAATAGTGAGAGACAAGCAACGCAAACAGTAAGGTGAGAAAGAAATCAAGCAAGCATACCGTCAAGGTTCGCCAGTTCATCAGGAATGGAATCAAAATAGCAGCCACAATCAGACTGCCTTCGATCAATGCTGATCGTACATTTTCGACCGAAGCTTCGATATAGTCTGCTTGTCGGAAAGTAACATCGACTTTGACATCTTTGGGCAATCCCGCTTTGATCTCATTCATTGCTGCAATCACCGCATTCGTGACCGTTGGCGTATCGGCTTGTGGTTGCTTATTCACCATAACGATCGCCGCAGGTTTGCCATTCACACTGCCATCGCCGCGCTTTAGTGCTGCTCCAATTTGAACCTCAGCGACATCAATTAATCTGATTGGTATGCCGTTTCGTGAATCGATGACGGACTGCTTGAGATCGTCGATCGATTCAATCCGCCCAATCCCGCGAATCAGTCTTTCTCGATCTGCTCCAATTAAATAGCCACCTGGAACATTCACGTTTGCATTCCGAACCGCTTCTGTCACTTGTTCTAGGGATACATTAAAGGCTTTCAGTTTTGCAGGATCAGCTAAAACTTGATACTGCCGCTCATTGCCGCCGTACACGCTGACTTGGCTCACGCCTGGAACTGCTAACAATCGATTCGTGACCTGCCAATCAACGAGCCGTCTTAGTTCCATCATTGAGGTGGTGTCTGCGGTCAAGGCAAATTTTAGAATCGTTCCAATTGGCGAACTAATCGGAGAGATGCGGGGAATTTCAACCCCCTCCGGTAGCTTGCTTTGTGCCTGCTGCAATCGTTCAGTAACGAGCTGCCGCGCTTGATAGATATCAGTTCCCCATTGAAAAATAACTCTGACCACTGAGATTCCAGGGGCAGAAGTTGATCGCACATTGGTCACGCCTGGAGTTCCGTTAATCGCACTCTCGATCGGTAAAGTCACCAATGATTCAACTTCTTCGGGTGCAAGTCCAGTCGATTCGGTTTCGATTTCGACTTGGGGAGGCGCAAAAGATGGAAAGACATCCAATGGCATCTGTGGAATGATTTTGACTGTCCAGAGCGTTGCGATCAGGGCAATCAACACCACAATCCATCGACGGGCAATCACAGATCGAACAATATTTCCTAGCATGACAGAATCAATGTCGAAGGGATTACACAGAAATTAATTCTGATGAGGATTACGATCAGTTTCTAAAATCTCTGCTGGAGGCTGAATCGTGCTTGGCTTCGAGCCGTTACCGTTGGAATGAAAGTAAATTTCAGTCTCATGAGGAGTCGCATTTTCTACAGCAGGTTGAAGCCGACGCTGACGACGTGACGACCAGACTGTACCTGCCCAGAAGGTTCCTGCCACGATCGCACCCCCCACAGGTAAGACTAGCCACCAAGGTAGAGAATTTGAGGAGGCTTGAGCGGTTGTAGAAGGCGTTTCGCTGTGTCCTGCATCCGCTTTAGTGTCTCCTCGTAAGGATTGCGTGTACAGTTGCGGGGCGCGTTGTGTTACCACCTTATCACCGTCAAATAAGCCGTTTGTGACTTCAATAAAATCGCCGGATTCTCGTCCCAATGCGATCTCTGTAGCTTGAAACGCATTGCCGTTTTGTACAAAGACAATTTTCTTTTTATCGTTGGTTTCGACGATCGCAGATTTTGGAACCGCTAACACAGAAACCGGAGTGCGATCGGTTAGGACTTCAATCTCCGCGAACATTCCTGGCTTCAAGGCTCCGTCTGCATTGTCTAGCTCCACCTTCACAGGCACAACACGAGTTTCACCTTGCACGGCTGATCCAACGACGCTGATCCGTCCGTTGAAAGTACGATCGGCTAATCCATTCACCTTCACGCGAACAGGCTGACCGACTCGAACTTGATTGAGATCTTTTTCGTAAATGTTGCCCGATGCTTGCACACTGCTGCCATTGACGATCGTTAAAATTTTCTTCCCTGCATCTTGTCCCGATTCTCCAGGGGTCGCTTCTCGATCGGCAACTGTCCCTGAAATTGGAGCCGTAATTGTAATCGTGCCATCTTCGTTGGCATTGGCTCCGAGTTGTCGCAAGCGAGTCTCATAAGTTTGTCCACTCAGTTGCACCCGCGATCGCGCAACCTCTAACGCGGATTGTGCCCGCTTTAATTGAGCCTGAGCTTCCGAAACGGCTAATCGACTTTCTGCTTTCGATAGGTTCGCTCTCGCTTCTGCCAGTTTCGTCCCGGATTCAAGTGCTGCCCGTCGAGGTAACGCTCCCGTTTGAGCTAACTGTTGATCTTTGGTGTAACTTTCTTGAGCAAAATCAAACGACGATCGTGCTTGCTGAATTTCTCGATCTACGATCGTTTTCTGACGGTCTAGATTTTCCTGAGCAAGCTGTAAATCTGCTTCTGCCTGTTGGACTGTGCCTGTCGCCTCACTGCGTCGATCGAGTGCTTCAGTTCTTAACTGTGCTAGGTCAGGACTGGTCATCATTGCCAACGGTTGCCCTGCTTCTACTGCATCACCAGGTTTCACGAGCAATCGGAGCAAGGTTCCCCCAACTGGTGTTGTGACCTCGACTTGGCGATTCGGCAGCGATTCAATTTGCCCGGTCGTCTTGATGCCAAAGGCTAAACGTTGTCGGGTGACAGGCTCAACCTTAAAGCCGAGTCGTTGAGCGGTTGCTGCATCGACTTGAACACTTCCCGATGACTGTGTTGCTCCGCCTTTGAATTCGTCACCATGCCCGCCATGAGCTAGCACGATCGCAGGGCTTCCTGCCAACAATCCTAACGTTAGCAATGTGGCTGAAAGACGGCAAATCGAGGTGGAAACAGAAACAGCAAGACTTGGCATGGTGAAGTTTCCTGATAGTGCAGCAATGTTTTACATTGTGACAGTCAAATGTGAAACAGGGATGAAATCGTTCACTGGTTACATGGGGCTTTGTGCCATTGCTTCATCGGGTCAGTTTTGGCTTGCTGTAAAGCAACAATGCCTGTCGCGAACTTCTGAATCTTCAGGCTTTTTGAATTTTCCAAAGCATCATTTGCTATTACGAATAAGCTGAAGGGATACATAGTAAATCAATCCCTTCAGCAAATTTGCTCCGAGCGTTATTCGGTAACTAGCTTTCAGTGTTCCATATAAAAATGAAATCAGGATGAAATGTCACTCACGATCGCAGGATGACTCTCGTAATTTATTGGTTATACCAAGCTTTGCGCCATTGTTTCATCTGATCGATCTCGGCTTGTTGAGAAGAGACGATCGCGGCTGCTAGCTTCTGAATCTCAGGACGCTTCGACTTTTGTTTGGCATCGTTTGCCATGACGATCGCGCTTTCATGGTGCGGAATCATGGCATTGATGAAGCGTAAGTCAAACTGATCATCGGCTGCTCCCAAATCCATGTTCATCATCATGCCATTCATTTGATCTTGAGTCATTGGCATCATGCTTTTCGTCTTACTATCCCATGCCATCGGGGTACTCGCGGCACTCGCGTACCAAGTTTTCCGCCACTGCTGCATTTGAGCAATCTCTTTGTCCTGATCCGCAATGATCGATTGAGCTAACTTCTTGATTTCAGGACGCTTCGATTTTTGTAATGCTTCTTGCGCCATTTTTACGGCTCCTTGGTGATGAGGAACCATTGCATCAATGAAGCGCAAATCAAAGTTCTCATCGGCTGCCCCTAAATCCATATTCATCATATTGCCATGCTGCATATTGCCATGCTGCATATTGCTGTGATCCATCCCTGGCATTCCTGCCATTGGTGAACCTGTAGCAGTCGGATTTTGGTTGGAGGTTGAATTCTGAGCAGAATTCGAGCAAGCAGCAAGTCCACCGAGGGCGACAATTGCACCGATCGAGAGTCCCAATAAGCTGTGTTTGAAAATTAAGCGTCGCATGATTTACTAAACCTACAAGTTGCTTTGATTAAATTGTCAACCATCCAGTAAGCTGGACAGTCAAGCCAAAACCGACGAAGTTTTGTGCGGATATTTCTACATCAGTTTTGGGAACCGCCCACCTACTTACGATGGCATAAGAAGATGAAATCAGGATGAAGTCGAACTATGCCAATCGTTAGAATCTGATCATTCACTCAATCCTTCAGCGGAGAGAAGTCGTCACCTCGACTAATTTCTAAGCTAATGAACGTCGACCTCCGCTTCTGGAGGACTGTCATGAATTGAGGCAAGGAGGCAGTATGGTAAGCATTGGACTGTTTTATGGAACTCAAACCGGAAACACTCAAACCGCAGCAGAAACGCTCCAAGCTGAATTTGGGGGAGACTCGATCATAGAATTGATCGAAATTTCTCAAGCAGAGCTAAGTGAATTTGAGAAATATCCAGCGATTATCATCGGCTGTCCGACCTGGAATGTTGGGCAACTTCAAGATGATTGGGACAGCTTTTTCGAGCAGCTAGATGAAATCGATTTCAGCGGAAAGAAAGTTGCCTACTTTGGTGAAGGCGATCAGGTTGATTATGCAGATTCGTTCCAAGACGCAATGGGGATACTCGAAGAAAAGATTACCGAGCAAGGCGGCGAAACGGTTGGGTACTGGTCAACGGAAGGGTATGACTTTACCGAATCGAAAGCGATTCGAGATGGCAAGTTTGTGGGGCTGGCATTAGACGAGGATAATCAGCCAGAGTTGAGTGACAATCGCATTAAAGCTTGGGTTGCTCAACTCAAACAAGAGCTTAAGGTTTGAACGAACTATTAAGACGGCTCGATCGACTCCCGGCTGCGGCGTGGTATTCCCATGAGTTTGAATTGAATCGACTTCACCACAATGTACAAGATAGGAACCACAAATAAGCTCAAAAACGTCGCAACGAACATTCCACCAAACACAGCCGTACCGAGGGATTGGCGGCTGGCAGCTCCAGCTCCAGTCGCTACTAATAATGGGTAGCTTCCAAGCAGTGTAGCGATGGCGGTCATTAAAATCGGGCGCAAGCGTTCTTGAGCCGCTTCCACGACTGCTTGAACTAAAGAGCGTCCTTGCGATCGCAGTTGATTGGCAAATTCCACAATCAGAATTGAGTTCTTACTCGCAAGTCCGACAATAACTTTGATTTCCTGAAATCTCTTTGTTAACGTCTCTTGAACAAGACAACGAAACTCATCGTGCCTGATTCGGGTTACTTTCTTGCATTTGCACAACGGCGGGCGGCGATGCTTCTAAGGCTCTCATCGGTTGAATGTTTGCCTCTGACAATGAAGAGAAGGTCAACATTCCGCCCATTACCGCCATGATTGTATTCTCAGCAAAGCTCACAACACCCAACGGTGCTTTAGAATTGCCACCCACACAAGCACAATTCAATGCCAGCTTATCAATGTAAACTGCTTTGAACACTGAAACTGCTCCGCTAACTCCGACAACTAATGAGCTAATGCCAGTCGCCAACGGTGCAATACCAGACAGAAATCCAAGCCCGATCAACAACTCAGCAAACGGGTAGATCTTTCCGTAAGGCTTAAAGCGCTTGGTGACGAGATCATACTTCTCGAAACTCTCAGCAAACGAATTCAGATCCATCAGCTTAAGAGAAGCCAGCAACGAGAGCGAAAAACCCATAAATCCAGGAATTCCAAGTGATGTTGCTAGTGCCATTAATCCAGCCGTTGAGAAGACTGCGGCGACGGGTGTGTAAGAATATTCAGCTTTTTCAGCTTCGACTTTCAGCCGTTCTGCGAGATCGGTGTAGCCTCCGATTCGGTCTGAACCAAAGAAAATCTGAGGTGTCGTTGCAACCCCATGTTTTGCTTTAAATTGATCAACTTCTTCGCGCGATCGCAGTTTCACATCCTCGAATTCGATGCCTTGTTCTTGAAGGAGCTTGATCGCCCGAAGTCCCCAAGGACATTCATGCTCAGGCATCGACATTCGATAAACCGTAACCTTTTTCGTGTTAGTTTCTGTCGTTTTATTGTTTAGCATCGTCATGATGAACCTCTCAAAAGGAGTTAGGGAATAGTCTTGAAAGCTTTGGAGAATGATCGTGGTTTCCGATCTGCTAGTTCAAACGGCGCTTTGAAGCAACGTACACTTGCAGAACCAAGATTCTTTTCTCAACTGATTATTACTGTAAAGTGTCTGGTCAACTGGAGAGTCAAGTGGTGTTTCAAAGAATTTTGAAAAAGTAGCGATCGCCTTTTTCTGCAATCTTTTCAGCACTTAAAAAAGGTTGCCTTTCCCAAACAGAAAGGCAACCTTTTCAGTAAAATGGAATGCGTGTTAGGTGACATTGATTAGCATCGTTAGTCCCCCTGCACCTTGCATCTCAACATTATCGTTAGTGGCATGGTGAGCAATATGGCAATGCAGTAACCATTTTCCCTTCTCTCGTCCCGTCCAAATTACGTCATACCGCTCACCTGGTGCAACATTGATCGTGTCTTTCTCGATCTGGGCAGCAACTGGAACCGGATTCCCATCGGTTGCTACAATTCTGAAAGGTCCACCGTGGATGTGCATCGGATGAATGAAGGCATTGTTTGACCCAATGAAGCGGAAGCGGATTTTCTCGCCGACTTTAGCATTGACCGTTTCAGTAGAAGGATAGGCTTTGCCGTTGATAGTGAAGAAGTTGGGTAATAAACCTTCCATTGGCATTGAGGGAAAAGTGTATCCTTGTTTCACCGTCCATTCTTGCAGTTGAACCGTTACATCTTGATCAAAGGCGGGAGTATTCGCTTTTTTCGGTTCAATAATCAACGCGCCGTACATTCCTAGCGTTTGTTGTCGATCGACATCTTTGTGCGAGTGGTAGAAGTAAGTGCCCGACTGCTTAACCGTGAATTCGTAGGTGTAGCTTTCACCAGGCGCGATCGATTTCTGAGTGACATCAGCAGGTCCATCCATATCATTTGGCACAATCATGCCGTGCCAGTGAACCGTTGTTGGCTCAGGCAGATTGTTTTTGACGATCATGCGAATACGATCTCCTTCTGTCACTTGAATGCGAGGACCAGGAACTTGGCGATTAAAGGCATAGGCAGCGACTTGTGTTCCAGGTAGAATATTCCACTTGATTAAAGAAACATCTAGATTAAAAACCTTAACGCCATTTTCTAGCTTAGGTTCTAGCACCTGGTCGCCTCGTGCATCCGCAGGAGCAGTGTAGGCAATCTTGGTTAAATCGACGGCTGCCATGTCTGCCATTGCTTCCATGCTTGTATTAGTAGTCATGATCATTCCGGGTGGCATCACCAAGCCATTCATTTGAGAAACGCTGCTCATCGGTGCGGCAGGCAACGACACAACTGGAGCAGGAGCAGATGCGCCATTCATGTCCATTCCTGGCATCGATCCATTACTTCGGTTCATTCCTGGCATTGCAGTCTGCGGCATATTCTTGCTGCTCATGCTGAAGTTGCCGTAGAAAGCAGCAATCAGAACACCGATCGCAAGCGCTAACAAAGTCAAAAGCATAACAGCAAAAATTTGCAGTAGCTTTGCTTTACGGAGTGTTCGCGTCACTTTTGGCTTCATACTCATTTCGGTGTGTGAATTTGTAGATGATCGAGTCGAGTGAGCTTTCATTTACTTTCCTTCCACATTAGGCATACCAAGCTCAGATGTAGGGTGAATCACTGGCACACTGGAATCTGTGGAAAATTGAGCAATGAAGCGATGAGGGCTAGGTAAGCTTTGACTTGATCCCAGTTCGGGAGTGAGAAAGACAATTGTGATCAGATTCAGCAGCAAAAATGATTCTTTGAAACTTGATTGCCGATCAAAAGACTTTTACAGATTTAAAGCTGCTAACTACTATCCTGATATACGAAGATGAAATGAGGGTGAAGTGTTTCGATTAAATCAGGAATATTTTAAGGGCATATCAGATGAACATGAAATCAGCATGAAATGACGTTCCATCAATAGTCTTGATCTTGCGTAGAAAATTTTACTTCAGATGCTAGAGGCGACCGTATCAGCAACTTCCTACCGTGGAAGCCAAGAACGCAACTACAGTTCTTTGGACTTTACACTCTAGGAGTTTCATCATGACTGCAACCCAATCTCATCAATCCCAACTCGATGCCTGTATCGAAGCGTGTCTTGATTGTTTGCGCGAGTGCGAAACCTGTGCAACTGCCTGCCTCGATAGTGACATGGTGCAAATGATGGCTCAGTGCATCAAGACCTGTCGCGACTGTGCGGATACCTGCGATATTTGCGCTCGGTTTATGGCTCGCAATTCTGATCTTCATGCTCAACTCTGTGGCGTTTGTGCTGAAGCTTGCGATCGCTGTGCGGCTGAGTGCAGCAAACACAATCACGACCACTGTAAGCGATGTGCTGAAGCTTGTCGCCGTTGCGCCGAGTCTTGCCGTCAAATGGCTGCGGCAATGGCTTAACCAAACTAGATTAGTTCGATCGAGGCTGTCTCTGAGGCGTAGAGATAGCCTCTTCTCATTCTGTAGGAATACTTTGAGGCAATTGCTTGACTCTCCAGCCCACTAGAGGGTTCAAGATAAAGACAGTTCACTTCTCGCCTCAAGGAAGATCAAACAATGTCTCTTCAGTTTACCGTTCCCAATATGGCTTGTTCGGCTTGCAGCGCCACGATCACGACTGCAATTAAAACGATCGACCCCACGGCACAAGTCAGTGCTGACCCAAAAACAAAGCAAGTCAGCGTCGAAACTCAAGCTTCAGAAGACACCGTTAAAGAAGCTGTTACGAATGCAGGCTACACCGTCGCATAGGTTTATCTATCATGGAAACAAACACGCTGAAATTGCAGGGGATGAGTTGCGCTTCGTGCGCCCGCAGCGTTGAAGATGCGATTCGTTCAGTTCCGGGTGTAGCAGAGGTTAGCGTCAACTTCGGAGCCGAACAAGCCTCGATACAATTCAATCCTAGTCGCACGAATTTAGAGCAGATTCAAAGCGCGATCGTCGATGCGGGCTATGGTTCTTACTCGCTGCAAGACCAGGAATTCATCACCGATGAAACGGATGCCGAAAAAACTGCCCGATTGCGAGAGTTTCGGCATCTCAGAACGAAAGTCATCGTTGCGGGTGTGATCAGCACGATTCTAGTGGTTGGCTCATTGCCAATGATGCTAGGAATTCCGATTCCATTCATTCCGACATGGCTGCACAATTCTTGGCTACAACTGATTCTCTCCACTCCGATCTTGTTCTGGGCAGGTCGAGAATTCTTTATCAATGCTTGGAAAGCCTTAAAGCGACATACCGCAACAATGGATACTCTAGTGGCATTGGGAACTGGAGCCGCTTATCTGTACTCACTCGTCGCGACGCTGATTCCTAACTTTTTTCTATCTCAGGGACTCAACCCCGATGTTTACTACGAAGCGGCAAATGTAATCATCACGCTGATTTTGCTCGGTCGATTGCTCGAAATGCGGGCGCGGGGGCAAACCTCTGAAGCGATTCGGAAGCTGATTGGATTGCAGGCGCGAGATGCTCGAATCATTCGCAATGGGCGGGAACTTGAAGTTCCAATTCAGGATGTTCGGATCGGAGATATTGTGATCGTGCGTCCAGGTGAGAAAATTCCTGTCGATGGTGAAATTGTTGAAGGCAGTTCGCAGATTGACGAATCGATGGTAACAGGTGAAAGCGTCCCAACGAAAAAGCAACCCGGTGATGAAGTGATTGGCGCGACGATCAACAAAACTGGAAGCTTCAGATTTCGAGCAACTCGCGTTGGAAAGGATACGGTTCTGGCGCAGATTGTTCAACTTGTCCAACAAGCTCAAGGCTCGAAAGCACCGATTCAGCGATTAGCGGATCAAGTCACAGGCTGGTTTGTTCCGGTGGTGATTGCGATCGCAATTCTCACCTTTCTAGTTTGGTTCAACTTCATGGGCAACGTGACTTTAGCCCTCATCACAACGGTCGGCGTTCTGATTATTGCTTGTCCTTGTGCGCTCGGACTTGCCACCCCGACTTCTGTAATGGTTGGCACTGGCAAAGGAGCCGAAAACGGCATTTTGATCAAAGGAGCCGAAAGCTTAGAACTGGCGCACCAAATTGAAACGATCGTGCTAGATAAAACTGGAACGATTACTGAGGGCAAACCCACCGTCACTGACTTTATCAGCACAGTTGGAACTGCGAATGAACTCAATCTGTTGAAGTTAGCAGCCTCGATCGAGCAAAATTCAGAGCATCCCTTAGCTGAAGCAGTTGTGCGATATGCCCAATCTCAAGAAGTCACTTTAGAGACGGTTCAGAACTTTGAAGCCATTGCTGGAAGTGGCGTTGAGGGAACCGTAAAGAACTATCTGGTTCAAATTGGAACCCAACGTTGGTTGAATGAATTAGAAATTGATACCACTTCAGTTCAAGCGGAAAAAGCTCGATTAGAGGCACTGGGGAAAACGGTGATTCTGATTGCGATCGATCGACAACTTCAAGGTTTAATGGGCATTTCTGACGCGCTGAAACCTTCTTCGGTTCAAGCGATCCGATCGCTGCAAAGATTGGGACTTGAAGTGGTGATGCTCACCGGAGACAACCAGCAAACCGCAGATGCGATCGCACAGGAAGTTGGGATTCAAACTGTGATTGCTGAAGTCCGACCCGACCAAAAAGCGGCGACAATCGCAGCCATTCAGAGCGGTCAGATAGGCAAGACCTCCACGACTCGAACAAAGTCACGCCGACACGCAAAATCGAAAATTGTGGCAATGGTTGGAGATGGCATTAATGATGCGCCTGCATTGGCTCAGGCAGATGTGGGAATTGCGATCGGAACCGGAACCGATGTGGCGATCGCGGCAAGTGACATCACTTTAATCTCTGGAGATCTGCAAAGCATTGTGACGGCAATTCAACTGAGCCGCGCCACCATTCGCAACATTCGGCAGAATCTATTCTTTGCCTTTATCTACAACACGGTAGGAATTCCGATCGCCGCAGGCATTCTATTCCCCGTCTTTGGTTGGCTCCTCAATCCCATCATTGCAGGAGGCGCAATGGCACTGAGTTCGGTCTCTGTACTCACCAATGCGCTGCGACTGCGAAACTTCAAACCGAAAGCAACGGCATAAGGAGGCATCATGATCCGAAAATCTTGGATGATTGGCAGTTTAGCGGGATTTGGATTGATGCTGGGTGCTTCCAGCGCCTCAATCGCACAAATGTCTCACGATCAAAAGCAACCCTCTGAACCGACAACTAGTTTTCGCCGCATTGATCAACCGTTGTGGTTGAAGGGTGCTGTTACTGCTGGAGGCATTGGAGTAATCGGGGTAGAGCTTTGGTGGTTTTTGTTCAGCAAATCTAAGTCTCGTAAAGCAGACACTAATCAGGGAATTCAACAGGCAACGATTACGGTTGATGGCGGCTACGAGCCAAATCGAGTCGTGGTGACGGTCGGGCAACCTGTACGATTAAGCTTCGATCGACGCGATCCCTCTAGCTGTCTCGACGCAGTGCGAATTCCTGATTTTCACATTGCCAAAGATTTACCACTCAATCAAGTGACGGCGATCGAGTTCACGCCAATGGAACCTGGCGAATATGAGTTCACCTGCGGAATGAATATGTTTCGTGGCACGATCAAAGTCCAGGGGGACTCCCAACCTGTCAAATCGACTCAAACTTTAGTTTCTCAACGGAGTTAATCATGGTTGTTCAAGATGAGCCGAAACTGATTGGCGCGATTTCAAAAGACAGTGGGCTTCCGGTAAAAACGATTCGATACTACGAGGAACTTGGACTCCTCAAGACGATCGGACGAACTGAAGGAGGCTATCGATTGTTTCGCTCGGATACGCTCTCTCGATTACATTTCATCAAACGCGCTCAAAGTCTTGGGTTAAGTTTGTCCGAGATCAAAGCCTTTTTAGAGGTTCGGGAGACAGGCGATCTGCCCTGTGTTCATGTCAGACAAACCCTTCAGGACAAGCTGAGTGATCTCGATCGACAAATTCTAGAACTACAACGATTGAAGCTTGAACTCACAGAGCTATTAAGCGATCCGGCGGCTCAACCAATTGTGACTGAAACCATGATTTGTCCAATCCTCGAATCGATCTAATTCTGGCTTTACAACGAGGATAAGTAGCAATGACAGTCCGGCTTTTCAATCAGCGATTCGACCAGGGCATTCAGCGAGACTGCGGCGAGTAATCCACCGCCCAAGGTTCCTTCGATCGTCAGGTAAGGAATATCTGTTTTCATCAATCGTCGTTTAGCAGCAGGCGCATGACTGAACCCGATCGGCATTCCAATCACCAGCGCAGGCTGAATCTGTTCCTGTTCAATCAATTCGCAAATCGACATCAACACCGAAGGCGCGTAGCCAATCACCAAAATACAGCCTTTGGGAAGCTGATGTAGGCGCTCCTTCCAGTGTTCGTTATTCCAAAATGCTTGCTCTGCTTCTACTGCACTATTGATGTGTAAATCAGCGATCAACGTCTCAACCTGACAGTTCAAGTGCACGAGACGAGTTTGATCCAGCGCAGAAACAACGGGCAGAATATCTCCAACGATCGTACAGTTCGCTTTGAGGGCATCACGAGCCGCCGCGATCGCATCTCGACTCCGGCGCACAAACTGAATCAAGCTCACATCCCCACATGCCAGCACGAGCTTAGATAGCAGATCAACCTCAATTTCTGAGCGATCGGACAGATCCGGCAACAATCGCTGTAGCGATTCTTGGAAGGCTTCGGGATGAGACGTTGTTTCTACGTCGAGGTGATGCCAAAGCTTTTCCAGTTCTCCGAATCCGCCTTCAGCTTCTAATCGTCTTAATTGAGCCAGCGCTTCTGCTTGAATCATCTGACAGTCTTGATCTCGCCCCAACACGCCTTCTAATGCCGCAGCCGTTTGGCGCAATCGAGCTAACTGCTGAACGATCGTTTGATACTGCTGCTGTAATTGCAGGATCAAGGTTGGTTCAGCCTCTGTTGCGGATTCGTTCTGAATCAGGTGCTGAATGTGAGCAAGCTGGAACCCCTGCTGTTTGAGTGCCACAATTTGTTTGAGTTGCTGAACGTCTCGCTGATTGTAGAGACGGTAGTTGCTGGCGGAGCGTGAAGGCTGAGGGAGTAGTCCGACGGTATGGTAGTGGCGCACCATCCGAGGAGTAATCCCGCCCCCGACTGCCTCGGTTAATTCCTTGATGGTCAGATTTTGTATCTTCATGCCTTTGATTTTAGGCGAAAACCTTGACATTGACACTAATGTTAAGGTTTAGAGTGAGAATGTGGTTTGTCTCTCCTAACACCGATGTTTTCTATCACTTCTCCTCGCGTTCCAACCTTACTTAAACAGCATCCTGATGCTGTTGCAGCTTTACTCTGTGGCGTTTTAGTTCTACTCGGCTGGCTTACTCTACAGTCGGGATGGCTCGGTCTTGCACTGCTGATTTTGCCTGCGGCTTATGTGATTGGCGGTTATGAAAGCGCTCGTGAAGGTCTCACAACTCTATTTGAAGAAAAAGAACTGGATGTTGATCTGCTGATGATTGTGGCAGCGTTGGGAGCAGCAGCATTGGGATTGTGGCGCAGAGAATATTCTTTTATTGTCGATGGTGCAGTTCTGATTCTGATCTTCTCGATCAGTGGGGCGTTAGAAGGTTATGCAATGCAGCGTACTGAACGAAGCATCCGAGGGTTAATGAATTTAACGACGGATACGGCACGAGTTTGGCGCAATGGACGAGAAGAAGAAATGGCGATCGCGACGCTCCAAATCGGCAATGAGATCATTGTGAAACCGGGCGAACTCGTTCCCACCGATGGCGTGATCGTAGAAGGATTCAGCGCTCTGAACCAAGCTCCGATTACTGGGGAATCGATGCCTGTGGAGAAGACGATCGGGGATGAAGTCTTTGCTGGAACCATTAATGGTAGCGGTGCATTACGGCTCAAGCTTCACCAACCGCCAGAGAGTAGCTTGATTCAGCGAGTGATCCGTTTGGTTGAACAAGCACAAACCGAAACGCCGCCATCCCAGCAATTCATTGAACGATTTGAGCGCGGATACGCCAAAGCGATCGTCATTCTAGGAATCCTGTTCGCATTGCTTCCACCATTTCTCTGGGGTTGGAGTTGGGAAACCACGATCTATCGAGCGTTGATTTTTCTGGTGGTTGCTTCGCCTTGTGCATTAATGGCAGCAACGATGCCAGCTTTACTCTCTGGAATCGCAAATGGGGCACGGCAGGGAATTTTATTCAAAAACGGCGCTCAACTAGAACTGATTGGACGAGTCAGGGCGATCGCGTTTGACAAAACCGGAACGCTCACCACTGGAAAGCTCCAAGTCGTTCAAATCATGACGGTTGATCAAGATAAAACGCAAATGCTCAAAGTCGCATCCGCTTTAGAAAGTCTATCCGAACACCCGATTGGGGAAGCCGTCGTTCGATTTGCCCAGAAACAGCAGATTGACTGGGAGCGAGCGACGAATGTTCAGGCTCATCCGGGATGGGGAATTACCGGAGAAATTGATCAACAATTGGCAATCGTGGGCAAGGCAGCTTTTGTCAGGGAATACGCCATCAGTTGGTCAGACGCTTTGACCGCGTTTGTGCAGCAGTTAGAAGCATCCGGAAACACGGTGATATGGGTTGCTTATGCAGGAAAACCGATGGGCGTGATTGCGATCGCGGATCAAATTCGTTCTGAAGCTCAAAGTACGATCGCTCGACTCAGACAGCTTGGAATTCGAGAAATTGTGATGCTGACCGGAGACAACGATCTCACTGCCCGCAGTATTGCCGATGAACTCGGAATTGATCAGGTCTATTCCGAACTGCTGCCTGAGCATAAAGTCGATGTGATTCGATTATTGCAACGACAGTATGGCACGGTGGCAATGGTTGGAGATGGCATTAATGATGCGCCTGCTCTCGCTCAAGCCTCGATCGGCATTGCGATGGGAGCAGCGGGCAGTGATGTCGCACTCGAAACCGCAGATATTGTCTTGATGGCAGATCGGCTAGAACGCTTGATCGGGGCAATTCGTCTCGGTCGTCGCGCTCAACGAGTCGTCAAACAAAACATTGTGTTCGCGCTGAGTTTTGTGGTGCTGCTGTTAGTCACGAACTTTCTCGGTGATATCACTTTACCGTTAGGAGTTGTGGGACATGAAGGATCAACGGTGTTAGTCACGCTGAGTGGATTAAGATTGCTGAGAAATTAACGATTGCAATCTCGCCATGTTTTTACGGAGTCATCTAGACCTAGCTGGTTACTCATCGCAGCCACATTAAGCGCGATTGCTCTGAGTTAAATCAGGAGGCACTTTACCAGAGGATAATTTTTTGAGCGGAGCATCCTGCTCATAGGGCATACCCGACGTGAGGGATAGCTCTGCTTTGACCAGTTCCCGTCCTAGATATGCAGCATGGTCAAGCAGAGTCACGAAACCCCTCTCTATAGCAGTTGAGATGATGGGTGCTGCCTCTCGTCCTTCAATCACATGAGCCAGTTGCCCATCATTTTTGTAGTGTTCGCAAACAATCAGACCCGTGCCTGGTTGAGGCAGCACGATGAAGAATCCAGCCGGATCTAAATTGAGGCGCTTGGCAGTCTGGGCTTTAATGTGTTCAACCGAAGGCAGTGCAGAGGCATTTTCAAAACTTGCCAGTGGCGAAACAGGACGGGCGGCATAATCATGGACAGATTGAACGATTGTATTTACATCCGTCACACCAATCAGGTTGATCACCTCAACCTGTTCCCGAAAGCGAGCTACATCTATCAGCGTTAGGTTTTTCAGCACAGGTCGCCAGGAGGCAGACTCCAACACCCGCATTTTGGCATCCACTCCATGCTCCTCAAGGCGAAGAAAAGCATCGCCTGTTTGATGTCCCTGAGCTTCGATACCGCAGAGAATCAGCCAGCGAATACTGGAATTGGCAATCAGGTTTTGCACGACTTTCTCGACACCAATATTTTCGGTATCACAGCGACCTACGATCGCAACGCTATCACCAGCCTGTTTTGCAACAGCAGCAGCAAGATTACGACTTGAAAGTGTGCAAACGGCAACAGTTGCATTTGGATTACCAACCACGTAATCTCCGGGCTGGAGCGTCCAAAGAGATTCTGATGTTTTTTCGATAGAAATGACTGATGCGTCAGTTGAGTTCGGACTGCATCCACTGCTACAACTGTCGGCTACTTCGTCCTCAAAACGATTGGCAAGTTGGATCGTGGCATCTGCACCCCAACACTTCTTACAACCAATGCAGTCATAAGCGATTGGTTCCATGCGAACTTTATAAGTCTGAATGACTGGCTTTAAGGCTCGAAGATCCGAATCTTCAGAGCGGCTAAAGACACGGTCAGCACCATCAAGTGCTTCTTGCATACAGCCACACTTGCGGCATTTCTCTAGTTTCATCCCGCCTGCAATTTCTTGCATCGCTGCCTCGGCTGCTTCAGGGATTGGAATAGCGGGCAGCCGTACCTCTAAATCTGTCGTCTTTTGTTTCATAATTGAGCAATCATCGAAATGGAAATGAAAAATTAAATCAATTGGCTCAAGGCTTGTTCAATACAGGGCAAGAGTGCGGTGTCTTTTGGCAGAGAGTAATATGCCATACGTCCGTCGCTCCGGTGGTCAACAACGTTCAGATTCCGGAGTACTCGCAGTTGATGAGAAGTCGCAGAAACCGAAAGTCCAATGACATGAGAAATGTCACACACGCACAACTCACCTTGCGACAGTGCAAGGATAATCTTGAGCCGCGTTGGGTCCGCCAGCGCATTATGAAGCGCGGCAACAGAACGTACTTTGCGGTCATCAGGGAGCCGAGTTCTAATCCTGACGACAAGTTCAGGATTGAAGCAAGGAACTGAGCAAGATTCTGCCTCATAGACGGTTGCAGGGAGCGGGGATGTGTTCATTTTTATATATGCTCAAATGTAGCAACAAGTTTACTGCTCATACTCCCAAAAGTCAACAGATGACCTACTGGTAGGCAAGCACTGATGATTAGCTCTCAAACTCCTTTAGTCTTGTTGAGTTTCATGAAGGTTTGACAGTGCTGGTGATGCTGAGTGAATTAAGACTGCTGAGAGATTAACGATTGCAATCTCGCCTCGATTGAACTGCAATAAATCAAATACAGGCAACGGGAACTGATTGGGAATGAAGATAGGATTAAGTCAGAGAATCGTGTCAATTTATTCGATGTCTAGTCCGCTTCTCGCCACAAAATTCTATGTCCCGCCAACACGATCGCGCCTTGTGAAGCGGGAGCATTTGATTGAGCAATTAAATCAAGGCATTGATCATCCGCTCATTCTGATTTCGGCTCCGGCAGGCTTTGGTAAAACCACTCTACTCAGCGAGTGGCAACCGCGAACCCATCTGAAAACCAGTTGGCTATCGCTCGATCCGCGTGATAATGACTCGACTCGATTTTGGACTTATACGATCGCGGCGCTCCAAAAAACGCAGCCTAATCTCGGAGCCAGTACACTCGCAATGCTGCACTCGATGGATCACGCTTCGGCTGAAACGTTTCTCATTCCACTGATCAACGAAATCACTGATCTCACGGATGAGTTGATTCTTATTCTGGATGATTATCACGCGATCGTGGATCGCTCAATTCATGATGGAATTGCTTTTTTGCTGGATCATCTTCCACCCCGACTTCATCTTGTGATCGCAAGTCGGATTGATCCACCGTTTCCACTCGCGCGGCTTCGTGCCTGCAATCAACTGTTTGAACCGCGATCGACAGATCTACGCTTTACCCAAACCGAAGCCGCTTCACTTCTCACGGATATCACAAAGCTATCTCTCTCTGAAGCTCAGGTTACAACAATTCAAGCCCAGTAACAGAATGTCACAAATTAAAGAATTATGTGATCGCAAAGTTGAACTTTGCGATCACATAAAATCAGAGAAGTTGAAGAAGTGACGAATAGAGCTGCATCAGAATCAAAGGTAAGCGTGCATAAGCGAACCGGCTGTCAGACGAAGAACTGAAACAGTTGATCAATCGATAGTCGGGGCTTGTGCTGCCAACTCTGATGCGGTAGCTGAACTCAGAACAAATGGCAATTCGTGACAAAGAGCCTCGGCAAGCGATCTTTAACGAGTATTACGGCAATAAGTCTTGAATACCCTGAATAAATTTCGCAACTCGTTATGCTTCCTCAAATTCTACCTTGCAACCCAATCACATCCTGAAACTTGATTCCAGTCAGTAAGATTAGCTGCATTGCGAGGTTTCCAATCAGTTTTATAAACTTCACGATCGCCCTGAGCCAGTGCCACAACTCTGACATGCATAGTTGTAAGAATCCCACTGCCGACTCGACTAACACTTTTTCCCGTTACTTTAACTACATCTCCTTCCCCAAAAATAGAGAAATTGGGATCAGTACGGTTCACTCCCAGATCAGCACGAATCTTGTTCCATTCAACTTGAGGGAAATCGACAGCAGCGTACTGACGACAAATCCATCTACCTACCAAATCTTTTCCAACAGCTTGAATTACATAGGAGTAATCACCTTTTGGAACAAATTTCACATCATATCCATCACCAAACGCACGCTCCTGAAGGTTCCCTGGAGGAGCTGCGAAAACATCCGTTGAGGATTCTGCTCTAACTGGCGAAGCGTTCAATGAAAGCAACCCTAGAATGCTCAAAATCGCAACTCCATTTTTAGAGGTGCGCCGAAATTGGGACTGCATTAGCTGACACATTGCGCGTATCATCTGTTACTCCTTAATGGACTGATCAGCATCTGACGAGTGACTAGCTCATCAGATTTCTACAATCCCACGGGTTTTCATATTCCACGGATCAAATTAAGATCAGAAAACTGAAAGAAACTGATCTTGACATTTTTCATTCAAGGGGGTTCGCAGTGGAAAAATTAATCGCCTCTCTTGACGGAAGCAAGAAGCTCAGACAAGCCAGAAAAAAGCTTGGAAAAAATGTAGACAGTCTTTGGTGGCTAGAAGAAGCGAGCAAAATTTTGAATCCAGATCGGAGTCCAAATGCTGAATATTTTGAAAGTGGTGTAAATGAAGGAAGTTGGCGACGTTTTTTGTATCGTCTAGGTTCTATTTCGGCTCATCTATTTTGTGTCTACTGTGAAGTGCTAGGTATTTCTGTGGAAGAAGTAGTTGAAATGCCCTCAAGTGAAACAACCTACTTCAACTTAGAGAAAAGAGAAAAGAGCAATCTTTCCATAACTGAATATTTAGAGTTGTACTGTGAAGAATTAATAGAAAAGTTTGAGAGTAGATGGTCAGGAAGACTGTATATCTATGAAAAAGGTATAAGTCGAAAAGATATTCCTATTTACGCTTCACTCTACAGTGAGTATAGTAATTGTTCTGAAAAAGTCGATTTACTGAGAGCCTTGAAGCAAGAAAGCAAAACTGTTTTGCTTGGAGAGCCAGGCGCTGGTAAAACAACCAGCTTAGAGAAGCTCTGTCTGGAGTATAGCCAGAGATATGCCGAAGAAAAGGTATTACCAATCCTTGTTAAATTATCCAAATACACTGGCAGTTTAATTCAACTCATTAAAGCAAGCCTTAACGATATTCGAGAAACACACTTAGGACAAGATGCCTTAGTCATAGAACAACTGCTCGAAAGACAATCTTGCTTCATTCTATTTGATGGGCTTAACGAAGTTAGCAGTTCATTGAGAGAAACAATAATCCCAGACATGCTTCAATTTATGAGTCTATACTCTAGACACAAGTATGTTATTGCTAGCCGCCCTCAAGACGACCTCTGGCGTATGATATCTGCTGATGAAATTGAATGCAAATTGATTATTCAACCGATTGACTTCGAGGATATAGCTAAATACTTAACGTTTCATCTTGGAGAAAAGCTTGGACGTTTAGCTTATGGAGAAGTAGTAGGAAGGCTAAGAGATCTGCTTAGACTACCCCTCATTCTATCAATGTTCAAAGGAGAAATTCTTCAGACAAAGTTAGAGTTTGAAGATGATGATATTGAGCTAGACGAAGTAAACCTCAAACATTCAAGGATTATTCCTCAAAATAGAGGAGAAATGTATAAGAAATTTATGTCTAAGTTTCTTACGTCAGAAAGAAGCAAGGTTATTAGCAAGCTAAACGCCAAAGAGCGTGTTAAAGAGTTTGTGTTAAGTGAGCTTGCGATCACAATGCAATTTCAAGAAACTTTGGTCTTTAAACTTCAAACTGTCATTACTAGCTTTAGTCATAGTTTAGATAAAATTCAAGCCAGTATATCATCAGGTTCATTGTTAGAAGAAATTCAACAAAGTGGATTACTAATTGGGGAAGATGATATAAGTTTTGCTCACCAAACATTTCAAGAGTTCTTCGCTGCAACAGCGCTCCCTAGATTATCGACAGATGATGTTTATGCTCGTATTAATAACGATTGGTGGTCGGAGACTTTTATTTTCTTTTTCGGCATAGTTGGCGTGAATGATGTAACTCAAGCTAATGATTTGCTTAGAGCAATGGCTGCAACTCATCCCATGCTTGCTGTTAAGTGTTTACTTGAAGGGCGTAATTCTATAGAAGGGCGTGCAATTCTACAAGAGTCACTTCGTCCCATGCTGAACAGTAAAAATTGGATCGAACGAAGAAATGCTACTGAAATTTTAGGAGTGATCGGAAACGACTCAGTTGTTCCCCTACTCTCTGAACGGTTAAGTGATAAAAATGGTGATGTCAGATGGCAAGCTGCTGACTCACTTAGACGTGTATCTGGTAGCGAAGCTGAAATTGCCCTAATTAATGCTCTAAGGGACACTGGATGGGCAACGCGCGCAAGAGCTGCTGAAGCCCTTGGTCGAATGAAGTCAACGCAAGCAATTCCTCATCTGCGTCCTCTCTTCACTTCTGATATGCCAAGAGAGCGGGGAGATGCTGTGTGGGCAATATTTCTCATGGGAGTGGATGAGAAGACAATGGGAATAGCAGAGTTATTAAGTGATGATTGTCATGTTGTTTCTGCATGTGTAGACCTCGCAGTAAAAGCTTCAAAAAAGGATGCCCTTGTTGAGTTTCTTTCTCAGCAAATAGCAAGTGATAAATTTTACATTCGAGCAAGCGCGATTCATATGTTAACAAGGCTCCACGCAGTTCAGGTAATTCCGCTCATAAAACGATGTTTGGATGATTCACATCCTGACGTTACTATCATTGCCATGCAATCACTCGCTATGCTCAATGCGATCGAATATCTGGAAGATATTCTTAAACTCCTGGGACATAGCAAGCCATTTGCCAGAGAGATAGCAGCACATTGCTGCCAATTATTTGGTTCAAAAGCTGCTGTTCCTGCTTTACTTCCTTTGCTGCAAGATCCTGATGAAGGTGTCAGATTTGCTGCGGTAAAAGCACTGGGTACATTGGGAGTTGAAAGTACTGTAGATAATTGCTTACCTTTGCTTAAAGATTCATCCACTAAAGTAAGAGTTAATGCAGCCATCACACTTGGAGCATTGGGAAATACTAGTATGGACATTGTTGTCCACTTGAAAGAAGCTTCCAAGGATAATAGTTTTGAAGTGCAGGAAGCTGCTGCCACATCAATTGACTTAATAAAGAAGCGGCAACGATTTAAAGGCTTTTTCCAAGCTTGATTATTGCAGTATCATTAATAGTACTTGTGAGGTAGTAATGCCCAAATTGAGGTTTTCTGTGCTCATTAGCGTGAATCCGTGTTCTGTATTGCTCGAACGGCTCTCGATAGAGATGGTACTTTGAGGACAGTAACGCCATCACATCTTGTACCATTTGTTTGACCTCTGCCTCAGTGGGTGAAATTGCTCCTTTGACATGCCATTGTTTTTACCTCGCGTTGTGTCAGAAATAAGTCGATGATGACCCTGAGAAACTCATGCGGGGACTGAATTTACGTCGTGAGTTTCACTGCACCACTTGTTTACGTGGCGCTTTGCGCCCAAGCGTTCGCAATCTTGATCCTCATGCGATGAGCTAGGACCCTGTCCGATAGCGTTGTGCTACTTGAGGAAAGCGCTCAACGACCTCTTTGCTCGTCCACGGTTCGCCCACTGGATGTCTCGGATAAGCGAGATCGATCAACGGCATGATTTCCCCTGTAATTGCTTCATACGCTTCCCCACCCGCGTAAAACAATTCCTCACATTCAATCTCTCGATCATTCCCCTCCAGACAATGCAGAATACTTTGCGGATCAACCAGTGCTTGGCAGTAGACGGCTTTGCCTTGACCGATCAGCCAGCGGCAGAAATATTCAAAGCCGTCATCCGAGCAACCGTTTCCGATCAACCAAGCAACTCCCCACAAATCCCAGCGATAGCTCTCCACGATCTTGTCAGCAAAAACCTGTTGGAATTCAACAATTTCGGCGGGAGGTAATGTCGAGAGGATCTGCTGTAAGTGCTCGGTTTGTGCCTTGCAGTTCCTTGATCCTTGTCGGCTCTGGTCAATCAACTCCCAAAACTGTACTTCAGTCATGACGTTCTCCCATCGTGATTGATGTCGGGGCAGAGATCGTCGGAGTGAAAATGGATTGGATGCGCTGCACCTGCTGGTGGACTTGTTCGACCGTCTGCCCATTCATCCGACTTTCCAGCACGATCGGAATGTCGATCGGAAAGTGAGCAATATGGGGCACCCACCAGGTGGCTTCGCTGATTTGAGTATGATTGTCCCGAATGCCGTCGTTATCGGAAATGTGAAGCTCAAGCAAGCGGACAGCTTCCGCTGAGCCGAAGGCAGTGTTTGCGCTTTGCAAGACTTGTAACTTTTCTGGAATCGAGCAATTGTGCCACAGGTGAAGATGAGCTAGGTCAATCACTAAATCAACGTTGGGCATCACTGTGAAAAATTGCTCGATTTCTGCGAGGTTCTGCATGAAGTAGCGCTGAGCGTGGTCATGCAACGTTGGGTACATCGTTTCGACCCCTAGACGAATCGAGCGATCTCGGCACAATTGAGCTAACTGGGTCAGATGCTTAAAAAAGCGCTCAACATGGGCATCTGAATTGTTTGTATCAATGCGCCCTGCATGAACGGAATACGCGGTGATTTGCATTGCGGCTAGCCAATCGGTTAGGCGCTCGAAATACGTGGCATCGAATGAGTCGGCAAGATTAAACGATCGATGTTCTTGCCAGACGATCGCATGATGCGCGCGATACTGTATTCCTAGTTGCTGATAGTATTGCAGCACCGCAGTCGTGTCCGGGGTCGGTTTAACTCCGATCGCTAATTCCACTTGCCGAATGCCTGCTGCCCACAACACATCAAGCGCGGTGCGTGTGGTGACTCCTCCATAGGTCGATAAACTAATCCACAGGTGATTCATGTGCTTGCCTTCGTCGTGATGTTGCAATGGGTGAATCAAGCGATCGACCGCCGCATCGGATAGCGGAATGTCGCAACTAAGGGGTGCAAGGTTAGTAGGTCGCCGACAAATGCCAACACACAACTCAGTTCTTGCCGTAATTGCTCTTGTTGCTCGATCGACCAATCCAACCCCGTAAACTGGGGAACGGGTGGCTCATTCCAACGCTGCGTCGGCTTCAATTGATACGCCAATTCATACTGTTGCTGCTCGAATTCACACCGGCGATAATCTATCGGATTGCCTGGACTGAGTTGAGCGATCGCGGCTCCGATCGATTTTGTCCAACTGCCAATCTGGACAACCAATTCATAGCGATACTCCGTGTAGTGATTTTCATCGTTGTATGCCCAGTCATCCACATCGGCTTGGTGTTCCATCAGCACAACGGGAAATGGTAGATCATGCAAGACCCAGGTATCCAAATCTGTACTAAGTTCCGGTTTGTCGCTTGCTAAGCGCGAGCCAGTGGAGAACCCATTTGTCATCTGAGCGCGAAAGGCGACTTCATCCAACACACAGCGAACATCAGGAGCGATCCTAGACTGCAATTGTGCGATCGCAGCGGCAGACGGCTCAATGAAGCCGTGTTCTTCCGCCTCTAACGTCTGAATTTGCTGAGTGATGGTCTGACTGAGTTGAGCGAGACGAGGTTCGATTTGCGCTTGATGGGAGCGGCGCAAGGCTTGATAGTCCTCAAGGTCAAGAGAAAGCGTCATAACCACAGCCGGATAAAGGAACAATCGTACATTTGTATTATATCTTCGATGCTAGGTCAACCGTAACGGAGCAAGAGGCTGAGTGACTAATCCCACCACGCCCAGACAATCGGAGCGGGACGACCCGTTCCCATCAA
Source organism: Leptolyngbya sp. UWPOB_LEPTO1 (assembly GCF_017302695.1). NCBI lineage: Bacteria > Bacillati > Cyanobacteriota > Cyanophyceae > Leptolyngbyales > Leptolyngbyaceae > Leptolyngbya > Leptolyngbya sp. UWPOB_LEPTO1. The sequence goes on along the minus strand of NZ_JAFLCJ010000003.1, from coordinate 212,534 downwards.
GTGTTCGGCTTGCGCTAACGTGTAGTGCCCCACTTCGCACCCCCAGTCCTCTGCCATCCCAAGCAGTGGGTCAACACTCACTTCGGATTGTGCCAGGATGTACAGCGTGTCCAAGTTCCAGTGTTGTTCTAAGTCCCGTAGTGGCAGTAAGCCGCAGGTGGGCAGTCCGTCTCGATCTCCTCGTAAAAATGGTCGTCCCATCAGGAACGATCTCCATAAGGCGCGATGCGTTTCGAGGTCGCGCAAGACTTGGGCTGCATCAAACCGCCCCGGACTAGCATCGATGAGTTGAGCGGGCACGTATCCGTGAGCCGAAGGCAACGCGAGTTCTTGAGCAGTGCATTCACCAATCAGTTTCGTTGGGTCTAACATTTCTGCAAATATTAGGTGAGTAGGTTGTCCAGCAATCTGACAGTCATTCAATCGATTCGTCCACATCCAGCTTGCTAGAGCTATTCGGAATTAAGGGTTTGCACTCCCCATGTCCAAGTTGCTCGTAACTGACCTGAGGAAAGCTCGATCTTTCCAGCAGGGACAAATCGATCATAAAACGCTTGGCGTAACCCACGGGAAATGATGCCTTCAACCCGAATGCCACAGATCGCGACAGCTTGCTCCCACACTGGAGAAGCCACATAGCCCTCGAAGTAGCATCTCAATGTCCTTAACGCGGGAGATCGTGCAAACGCAACTAGATTTTGCGGGGCGACCCACAAAACTTTTGGGTCGTTTTCAATAAATGCCTCAGCAATCAACTGCTCTAATTGCTGGACTTGGAGTTGGTCAAAGGTGGCTCGACGCTTGACTCCTTCCTGTCCTGACCAATCGAGCGGTTCGCCAAAAATTAACGTGTCGCGGGTCTTGCTATCTAAATTCAACCTCGGTTCTCTCATCGCTTTAGACTCCTCATTTTGTCGTGCAGGGTGTCATGGTTTACTTTCGGCTACTCCTTGTCCAGGCTGATTCCAGCATTGTGGTTTTGCTCAGAATCTGGTCTGCTCTCCAGTTGATAAAGTTGAATTAACAGCGTGTCAAATCGACCTTCGTGATAGAGCGATCGCAAATCGTAAAAGTACTCCAGCGCTTCCGGTGTCGCAGCGAGTTCTCCAATCAAAAAGCTCGTTTCCAGCACTTGTAGATGTGCCTCACACGCCAGCTTATGTTCGTGGGCAACGAGATCGAGCAACCTGCTTTGAATCTTCAGGGCTAAATCAAAGCTGAACCAACTTTGTTCTAGACACCAGCGATTGAGAGCAAGCCCGCGACCCCAGAAGCGGCACATCCATTGGCAACGTTGGTTGGGTAAGGTTAAGCGCCGCATCCTGATGACCTCCTTAAAGTTCAAAGCCTTCATTGATTGCGGTGATTCGATCGAGGCTGAAGAGCCGAGCCACAAACAGCACCACACACGCCAGTTCTTGAGCCACGACCTGGTAGAGGCGAGCAATTCCAGGGTCGTCAGGCTCAGTCCGTGGAAATTGGGACTGGATCTGGTCAAGGATTGCGGTAATCTGGCACTGCTGCCGCAGTGGTTCGGTAGAAACGTGAATAAGCTGCTGCCAATCGTTGATCGCAACTTGCAACTGGACGACTGCACCCCCATCGGTTCCATCTGGGTTGTCGCGTTGCAGATTCTCAATGTCGCGCAGATGTAGTGCGATCGAGGTCGAGGGCAGTAGCCAGAAGGTTGGACTGGGTGCCACAAGTAGCGGGTCGGAACTGCTGAGATCGCTTGCCCCGGATTCTACTAGAAAGTCGATAAATGCGGCAAACTGCGGGGTTTTAAGCACCGCTCTAGCATCAGCCTCGAAGTGAGGACGCATCTGATCGAGACAGTGCTGTTGCGCCTGAAGTAACTCGATCTCTGTCCGCTCGATACTCAGGCGTTTGGTTTCGATCTCTTGACGCAATCGTGCCAGTTGCTCAGTCACGCCGCTCGTTCTCTGTTGGGCGTAGGCATCGTAAGTGGAAAGTAAATCGCTGAGAGTCAACATGAGTGGGCAATCCATCCTTAAGCACTTTCTCGGTTCGACGGGAAATGAGCGAGTTCACCATTCAGTTCTGTAGGAGGTGAGTGAGTAATCAAGATAAAGCCGTGAAGTTAAACAGTTTTGGGCAATGGTTGCTAAATACAAAATCGGCGTTACTAAAAGTGCGATCGAGAACTCTCACTGAATTCAGTGCAGTTTTGATCTCTAAAACCTGTGTACTATCGTTATGCTGTAGCTTAAAGAGTGGATTAAACAAATTCAAGGCTTTTTGCGACGACTTACTCAGACATCATGATTTTTTATTCATGCAAGGAGTCGTATGGGACAGTGATCACACCCGTCTGATGAAGGCGTTGAAACTGATTAAGCAAATCAACTTGCCGGAGTAGATACAGAACTGCTTTGGGGCGACGCTGAAAATTCGGTCCCCAATTCTCGATCGTGCCCGGACTCAGTTTGGTTGCCTGAGCCAGCGCTCGAACACAGGCTTTTCGGTAACTTTGTGCTGGGTCGATCGTGACCCATCGTTCACAGTACTGCGAGGGTTCCAGCGGGCATTGACGCAACACTGAGATCGTCGTTAGCACTGATAAATTTTGTTTCACCATGCCATTGCCATCACACCACACTTCAGTTGAATGCAACAACAAGACCGAAATCGCAGCAGGTTCCGCAGTCTTCGCTGATCAGACTGCGCCCGTTCTACGATAGTCTAGTCGTCTCAAGTGATTCAACCAACACCAGAGGTCAAGCTAGTACCGGGGACCAATCCATTCCTAGCTTGACGGATTTTGAGACTATATAGCCTCTAAAAGCAATTTTAAGCCATTGAGTCGCTATATAGCCTCTAACTTGTCATATAGTGTGAGTAAGAGGTTCATGCCTAAAAAAGGGCAGAAAAAATTGCGCGGACAGCCAGAACTGTACGATGAGGTGAAAGGGCAGGTGAATTTATCGCTGACCAGCACCAGTGTGCAAGGACTTGATGAGCAGGCGGCAGCGATTGGGCTGTCGCGCTCGGAGTTTGTGGAGCAGATTGGGCGACGGCTCTTATCTGTGATTTCTGATGCGGATAAGCAAGTACTCTGTGAAGCACTTCAGCATTTGATTGAGAAGGCTGAGGCAGAATTATCAGATCGATCGCAGGAGTCCTTAACGACAAATTCTGGAGCGGAAACAGTTCAACAGCAAATTGAGCAGTGGAGACAGATGTTAGCCAAACTTTTGTAGGGAAGGCATCTACAAGGGGATATCGCAATGTTGAGAAGCTGATATTTCAGTGCTTAGTGCGCTTATTTTAAGATTTCCTGACAAGATTATCCGCTGCTCAAATTCGATGCGCGATCGCAATGAGTACAGAATTATACTCGTCTAGCTTCGATCGCTAGCTTCAAGTAAAAAGGGAAAAAGAGATTATTTAAGACTAAGGGAAAAAGCACTATTCAGTAGTAAAAATTTGGGTGTATCCAAGTTCCAGACTTCGTGCCGTCTTCTTTAAACCAACGCTATCAATCTAAGTCGAATTTATGGCTTCTTAAATCCTATATATCTTCTGAACTCCTGTAGGATAGGCATTAAAGCTAAGACTAACCACTCGACTTTCGCATCTTTACTACCCTAACCTGTGGAGAGACAGACAAGTGGAGAAGAAACTACTGCGAACGATTCACGCATCGCTGAAAGCCCCTGAAAGCGTTCTCGAAATCCTTTGGAAGTACAGCGTAGCCTACACGCTATTAATCAACAAATTGTTTCAACAGATTCCCCAAGAGCCTGATTTTCCAGAGTGGCAAGCGAAGGGTGCAGTAGAGCAAGCTGCCGTTGATCGCCTGATTGCACCCTGGAAAAAGCAGGAGCCGTTTGCAGGTATGCCTCAGCGCTGGTACGCCTCAGCAGGACATCTGGTTACAGACTGCTACAAAGCTTGGTTTGCTCAGCACAGCAAGACCATCTGGTCGCTCAAAGGAAATCAAAGATGGCTTGCTGCTTTGCTGCTTTATTCAGAGTATATGCAGCTTCATAAGTTTAGCGAATCCCAACTCTTGAACACTGCACAGCAAGTCTTGAACGCAGTGCGTCAAGAGGTTTTGGCGGCAGTTGAATCCCGACCTGGAACAGACCCAAAACGTTACCTGTTCAACATCCTCTTGAAACACCATGAAAAAGCATCTAATGCGCTGACACAGTGCGCGATCGTCTACTTGGTTCAGCGCCAATATGTAGTAGGCGAACCGATGTTAGAGCCAGACGAACTTCAAACAGCGATCGCAATTAAGCAAAAAGAAATTGAGAACTTAGAACAGCAGCTAAAAGCCCGGTATCCAAGAGGGCGCGACCCATTGGGAGATCGGTTTGAAGCAGAAATTGATGCTGCGATCTCAGGTCCAGTTCTGAGCGGAGGTCCAGAGGCACATCAAGCAGATCTAGAACGCTGGTGGATTCGACGGCAAATTGATCCGAGGCTCAAAACACCTGATTTGCAGTTTGAAGGCGATGCAGAAGTCGATCAAAGAGAGTTGGAAAAATGGAGTAAGCAGCAGCAAATTCGGTTGTTTGAGGAAACGCCGTATCCCCTGATGTTTCGCACAGGAACCGATTTGCATTGGTCAAAGGAACCCATCGTTCGGCAAGCACAATCCGTCGGAACTTCACAAAGCGAATCGAGACCGGAACCTGTTCCTTCCACTCGATCGAAAAAGCGTCGTAGCAAACGCCAGAAGCGTCGCAGAGTGCCTCAAGAGCGTATTTGTGTCTCATTTCACTCAATGCTGAAATATCAATTTCAACTGTTTTGCGGACATCGGCAATTGGGTGACTTCAAGCAGATCGCGGACGACTACTGTACAAGAGCAACGTTGGAAGATCAGAAGTTTGATGCTGCATGTCTACTCCTGCGATCAGCTACGCTCGTTTGGGAAAAAGATGAATCGCTAGAGCGTCAGCATAAAAAGAGAGTCAAACGGCAATCAAACGGCGACGGCTCTGATGAGTTAATTCCACCGTGGTTGACTCATCGTTTGTCGTTGCACTGCGTGATCGATGATGAATTGAAGACAGTCGAAGGGGTTGAAAACGTTCTACAAAAAAAGATTAAACCAACCATCAAAACGTTGAAAACCCTGAAGAAAAAACGAAGAGAACTGCTGACTGTGACAGAAAGCGAGGCACACTCAAAATCAGCAGAAGACGACGTTCAATCGCGATCGTCAAAAGCGCCGAAGACCGCTCAAAAGAAGGGACAGAGAGCGCCATCAAAGACAGAAGAAAAGACCATCGAGCAGCAGATCAAAGATCAGCAGTCAAGAATCGCGGCGACAAAAACAACGTTGCGATACCTTCATCAACTTCCTCCCAATCGCCCGCATAAACTGACGCATCAGAGACAAGATCATCTCTCGATGGGAATTAGCTTCGGACGCAAAGATCCGATCGCACTCGTGGTCATTGATAGTCAGAACGATTCAGTCGTGCTGGAGTGTTCGACCGAGACTCTCCTCAATATTGCAAATAAAGACAGTACGTATCGACAAGTAATCCAGCTGCACAAGCAGCATCAAGCGATCGTCAAAAAGCGTTCTCAACGTCAGAAACGACAGCGCTACGAAGAGCATTCTTCAGAAGCAAATGCTAGAGAGTACACAGCACGGGTGATTGCTTCCGCAATCGTTGAAGTCGCGATCGAACTTCAGGTTGGTCTGATCGTTTTGCCTAACTTAGAAGGGATTCGTGAACGGGTGGAAGCAATGATTCGTGTGGAGGCTGAAATGGCTCACCCTCACCATGTTGAAGCACAGAATCAGTACTGTAAAGATATCCGAGAGAGTTACCATCGCTGGAACTACGGTCAGCTTGCTACCGCGATCCAGCGTCGAGCAGCAAAATCCGAGTTTCCAATTCGCTTTGTGTTTCAGCCTGTTGCTGAATCGTTGCTGGCGATCGCAGCTTTAATGGCAAGATCAACCAAGCAGAACGAGGAACAGTCTGCCTGATTTGTAGAGGATACACATCCCTAAACAGAACCAAGAAAACTACATACAGCTTGCCAAACTTGGTGTTTTCGTGGTAGACAAAAATTGGGTTGTTTTTGTGCTTTCCGTCCCTGTACGTCGCTTGTCATTCATCCGAGGTTCATTTGATCACAAATGGATTAGATGCCCATCTCACGTCGGAAGAATCCTGCCAAGGAGCTTTGACTACCTTGGTACGGGGGTATACTGACCTGCGGCTCAAAACGCGCCATATGGCTTGAGCCTATCTCTACATCATATCTGACAAACCGAAGCGGGAGCAAAATTCCTGAGAGGTTTGCCAAAGCGATTGAACTGCTGATGAAGCGTTCGATCTCTCTGATTCTACCGATTGAAAATCTTTGTGATTCTGGGCAATTTCAGCCGAAGTTTAATGAATCGATCAAGGTTTGGCAAAACGCAAGCGGAATCGCAAGTGATGTCAGGGATTGAGCATGCCAGGGGTTCTGTGGAAATCCTAGTTATGCACAGGCTGAAAGACTGCTGCTGCGATTGGATTGAGTTCTGGGTTGACGTTTCCGTGGAAATCCTAGTTATGCACAGGCTGAAAGACGGAGAGCTAAACCACTTACCGATCTCGGCATTGTTTCCGTGGAAATCTTAGTTATGCACAGGCTGAAAGGCACTGATACTATATGGGCAACTTGGGCAATGTTGGTTTCCGTGAAAATCTTGATTATGCACAGGCTGAAAGATCGGCTTGATGGAAGTAGAATGTTGCAAGTTTCCGGCGCAATCTTAGTTGTGATCATGCTGAGGAATGGTTTTTGAGATAGGTTGAAAGGACTGCCTGACCCTGGGAACTACGAGTTTGGCATTTACCAAGGTAACGGTTAAGTAGACCGTTTTAGTTCACGAGGTTTTGAGCAAGTAGATGGTTAAAAATTTGCAAGTCGTTTGCAAACCTGCTTGAAAAAGACGCAGAAAAGCGTGAAATCTTCTTGAGTTATTACTTTTGACAAATAATATGGTGAATTGCAAGGCGATTCAATTTTCGGAAAAAATCGCTTTAAAACTGTTCCGAAAATCTAAGTAGCTAACCTTGAGTCTGAAATGTACCAAATTCGTCATTTTGGAAAAAATTGCTTTAAAGCTGGAAAAAATCGCTTTAATGGACAAATTTAAACAAAAAATTGCCTGACTCTTAAAAGCCCCCAGAGTCAGGCAGTCTACCTGTAAGGCACGCCTTTAACCGGATACACCAAACAAACTTAGTTGCCCCCTAGTTGCTTAGCTTTTCCGAGTGCGTTCCTCAGATTTGAATCTATTCTCAGTGACAAGCAGGTCGAATCCCCTCGCAAAAAGTACCGATTTTTATCTCAGACTAAAGTCGAATATCCAGACGGTTCCGTAAATTTTCCCTGCACACTTCACTTAAAATCAATTCAACCAAAGTCTAAGTCGGCGAAGTCCAGATAGACCGGATAAAATTGAAAATATTTCGATTTTTGTGTCCACTATGCTAGTCCCTCTAAGTCGCAAAAAGTTTGAAGACCTGATTCCATTAGTCGGAACTGGCGCACAGTACAAATATTATTGGGGAAAGCTTTCTGACGTTCTGAGACGGGTTCTGATCTCGATTTCTGCGGTAGCAGGAGCCTTGCTGATTCGCGCCTTCTTTGCAACCGGGGAATTGCAGGATGTAGTGCAGGCAGTCACGTTTTTTCTGATTATCCTGGCGCTGGTTTATTGGTTGTGGAGTCCTGCTATTCAGGCGGCAGTTCGGAATGCAGGTTATCGCCGATATAAATATGCAGGGTTCTTGCGCGGCGAAGTTCTGGATGTGTTCGTGACCGATGAACTCGTCGGGACAGAAGAAAGCGTGAATAACCGAGGAGAATTAGTTGTCACTGAGAATCGGGAACGGCGAATCAATGTCGTCGTAGGAGATGAAACAGGGTTTGAGACTCGGATTCAAGTCCCTCTGAAACGAGAACATCAGGCAATCCGGGTTGGAGATACGGCTGAAATGTTGGCACTTTCGGATCGTCCTGATTTAGGGCGGATTGCTAAAGTGAGTGATATTTTCGTGAGCCGAGTCGGAGTTTGGGTGAGCGATTATCCTTATCTACGACGGGACGAATTTGAGGCGGTCAGTCGGCAAATTAATACGATCGAGCCTGAAGATGATTACCGTGAACCGCCGCGATCGAAACGGAATGAGCGGCGTTGGGACGAAGAATATGACGAGCCTCGTCCTAGAAAACGCATTCCTAAATCCAATCGGCGATCGTCCGATTGGGATTAAACTGCATTGTCCCCACCGTAAGCTTGCCATGCCAGATCTACTAGACTGTTGACGATCGCGGCTGCAACCACTGCATTGCCTTTTCTTCCTTGGGTACAAATGTTTGGAACTAAGGCATTACTCAATCTGGCTTTCGCGGCTTCAATATCGAGAAACCCAGAAGGCGTGGCAATCACAAGGGTAGGTTTGATTTCTTCTTTCTGAATTAACGCAGCCAGTGTAATCAGAGCCGTCTGAGATTGCCCAACGACAAAAATACCTTCTGGGTAACGTCTAGCAAGCGTTTCGATCCCCCAAGCAGCGCGGGTTTTCTCTTTTTGGGGACGGGTGATCGCTTCCATACTGCAGTAGATGGGATTAGCGAACGTATTTTGGATATTCGTATTAATGCCAACCTGCACCATTGGCACATCAACAATAATAGTCGTGCGCGCAGCAAGGGCAGCCGCACCAGACTGCAAGGCAAGATCAGAGAAGTGAATCAGGGATTTGTAGTCGAAATCAGCCGTTGCATAGATAACCCGTCGGACAATTTCGTATTCAGCAGGAGAAAGCATGTGATCGCCAACTTCTCGATCGATCAGGGCTAAACTCTGCGCGTCTGTGGGATGCCACTCCATAAGTATGTCGCTTTTAATACATTAACTTTCGAGCTTTTTCAGTGTACTCGGATTTCGATAATTTGCATGGCAGAATCATCTATAGCGAAATTCCCCAAACTTATGATTTTTGATGCGCATCACTACTGGATCAGAAATGCTCATGTGCCCGCTTCCCTGGTGGTGAATGGGAATAAATGGGCAACCCGTAAGCCACCCACCGATCATTTGCTGCATGTCGATCTAGAAATTGTTGAGGGTGTAATTAGCGCGATTTTGGCAGCAGGAACTTATCAGAATTATGTCTATCCGTCGATCGATTTACAGGGGGGAATGATTTGGGCGTGTTTTGCAGATTTACATACGCATTTAGATAAAGGTCACATCTGGAATCGCGCTCCAAATCCGGATGGAACCTTTGAAAGTGCGCTGAATACAGTTAGAGTAGATGCTCAGAAAAATTGGAATCCAGATGATATTTATCGTCGAATGGAGTTTGGTCTGAAATGTAGTTATGCTCATGGAACAAAAGCGATTCGGACGCATTTAGATTCAGCCGGAAAACTCGGTGAGATGAGCTTTGAGATATTTCGAGCATTGAGAGATCAATGGGCGGATCGAATTATTTTACAGGCGGTTTGTCTTGTCTCTTTGGATTATTTTCTAACACCTGAAGGAGAGAAATTAGCTGATCTAGTTGCAGAGTCAGATGGAATTTTAGGTGGCGTTTCATTTATTAATCCTGACATTGATCAACAGATCGATCGCATTTTTTCAATGGCGAAAGATCGCAAACTCAATCTGGATTTCCATGTAGATGAAAATAATGATCCCGACTCGAATACTTTGCGACGAATCGCTGAAGCCGCGATTCGACATCGATACCGCAATAAAACAGTCTGTGGACATTGTTGTAGTCTGGCAGTCCAAGATGCAGCAGAAGCAGAAACCACGATCGCTTTAGTCAAAAAAGCTGGAATCGGTGTCGTGAGCCTGCCCATGTGCAATCTATACTTGCAAGACCGCACCCCTAATCGAACTCCCCGCTGGCGCGGTGTGACGCTTCTGCACGAATTGAAACAAGCAAAGGTTCCAGTGGCGATCGCATCAGACAATTGCCGGGATCCCTTCCATGCCTATGGCGATCATGATGCATTAGAAGTGTTCAGCCAATCGGTAAAGATTGCTCAACTCGATCGTCCCTTTGGGGATTGGGCAAATGCCATTACCTCTACCCCGGCGGATTTAATGGGATTGCCGAATGTCGGGCGGATTGGGGTTGGACTCCCCGCAGATTTGGTGCTATTCAAAGCTCGAAATTATGGAGAACTGTTATCGCGATCGCAGCACGATCGCATTGTTTTGCGGAATGGAAAAGCGATCGACACCACCTTGCCTAGCTATGCAGAATTAGACGATTTGGCTAAACCGTAAGAAGCCGCAACCAAAGCAAGACTAAATTCTCTAACTCGCGAGTCAACAGCAGAATCCGTCAGATTAGAACTCTTGCCTATCTCTTTATAAATCGGGATGATAGGATTTGAACCTACGACCCCCTCGTCCCGAACGAGGTGCGCTACCAAGCTGCGCTACATCCCGCGATGCGTTTCTTACTATAAAGCAAAACTTTGTTAAAGTCGAGCCAATTCCTTAAAAAATTTCCCGATCTAACCGCAGAAATGCCGAAAATTAATTAAATGATCTACACTCAAATAGGGTAAAATTTGACCCCGACTATCTTTTGGAGGAAAGCACCGCTTGTCTAAACAAGACTTGATTGAAATGGAAGGGACTGTCGTCGATTCACTACCGAACGCAATGTTTCGCGTAGACCTCGACAATGGATTCAACGTACTCGCACATATTTCGGGCAAAATCCGCCGCAACTACATCAAAATTCTTCCCGGCGATCGCGTCAAAGTCGAACTCACTCCGTACGACCTGACCAAAGGCAGAATTACCTATCGACTCAAAAATAAAGGGCGTTAGGATTGCGCTATAAAGATCACTTTGACAATTGTTATAAGAAATTGTTAGGATATTGTGTTTGTAATGTTGCCGAGACTTGGGCATGAAAGTACGTGCGTCAGTGAAACGAATTTGCGAAAAATGCCGCGTCATTCGTCGGAAAGGGCGCGTCATGGTGATCTGTGAAAACCCGAAGCACAAACAACGCCAGGGTTAACAAGATGCTCGTGTACGAGTCTGCCGCAGTTAGACAGTTTCTAGCTCGCTGGCAGACTTTTCGACTGTTTATCAATAACGTTCAGGAGAACTCAACGTGGCGCGGATTGCGGGCGTAGACCTCCCTCGTGACAAGCGAGTGGAAATCGGTCTTCGATATATTTACGGAATTGGACCCACCCGGTCTAAAGAGATCATCGCGAAAACAGGAGTCAATCCTGACACTCGCGTCAAAGATCTCAGCGAAGCAGATGTCGCAGCACTGCGGGAAGCAGTGGAAGGCGGCTATCAGATTGAAGGGGATTTGCGGCGATTTGAATCGATGTCAATCAAACGATTGATGGATATCGGTTGCTATCGGGGTCGGAGACATCGGATGGGCTTGCCCGTTCGCGGTCAACGCACTCGAACCAATGCACGCACCCGTCGAGGCGGTCGTCGAACTGTCGCTGGGAAGAAAAAAGCTCCCGGTAAGAAATAGCGTGATTTGCCTCCAGGTAAATTACTTGTGGGCAATGGCTTGTAGGAACGTAGCAGCTTAACTGATTGAGAATTTGACATGGCAAGACAACCGCAGCGGAAAACGGGTCCGCGCAAGGCGAAAAAGAATATTCCGAGCGGAGTCGCTCACATTCAATCGACCTTCAACAACACGATCGTGACGATCTCCGATACTCAAGGTGAAGTTATCTCCTGGGCATCGGCTGGATCGAGTGGTTTCAAAGGTGCAAAGAAGGGAACTCCCTTTGCGGCACAAACCGCTGCCGAAGCAGCCGCTCGTCGTGCGATCGACCAAGGAATGCGTCAGCTTGAAGTGATGGTCAGTGGACCGGGTGCTGGACGGGAAACCGCGATCCGTGCACTTCAAGGAACAGGGCTAGAAATTACCCTGATCCGGGATGTCACTCCCATTCCTCACAACGGTTGCCGTCCGCCGAAACGCCGTCGCGTTTAATAAAACGACGATCGCGCAGATTGCTGCTTATAATGGGCAGCACAAAACGGTATGGATGTCATCAGCAAGGAAGAAGGAGGGCTACTCCGTGGCACAGTTTCAGGTTGAATGTATTGATACGAGTACTGAGGAAGACCAAAGTCAGTACAGCAAGTTCGTATTAGAACCGCTAGAGCGAGGACAAGGAACCACCGTTGGCAACGCATTGCGGCGGGTGTTACTGTCGAACTTAGAAGGCGCTGCCGTGACTGCTGTGAGAATTGCAGGCGTGACCCATGAATTCGCAACGATTCCAGGCGTTCGAGAAGACGTTTTGGACATCTTGCTGAACATGAAAAAGCTCGTCTTTAGAACTTACTCGTCTCAGCCTCAGATTGGTCGGCTCTTAGTTCAAGGTCAGTCCACCGTGACGGCTGAAAACTTTGACCTGCCTTCAGAAGTTGAGCTGGTTGACCCGACTCAGTACATTGCAACCCTATCTCCTAACGCAACGTTAGAGATGGAATTCAAAATTGAGAAAGGCAAAGGCTATCGCGGCGCTGGCAAATTCACCGATGATACTGCACTCGACTTTTTACAGATTGACTCTGTATTCATGCCGGTGCGTAAGGTGCAATACAGCGTCGAAGATGCTCGCCAAGGTGGAACGGCTGAAAAAGACCGTTTGATCATGGAAATCTGGACAAATGGCAGTTTGACTCCGCAAGAAGCGCTGAGCCAAGCCGCAAATATCCTCGTTGATCTGTTTAATCCGCTGAAAGACATCACATTCGAGCCTTCGGATGATGATGGCATGAGCGATGAGCGGATCGAAAATCAAATCCCGATCGAAGAATTGCAGCTATCAGTTCGGGCATACAACTGTCTGAAACGCGCGCAAATCAACTCGGTCGCGGACTTGCTCGACTACAGCCAAGAAGACCTGCTCGAAATCAAAAATTTTGGAGCCAAGTCTGCCGAGGAAGTCGTCGAAGCCTTACAACAACGGTTGGGGATCACCCTGCCGCAAGAAAAATCTAAATCCTAAGAGTAGCTATGCGTCACGGTTGTAAAGTCCCCTTGTTGGGAAAACCTGCGGATCAGCGTAAAGCACTCCTCCGAGCGCTGACCACTGAACTCATCCGCAACGGTCGAATCAAAACGACCAAGATTCGCGCTCAAGCAGTGCGATCGGAAGCTGAAAAGATGATCACTTTGGCAAAAGACGGTTCGCTTGCGGCACGTCGTCAGGCAATGGGATACATCTACGACAAGCAGCTCGTTCATGCCTTGTTCGAGAATGCTCCTGAGCGTTATGCCGATCGCCAAGGCGGATATACCCGCATCTTGAGAACGGTACGTCGTCGCGGTGACAACGCTGAAATGGCAATTATCGAATTGACCTAAGATGGCACCTGCTCAGCCGTCCTTGCAGCGAATTGCCCTCCTGATTCAGTACTTGGGCACTCGATTTTATGGGTGGCAGCGGCAGCCGAATCATCGTAGCGTTCAAGAAGAGATCGAAACCGCGATCGCGTCTGTAGTCGGATATCCGGTGGTGATTCATGCCGCAGGGCGAACGGATACAGGCGTTCATGCAGCGGCTCAGGTGGCACATTTCGATGTGATGACGCTGATCCCAGCACACCGATGGGCAGATGTGATCAATGCTCGGCTTCCCGATGATGTTCTGATTCGGGCTTCGGCTCAGGTTCCAGCCGACTGGCACGCCCGATTCTCAGCTTCTTGGAGACGCTACCGATACACGATCTACACTGAGGCACGCCCGAACTTATTTGCTCGATCGTTGTCTTGGCACTACTACCACGCTCCGCTGGATGAGTCCAAAATGCAGCAGGCTTTAGCTCCCATGATCGGGCACCATCATATGGCAGCTTTTCAGAGAGCGAACTCTAGCCGTCCCCATGCCTGGGTAGACCTTCAATTTGCGGAATGTATTCGACAAGATTCATTTCTCTATATTGAAGTGCAGGCAAGCGGATTTCTGTATGGGATGATGCGACTGCTCGTCGGATTATTGGTAGAAGTGGGACGCGGTGATCGTTCGGTTGAGAGCTTCACTCAGTTGTGGCAAAACGAGCGACGTCATGAAGTGCGGTATGCGGCTCCCCCGCAAGGGTTGTGCCTCTTAAGAGTGGGCTATCCCGACATGCCATTTCCCCCAGAACTCTGGTTTGATGCACAGCCGAAACTGAATTTATCTCGGATGACGCTCGAACCTTCTTTGTAAACAAACTCACGGTCATGGAAAACAAAACCTACCTTCCTGCTATCGCTGAGATTCAACGCGACTGGTACGTTGTGGATGCAGCGGGTCAACGCTTGGGTCGATTAGCGACTGAAATCGCGATGGTACTTCGCGGCAAAAATAAACCGACTTACACGCCTCACTTAGACACAGGCGATTTTGTTATCGTGATCAACGCTGACAAAATTGACGTGACTGGTAAGAAACGCAGCCAAAAGCTGTATCGTCGTCACTCCGGTCGTCCGGGTGGAATGAAGACCGAATCTTTTGAAAAGCTGCAAGCTCGTTTGCCAGAGCGCATCATTGAGCAAGCGGTGAAAGGAATGCTACCGAAGAATTCCTTGGGTCGCCAGCTGTTCACCAAAATGAAAGTGTATGCAGGTGCAGAGCATCCCCATGCTGCACAGCAACCCAAAGTTTTAGACATCAAAACGATTCCGGGAGAAAAGTAATCCATGCAAGCAACTGAAGGAAGAGTGATGTATCAAGGAACGGGTCGTCGCAAATCTGCGATCGCTCGTGTCCGTCTCGTTCCCGGCGAAGGCAACATCGTCGTCAACGGCAAGCCTGGAGATCTCTATCTCCAATTCAACCAAGAGTACATCTCGGGTGCAAAAGCTCCCCTGGAAACCTTGGGCTTGGAAGCGGAATACGATATTCTCGTCAACGCTCATGGCGGTGGTTTGACTGGACAAGCAGATGCGATCCGCATGGGTGTTGCCCGGGCACTGTGCCAACTCGACCCTGAAAACCGGAAGCCGTTGAAAGTCGAAGGCTATTTGACTCGCGATCCGAGAGCGAAAGAGCGGAGAAAGTACGGCTTGCGCAAAGCTCGGAAAGCTCCTCAATACTCGAAACGCTAATTGTTACACTGTATTTGAAGCGGATTTGGAGATAAGGCAATGGCAAAACCAGGTATTCATCCGACGTGGTATCCCGAAGCAAAGGTTTACTGCAATGGTGAAGTTGTAGCGGTTGTGGGTTCGACCAAGCCTGAACTACACGTGGATGTGTGGTCTGGCAATCACCCGTTCTTCACGGGCACTCAGAAGATTATTGACACTGAGGGTCGTGTGGAGCGCTTCTTGCGGAAGTATGGCATGAGCGACGAACAGAAGTAGCGAGATTTAGGTTGATTGATGTGACGATCGCGTTTTGAGTTGCCGCGATTGTCTTTTCGCCTAAATTTTTTCTACTTTTTTCCGAGGCTACTATGGCTGAAGCATATTTGATTGACAAATTAAATTCCGTTGAGCAGACCTTTAACGAATTGACGCGGAAACTTGCTGACCCGGATATCGCCCGAGATCCGGGCGAGTTTCAGCGGGTCGCAAAATCGCGATCGGCGTTAGAGGAAACGGTCAACACCTATGAGCTTTGGCGCAAGACTGAGCAAGATTTAGCAGGCGCACGTCAGATCGTCAAAGAATCAGGCGGCGATATTGAACTGCAACAAATGGCGGCAATGGAGGCGGAAGAACTCCAAGAAAAGCTGCAAGAGTTAGAAAATCGATTGAAAATTCTGCTGCTTCCCAGTGATCCGAATGATGACAAGAACATCATGTTGGAAATTCGGGCGGGCACCGGTGGAGATGAAGCCAGCATTTGGGCTGGGGATTTGGTGAGAATGTACTCGCGGTATGCGGAGCGTCAAGGCTGGCGCATCAAAATGGCGAGTGAATCCCTAGCTGAAGGTTTGGGCGGATTCAAAGAAGCGATTATGGAAATTCAAGGCGATCGCGTCTATAGCAAATTGAAGTTTGAGGCAGGTGTTCACCGGGTGCAGCGCGTTCCGGTCACTGAAGCTTCTGGACGAGTTCATACTTCAACTGCAACCGTCGCAATTATGCCGGAAGTGGATGATGTGGAAATTCACATCGACCCGAAAGACATTGAAATGAAGACGGCACGATCCGGTGGTGCGGGTGGTCAGAACGTCAACAAAGTTGAAACTGCGGTCGATTTGATTCACAAGCCGACGGGAATTCGGGTGTTTTGTACCGAGGAGCGATCGCAGCTTCAGAACCGGGAACGCGCGATGCAAATTCTGCGAGCGAAGTTGTATGAGATCAAGTTGCGAGAGCAGCAAGATGCGATTACTTCGATGCGGCGATCGCAGGTTGGGACAGGAGAGCGATCGGAGAAGATCCGGACTTACAATTACAAAGATAACCGTGTAACTGATCATCGATTAGGGCAAAACTTCGCGTTGAACCCTGTGTTAGAAGGCGATCTCGAAGATGTGATCGAGACTTGCATCTCTCAAGATCAGCAAGAGCGATTAGAGCAATTGGCGGCTGAGAGCGGCAACGAAGCCGCTGTGAAGTAAGAGAATTGTGGACGATCGCAATAATTCCAATCGAGAAATCGAATCGTGAATAGTACACAGCAACTCTTAGCATCCTTTGAACAATTATCGGAAACAGAAAAGCAACAAGTTGCGGCAGAAATTTTGCGGCGAACAATGAATCTAGATCTGCCTCCACTCTTGGATGAAGAATTAAATTTATGTGCAGAGGCAGTATTCTTAAGCCTGGACGAATTTGAGGCTGAGAATGAGCAGCAGTACACCGAATCGCGGTGAAGTTTGGTTAGTAGATTTGGGCTATGTCGCGAAAGTGCGCCTCTGTCTTGTGATGAATATTCCGATTGAAGATATCGATTGAGCTTTAGTCAGTTTAGTCCCTCATACCACTCGCCCAAGAGGATCAAGGTTTGAAGTTGCTATTCAGGCAAAATTTTTGCGTCCGGGTGTTTTTGATGGTCAGAATCTCGTCACTGCTTCAGAAGCAAAGTTGATTAGGAAGTTGGGGGCACTTTCAAACGAGCAATTAGCGCAAGTTGAAGAAGCAGTAAAATTCTGGCTTGGTCTAGATTCTCGATACATTTTGAATTTTGAAGAGGTGATCGCTCACAAAGGAATCAGCTATGGAATGGCTATGGGGTCAGAAAAAGTGTTGTACGATCGCATTAATTCCCAATCGAGAGATCGAATCGTGAAAAGATGATCAATTGAGGTAACGATGGTTTCTGTAACGATAGCAACCGACTTTACATTTGATGATTTCATCGAGTGGTATCCGGAAAACTCGACCACTCGATATGAATTGCATGATGGTGAGATTGTTGAGATGCCAAATCCAACAGGCAAGCATTCAAAAGTTGCAGGATTTGTCTTAAGTAAGCTGATTCTAGAAATTGCTCGCTTGGGTCTACCTTACTTTATTCCTACAGAATGCGTTGTGCGATCCTCCGATGCGCGATCGGGTTACAAACCAGATGTGATTGTTTTGGATGAGAATGCGATCGCAGATGATCCTCGATGGGATAAAGAATCTGTCATTACACAGGGAAGCTCTGTTCGTCTGATCGTTGAAGTTGTCAGCACAAACTGGGCTGATGATTATGCCAGGAAACTGGAAGAATATGAGAGCCTTGGAATTGCTGAGTACTGGATTGTAGATTATCTGGGCTTAGGCGGAAAACGCTTTATCGGATCTCCGAAAATGCCAACGGTTTCGGTTTATCAATTGATTGATGGCGAGTATCAAGTCAAACAGTTTCGGGGAAGTGAGAGAATCGAGTCACCCACTTTTTCAGAATTAACTCTCACAGTTGAACAGCTTGTTCAGGCTGGAGCTTAGTATTTGACTGTATCAGGAAGTGAGTTTGAATTTTGACGATCGCGATCGCCTCGTTGAAATCGAAATTCTAAGCATCATCAATCGCATTGCTTTGACAGATTTCAACAAGATTCAGGGTAATGTATCGGCATAAAATGTTTTTTCAGGATGCCCAGGAGAGACAGCATGAATCAGAAATTAGTCGAATCACTGGCACAGATCATCCTCTCTCTGTCTGCTGAAGAGAGACAACTTCTAGAGGAATCCATTCAATCTCCAATTGCAAAAGAAGTAAAAGAAATTGGTGAACGATTGAAGAGGTTTGAGGAAACCTATCAGATGTCTTCAGAGCGGTTCTATCAAAAGTTTCAGGCTGGTGAACTTGGGGACTCGATCGACTTTTTTGAGTGGAATACTTACTACGAAATGTATCGCTCAGCGCAATTGCAAGCTTCTTAAAGATGGACTTACATCAGTACATTGCGAGTATTAAAGCAAAGTTGAATGCAAGTTCAATCATTTCGTCGATCGAAATTGTGGATGAGCGCGTGTTATTCGATCGAGGTTACTTTCGTGCAAGATTAACGCTGAGTAACGAAGATTTTCTGGAGATTGCAGAATCCTTCACGGCTCAGAGTGATCAAGTCACAACGTTAGACTATCGCTATCAGTGGATGGATAGCACAAAACAAACTCTTAGAAAGCGTTGGGATAGTGTCAAACATTTTCCAGATTTGCCTAATTTTCCGCATCATGTTCACATTGGTTCGGAATCCAACGTTGAGCCAGGACAATCTCGTAGCATCCTAGAATTGATTGAGCATGTAGAGAATGAGTTCAGCCGAGATGAGTAGATTTCATCGGGAAGAATTTATCTAATACTAAAAGTTATACGTAATCCGATTGTTTACTTCAGCGACTTTACCGTGTAGAAACATATCATTGATCACTGAATCGAGATCTTGTTGATTCACCTTATGAGGACGCATGATTGATTTAACGTATTGAGACAGAGCGTTGCGACTTCGAGGACGACACTTATCTTCAATTTTTAAGAGCTTTGTCATCACTTGCATCATTAATTTTTCCCGCTGAGAAGAACCGTTATTCTGCTGAGATAGGGCTTTGACACATTCAATTCTTCGACAGGAAATTTTGCGATTGCAGAGATATCGAATTAGCGGATCGTAACCTTTATCTTTAGAAAGTACTGTAAACGAGAGCTTAGGATTCACTTGGCTTAATTGCCCCAGATAAAAAGCGATATGAAAATCTAGAGAATTGTTGCCCTTGCCTTCGATTTTGATCCACTCGATCGCATTACCAAATGGCTGCGCTGCTTGAACAAGTTCTAGGGGCAGTTTGCTTTGAGACTGTCCGACAAAAATTTTGATCTGAAGCTCCTGTTCCTGAATGATGGATAGATCAAGGGTCTGGACGTTCTCATAATCAACTAGCAAAACTGATGTGCCCATTGTCTCAATGCTTAAAATAGTTAAAAAATAAGCTTTGTCTTATTTCTCCCCTGAATTCGTCAAAATTATCAGAGCGAATCGCGATCGCATATCACGCTCAAGTTGCAAGCCGTTTGGATTTGTGCGATCGACAATTTCGCGATCGACGTTAGAATCTATTCCATTGCCATTTTTAGATCAGAACATCTGATCTGCCGTAGAATCAAAACTATGGAAATTCTCTCGGTTAGCCTCAAAAACTTCAAGTTTCACAGAGATCGCTCGTTCTCGTTTCAACCGGGAACGAATGCAATTTGTGGCGAAAATGGTGCGGGCAAAACCAGCATTCTCGAAGCGATCGCTTGGGTGCTATTCGACTATTCGGGTGCGTATACCAAAGATGATTTGATCCGCAATGGCTCTAATAGTGCCCAAGTTGCAGTCAATTTTGTTTCCAGTCGAGATCAGAGAACCTATACCGTTACACGCTGTACTCGATCGAGCTATACGATTTACGATCCAGAACTAAATGAGCGGCTGGATTACACCAAGAAAGAAGACGTTTTACCTTGGTTAAGAGAACATCTAGGAGTCCCAGCCGGGACGAATTTAGGGCAATTGTTTCGCAATACGATCGGGGTTCCGCAAGGGACATTTACAATCGACTTTCTTGGCACTGCTGAGGAGCGCAAAAAAGTCTTTGATCCGATTCTCAAAGTCGAAGAATACAAGAAAGTATTCAAAGAGTTAGGCGACTTAGAGAAGTTCGCAAAAGCACAGTCTGAAAGCTTAGAGCGCGATATTCAGCAGTATGACGAATCCTTGCAAGAATGGGATGAACTTACCGCGACTCAACAGGGACTGACGCAAACCATTTTGCAGATTCAGACGGATTTGAACCACTGGCAGCAACGCCATGAAGAGTTAAAAGATGAGCAAGCAAAATGGAGCGAAGTTGAATCGCAAGTTCAGCAAGTTACTTTACAGCTCGAGACGGTTTCGGGGCAGATTCGAGCCGAGCAGTTGAATGTCGATCGCTTAAAAACAGAACTAGACCGTGCTGAGAAATCTGTGGCTCTCTGCACAGAGCGGCGGGATAGCTATCAAGCTTACACACAAGCTGATCAAGCATTACAAGAATTTGATCGAAGTCGATCGCAGCAAGAAAAGCTACTCAAAGAACGGCAAAAGCTAGCTGAGTCTTTGGGAGCCTATCAGACGAAGCTTGCTGTTCTAGCGCAGAAGGGAGAGCGGCGATCTCAGATTGAAACTGAACTCAAACAACTCGAACCTTTAATTGAGCAACAATCTCAGCTTGAGCAAGAGCAAAGCCAACTCAATGAAAAGCTGCAATCCTGTCAAAGCTGGAAGCAAACCATTCAACGCGATGAGAAACGACTCGCACAACTTCAGCAGCGCCAAAAGCAGTTAGGAGAAGAGATTGAGCGACTAGAAGGCTTAGGTGCGATCGTCAAACAAATTCCTCAACTTGAAGAACAACAAAGCCGCTATCAGCAGCAACTGAGTCGGATCGAAGCTGCGACTCAATTTGATTCTGATCTGCGTCAAATTCTGGCGCAGGCTCAACATCGCGAAGGAATTCAAGCGAATCATATTCAGACAGCAACTTTAACCTTACAAGAGCTACAGCAGGCAGCCCCATCCTGGCAGCCTCGAATTGAAAGTGTTCTCGCTACGATCGCAAATAGCTCAAAACTCAACAATCATTTAATGCGTGACCTGCAAGGCATTTTAGATGATCTATCTGAGCAACTACTTGCCGATCGCTTAAAACAACGCTTAGCTGAAGTTCAGACTCAACTTAAAACGATTCGAGAACAGGAATCGCAATATCGTAAGCTTGAAGCAAAATTTGATGAGGAAGAAAAGCTAGATAGTGAAATTGCAGAACTGCGATCGCTGATCACCGAACATCAATCTCAACTAGCAGCAGAGCCAGAACTCAGAGAACAACTTGCTCATCTCGCGGGACAGCTTCAAACATTAGAAAATCCTCGCGGACGAAGCAGTATTTTACAAAAAGAACTCAAAACGCTGACTCAGCTTGATTCAGAACTCCTGAAAGCTCAAGCTGATTTGAAGCAAGCAGAAGACGAAATCAAAACGATCGACGATTCTCTAAAAGCCTTTGAGAACCTAGCTGATCAGATTCGAGAACAGCAGCTTCGACGCGATCAGTACAAAGAAGACTATCAAATCTATCTCGAACATCAGCAATCGGCAAATAGCTTCAAAGGGCGTAAAGTACAGCACGAAGACGCGATCGCGCAACTCAAACAGCTAGAAGAAAAGCAAGCAGAATTCACAAATCAGAAAGCTCAACTGGCTGAAACTTACGATCCTGAGCAAGTTAAAGCAATCAAAACCGGATATGAAGAAGCAAACAATCAGCGGATTTCGCTCAGTACTCGATTACCAATAGAATCTCAGCGCTTAGAAGAATGTGAAACCCGGCTTTCTAAACTCAAAGCCATTCAGCAAAAGCGCACAGAAACCCAGGCTCAACTCAAACAAAAGCAAAAAACCGAACGCTTCATCAAAGCCGCTCGAAAATTCTACAAAGAAGCGGCTCCACGGATTACAGAGCGCTATGTTCAGAGCATTTCCTATGAAGCCGATCGCTTATTCCGTGAATTGCTCAATCGTCCTAATGTCGCTCTCGAATGGACACGCGACTACGAAATTATGGTTCAAGAAGGCGCACATTCTCGGAGATTTATCAATCTCTCAGGGGGTGAGCAGATGTGTGCTGCTTTAGCAGTTCGTTTAGCTTTACTCAAAGTCCTTGCAGACATCGATATCGCATTCTTCGATGAGCCGACGACCAATATGGATCGCCCAAGGAGAGAGAGCCTAGCAGAAGCGATCGCGAATATCAAATCCTTCCGACAGCTTTTTGTGATTAGCCACGACGATACATTCGAGAAAGTCACCGAAAATGTCATCCTCGTTGAGCGCGAAGCCTAACCAGAATTCTACTTCAATCACTGGTGTAATAGTGGCGAGTTCCTTTTGCATCGATCGCTTCTCCCAATCGTCGCAAAGCATGAACATAAGCGGCAGTACGGATTGAAATCGAAAGCTCTTTGGCAATTTCCCAAATCTGCTGCGCCTCTGCTACCATTTTTTGCTGAAGTGACTGATTCACCTCACCTAATGTCCAGTACAGTCCATTCCGGTTCTGCACCCACTCAAAGTAGCTCACCGTCACACCCCCCGCATTGACCAGAATATCAGGGAATACATAAATCCCTTTCTGCTCCAAAATAGCATCCGCAGCAGAGTTAATCGGACCATTTGCTAGCTCAAAAATGAGCTTTGCTTTGATATTGTGTGCATTCACCTCTGTAATCTGATTTTCTAAGGCAGCAGGTAATAGAATATCGACCTCTAGCTCTAGTAATTCTTCATTCGTAATACGCTCGTGTTCTGCAATGTTGCACACACTGCCCTGACAGTAAACCGCTTGAATTTCACGGGTCGAATTCTTATGTTGGCGAATGCTCGGAATATCAAGTCCGTCTTTCGAGTAAATTGCTCCCTTAGAATCACTCACCGCGACGACCTTACAGCCTGCACGGTACGCTAATTCAGCGATCGTTGCTCCCGCATTGCCAAATCCTTGCACTGCTACCGTTGTTTCGGTTGGGCGCATATCGAACTTCGGTAACATTGCCTCGATCGTAAACCAGGCTCCCAATGCAGTTGCCGCATCTCGTCCCAAACTCCCCCCCATTGTGATCGGTTTTCCAGTCACCACTCCAGGCACATTCTGCCGCCGAATGATGCTGTACTGATCCATCATCCAGCCCATCACCATCGCATTCGTGTAGACATCAGGAGCCAGAATATCCACATCAGGTCCAATAAAATCTGCGATCGCATCAATATATCCACGGCTCAATCGCTCTAATTCCAACCGCGACATCTCTTTGGGATTCACAGCAATCCCGCCCTTTGCTCCTCCGAACGGCAAATTTAACACCGCACACTTAAACGTCATCCAAAATGCTAAAGACTGTACTTCATCGAGCGTTACATTCGGATGGTATCGCACCCCACCTTTTCCGGCTCCACGTGAGTCGTCATACCGAACTCGATGCCCCTGAAACACTCGCAATGAGCCATTGTCCATTCGCACAGGAATCGACACAGAAAGAGAAGCTTTCGGATATTTCAAAGACTCGATCGCGTCTTCTGACAATGTTGTATGCTTCAAAGCTTGCTGTAATCGTTGTGAAGCGTCAGCAAATAGGGAGGACATAACCAACTCCGCAGACTATAATTTTTAGCCTACCAAGTCATGAGAACCTAAAGAGATTAAGAATTAATTGCGATCGTAAAATTCCGAAATTCTTCGTGTCATCGCATCTGAACAATCCTTTGTCAATGAGAGTTCAAGATTGTTAGACTGTGCGAGAAATTTCCAGGAGATAAAGACTCATGAAAGTTCAAGGTGCGATCGCGCTGGTCACTGGAGCAAATGGTGGAATTGGACGGCATTTTGTCGAGACATTGAGAACCGCTGATGCGGCAAAAATTTATGTTTGCGCTCGCAGCATTGCAAAATTAGAGTCACTGGTCGCGCTCGATCCTGATCGCATTGTTCCAATCGAACTGGAAGTGACGAACCCCAAATCTGTACAGGCGGCTGCCGCACAATGCTCTGATGTCACTCTATTGATTAACAATGCTGGCACTTCTTTAAATCAAGGCATCATTGCCGCTGATAATCTAGACAGCGCGCGTGCAGAACTCGAAGTAAACTACTTCGGACTGTGCCATATGTGTCGAGCCTTTGCTCCCGTTTTGAAAGCAAATGGCGGAGGGACGATCGTGAATGTTCTTTCTTTACTTGCAAAAGTCAATCTTCCCTTCAGTGGCTCATACAGTGCTTCAAAAGCCGCAGCACTCTCAGCAACTCACTGTATTCGGGCAGAGCTAGGCAGTCAAGGAACTTTAGTGGTAGCAGTAATGCCAGGAACAGTCGATACAGATTTAGCAAAAGACTGGCCCGATCCGAAAGTTTCTCCCGCAGAGGTTGCCCAGGCTGCGATTCGAGCAGTTGAAGAACAACTCGAAGATGTTTACCCAGGTGAGCAAGCGACTCAAGTTTCAGGACAACTTTTACAAGACCCAAAAGGGGTTGAAAAGTATCTTGCCACTTTCTTACCCGGCATGGAACTAGCTGGAACCCAAGCTTAGCTCGATCGCAGCAGAAGTCAGAGCCTTCAAAAAACTCTGACTTCTCAGCCTAAGCCGGATCTAGTCGCGTATTGGATCGTAAACAAACAGACCTGCTATGCTCAAGACACGCTGAATTCGTGAGCATCTATGCGGCTTCCTCTTCCTCAATTTTCTGCTCAAAATCGCCCTGCAAACCATATTGCAGAAGTGATCGAGACAGCAACCACTGAATTTCTCGCTCAGTGTCTTGAACCAGACAATCTTGCTTTTCCGGTGATGCCTCCGTTTGGAAGTTGGGTAAAAGCGATCGATGAAGAATCGAATAATCTCATTTATGCGGTGGTCTATCATGCCACCACTAGCCCGATCGACACCGTTCACCGCGCGCGCGCATTAGGGATGTCCATGCAAGAACTGCGCGAACAACAGCCGCAGATTTTTGCCATGCTCAGAACGGAATTTCGATCCGCGATCGTCGGTTATCAAGCAGGCGGAAATAAAAAGAACGGCTCAAAAGGCGGAACGCTTTATCAACATCTTCCCCCTCGTCCCCCTCAGATTCATCAAGCCGTTTATGCTTGCGATTCAGATGAGATTATTGAATTTAGTAACGAACTTGATTTTCTCAGAACCTTGCTACAAGTTGGAAGCGCTCCGGTCGATGCTTTAACAGCGGCAGCAATTCGCGAAATTTATCAGTTGCGAAAAGCCGATCGTGCTTGGCTGGTACAGGCCGGGCGAATGCTCAGCTTATTGTTAAAAGATGATTACGATCGCCTCAGAGTCATTCTCAGCCAAATTCACCTCTAGATAGAGTTTGGCAGGCATCTGGATCGATACACATTAAGTTTATGCACATGAATCTATGTTATTGCTAACCGCTGGCTTGTTTCAAGAACCGATTGTTGCCTTCGTGATTCTGCTGGCGGTTATTCTCGTCGTTCCTTTGATATTTGAGCGATTACGCCTGCCAGGATTAGTCGGCTTACTTGCCGCAGGAGTCGCATTAGGACCCAATGGTCTGAATATTTTTCAGACCGAGTCTGAAACGATGAATCTACTCTCGGACATCGGACTGATTTATTTGATGTTTGTGGCAGGACTAGAAATTGATATTGACCAATTTACACGCACTCGAAACCGCTCGATTGGATTTGGGACTTTTACTTTTTTAGTTCCATTAATCGTCGGAACGATCGTGGGTCGATTGTTTGGATTTGATTGGAACCCTGCTATTTTGATAGGTTCTTTGTTTGCGTCTCACACCTTACTTGCTTATCCGATCGTCAGTCGGCTAGGTATCGTCAATAATGAAGCCGTGACCGTCACGATTGGCGCAACGATTTTTACTGATATTGGCGCGTTGCTGGTTTTAGCAATCTGTATCGGAATTCATGCAGGAGATTTCACAGTCTTCAAGCTGTTCACACTCTTGGGATCGTTAGGGATTTATACGATCGTGATTCTTGTCGGGTTTGACAAAGCAGGACGTGAATTCTTTAAACGCTCTGGCGATGAAGAAGGCAATCAATTTCTTTTTGTGCTACTCGCCGTATTTCTCGCATCAGTTGGAGCACAACTGATTGGCGTTGAAAAGATTGTCGGTGCGTTTCTGTCGGGGCTTGCCGTCAATCGGGTGGTCGGCGATAGCCCGGTCAAAGAGAAAGTTGTCTTTGTCGGCAGTGTTTTGTTTATTCCGATTTTCTTTGTGGACATGGGATTGCTGATTCGGGTTCCGGTGTTTATTCAAAGTTTGAGCGATCCGAAATTACTAGGACTGACGATCGCGATCGTGGTCGGTCTAATTTTCAGCAAAATGGCGGCGGCAGTTCTGGCAAAACTGGCATATCGCTACAGTTGGACAGAGATGATGGTGATGGGATCGCTGTCTCTGCCTCAAGTTGCTGCCACACTTGCTGCTACCTTAGTTGGCTATCGGGCTGGATTGCTGACAGAAGGCGTTCTCAACAGTGTGATTGTGCTGATGTTAGTCACTTCGACACTCGGTCCGATTCTGACTGCCCGATTCGCCACCGAACTTCAAGCCGAAACCGTCGAAGATTTACCCCCCACGCTTGCTGATCCAGTTTGGATCAGTCAAATGACCGTCTTAGTCCCGGTGTACAACCCGAATACCGAAGCGAACTTGCTAGAATTAGCCGCGTTAATTGCCCGATCGCATTCGGGGCGATTAATTCCATTTGCCGTCGCATTTTCTCAATCGCATCTTAACTCCTCACAGATGCAAGAACGCCTCGATCGCAGTGAATTACTGCTCGAACGGGCAACTCAATTCGCGCAATCGTTTGATGTTGAAGTCTCACCGATTCTTCGCATTGATGATCGCATCGCTCAAGGCATCACTCGTGCGAGCCGAGAACATCACGCGAATCTAATCATCATGGGCTGGGGACGACAAAGCCGATTTGGAGAACGATTATTTAGAACGATCGTCAGCGATGTCTTGTATGCTGCTCCTTGTCCTGTTGCCGTGGCGCGTTTGCTCAAATCGCCAAGTCAATTTCAGAAAATTCTGATCCCGATAGAAAATCTGACATTGCGATCGATTTCTGCTCTCCAATTTGCGCTGAACATTGCAACTGCGACAAACGGGCAAATGACACTGATGCATGTTTGCGGTCGAGCCACTTCTGCAAGCAAAATTGCCTGGATCAGATCCCAACTCGACCTCCTCGTTGAAAAGCTAGCTCCCCAAGTCGAGCAGATCGCCACCGAAATTGTGATTATCCCCGAGGACGATATCGGACGAGCGATCGTTGCTGCCTCAAAATCTTTTGACCTACTGATTTTACGGTCGTCTCAGACTCCCAATACAGCCGGAGGATTGATTTTGGGTAATCTCGTCTCCCAAATTTCAGTACAAATCCAATGCTCGATGATTTTATTCGATGAGCCTGAAGTTGTCGATCGCCCGCTCTTGCTCCCCAACGCCTAAGTTCATACGGATCTTAAATTAATCTCTAATTTTTCTAAAGTTTGCCGATTAGACTTGATTTGCTGAGACAGCCATGTGAAATTTGATACATAAAGGACTGTTTCGGGTAATTTATTCCCCAGATTTAAGCCTATGAATTGGCGAATTACTCTCGCTATTTCTCCACGTTGACCGAAAATAGAGTCAACAAGGGTGCATACGAGATGACAACTGATCAAGAAACAGGAGCGATCGATTCGATCCGAATTCTACTCATTGAGGACAATGAGCCAAACCGACGATTACTCGAAGATTATCTGGTCTACCAGGGCTTTGAAGTGCAATCGTTGGCAACAGGAACAGGCTTTGAACGCGCATTGACGGACTTCAAACCTCAAATTGTCCTGCTAGATTTGAAGCTACCAGACATGGATGGATGTGACATTTTAGAGCGCATGCAGGAGTCTCCAGACTGGCGGGAGATTCCCGTGATTGTGGTCTCGGCTCGTGCATTTATCGCAGATCAGCGCCGAGCGCTAGGTCTAGGAGCACAACGATATTTAGTCAAACCGATTCGACTCTTAGAATTGCTTGAGGTGATTCGATCCGTGCTTGGATAAGCAAAAATCGGGGGCGACATGAATTTCTCGCTCCCGATCGCTGCAATCAAAAACCTTTAGACGATCGTCGTTTCGCTGTCCTGCTGCGTATTGATAAATTGTTCGATCGTCAAACTTAAATTCTTCACGGTATCGCCGGATTCTAAAATCTGAATTTCGAGAGCAGACAGTAAGAGAGTTGCGGTCTGCAATTGGGTGAGCGCTCGTTCAATGTTGTTGCGAGTTTGGCTCTCAAACTCTTGTAGATTCATAGGGGTTGTGGCAAGTCAAGACTGATATCTCGCACTATAGTCACTTGGGTTCGGTGATCGTCACCCTTATCCTTGAGGATTGATTTAAAATTTAAACAATCCCCTCTTAGATAAAGTTTTAAGTGACTGATCACCCTGAAACTCCGTTACTAATCGATGATCTCGAACGTTTAGAGACTCGGCTAAAAGAAATTCCGCAAGAGCCAGGTGTGTATTACATGCGCGATCGTACGGATCAAATTCTCTACATTGGTAAATCAAAACGGCTGAGATCGCGGCTCCGGTCTTATTTCAATGGTCATGATACTCGACCCCGAATCGCGCTGATGATGCGCCAAGTGGTCGAAATCGAAGTGATTGTGACCGATACTGAAGCAGAAGCTTTAGCATTAGAGGCAAACCTGATTCGTCAACATCAGCCGCACTTTAATGTGTTGTTGAAAGATGACAAGAAATATCCCTACCTTTGTATCACCTGGTCAGAGCCGTATCCTCGGATTTTCATTACGCGCAAGCGGCGCATGGCGAAAGAACGCGATCGCTATTATGGACCTTATGTGGATAGCCGCACGCTGCGAACCACGTTGCATTTGGTGAAACGCATCTTTCCGCTGCGCCAACGTCCCCAACCTTTATTCAAAGATCGTCCTTGTCTCAATTACGATATTGGGCGCTGTCCGGGCGTTTGTCAGGCTTTAATCTCGTCTGAGGATTACCGGAAAACAGTTCAGAAAGTCGCCATGATTTTCCAGGGCCGAACTCGCGAACTGGAAGAATCTCTGATGGCTCAAATGGAAGTTGCCGCAGAGAATTTGAACTTTGAACATGCGGCACGACTGCGAGATCAGATTGCAGGCTTGAAAAGCTTGAGTGCAGAGCAAAAAGTTGCGTTACCCGATGACACGATTTCACGAGATGCGATCGCGCTTGCGGCTGACGATCAGCACGCCTGCATCCAACTTTTCCAAATCCGGGCAGGTCGCTTGGTTGGGCGATTAGGATTCTTTGCGGATGCTCATGCTGAACCGGGTGCAATCTTGCAGCGCGTGTTAGAAGAACATTACCAAACGGTCGATCCGGTTGAGATTCCAGCGGAAATTCTCGTTCAACATGAATTACCCGATGGTGAAATGTTGGCGGAGTTTTTGAGCCAAGCGAAAGGGCGAAAAATCTCGATCGTGGCTCCTCAACGTCAAACCAAAGCAGAACTGATCGAAATGGTTGAGCGCAATGCGGGGTTTGAGTTGGCACGAACGCAAAAATTTGCCGATCGTAATACTCAATCGATGCAAGATCTGGCTGAAATCCTGGATCTCCCAGAGTTGCCGCGCCGAATCGAAGGCTATGACATTTCGCATATTCAAGGGTCAGATGCAGTAGCATCCCAGGTTGTCTTCATCGACGGGCAACCTGCAAAACAGCATTATCGACATTACAAAATCAAGAATCCAGAAGTGCGATCAGGTCGTTCCGATGACTTTGCCAGTATGGCGGAAGTGATTTCTCGTCGATTTAAGAAGTACGCGACGGCAAAAGCGAGAGGTGAAGAGATCGTGGCTGCGTCTCAAACCTCTGCATTGAAATCTCAAACCTCTGCACTGGCTGATTTTCCTGATGTTGTGATGATTGATGGCGGAAAAGGTCAACTTTCAGCGGTCGTCAAAGTGCTGCGCGAGATGAACCTGCTCGAAGACATCAAAGTGATTAGCTTGGCGAAACAGCGAGAAGAGATTTTCTTGCCGGGTGAATCTCTCCCACTTGAAACCGAAGCAGAACAGCCTGGAGTGCAGTTACTTCGACGATTACGAGATGAAGCACACCGATTTGCAGTCAGCTTCCATCGTCAGCAACGCACAACTCGAATGCGACGATCGAGCTTAGATGAAATTCCCGGCTTAGGTCATCATCGGCAAAAGCTACTTTTAGCGGAATTTCGATCAATTGATTACATTCGCGAAGCAAGCCCTGAGCAATTAGCCACGGTTCCAGGAATTGGAATGGCGATCGCAAAGCAAATCTATCAATATTTCCATCCCAGTGATGAAGGAATCGACAACATTCCAGAAGCTGAACATTCTACAAACTCTGAAGTAGCTTCCTAAAGCAGCGATTTCTGACATGAAACATCGCTGAAATCCCACTGAAATCCCTGTGTCCTGATTGCTCGGTTACCAATCAAAGTGGCAATGAAAAGTCAATGAAAAACTGAGTTACAACTGAACCTTACATAAAGATTCATATCGAATTGGTAACTTAGATTACTTTTTAATTGCGACCATAGCGATCCTGATACTGTTAAAGAACTCGTTAAGACACAGGAAAACAAATATGCAGACTTCTAAGAAGCACTTGGGTCAATCTGTGGGAATGGCTGTGTTGTTTGCTATGGCTTGTATGATGCTGGTTACGTTTATGTCTCGCATGGGCTAAGTTCTTGCAAACCTGAAGCGCTGCATTTCAACATCACAAGTCTTGATCTTCATTAATTTTCTAGAATTTTCTAGCAATATTTCTCATAATTTAACGGGCAGAAGCATTTTCAAGTTGCTTTTGCCCTTCGCAGTCTTTAAGCCTACAATCTCTGCAATAAGCTCATGCCATGTGTATCTGTCCCACAGGTACTGAGCAACTGATACTGAGATTGCAGCTTTGCGACTCGGTAAGTTTCCTTCGGGCTAGGAGTCCAAGGCTTTGGATTGTTGTAGGCGTAGAACGTTTCCACGCCATCGATGCCAATCATTGCCGCCGCCGGAATTAATTCATCTGCCGATCGACGATATCGAGCTGGATGCGCCAAAACTGCGATGCCGCCTGCTTGTTGGATTGCCCCAACCACATTCACTGCATGAGCACGATCGCCTTGGGGAGCAACCCCCGTAAAATAAGATGCGATCGCAGAATGCCCTGGATTAAACGCAAACCCTAAAATATGAACTTCCGTATCGAGCAATCTAGCCGTAATTTCCGTTCCCGTCCATAACTGGGGAACCGCAAATCCCAAAGCCTGCTGCGCCTTCAAATAACGCTGAGCCGCTTGATTTCCAGAGATCTGATGGTGATCCGTAATTGCAAACCCTTGGAGAGACAAATCGATCGCCTGTTGCGCCAACGCTTCAGGAACTAACTGCCCATCTGAATGCTTGGTATGCATATGGAAGTTATAAGTACGCGGACAGCTTTCCGCTGTCAACGAAGCAAACACCTTTCTGAGAGCCACCGCATCTTGCGCGGCTGGAACGTCTACAATCGAACCGGGAGCAAGATAAGCAGCCATAAATCGCCTCAAACATTACTGGCAGGTTACGGGACTATATCTAATGTAATGTACAGCTTAAAAAAACGTTTCAGTAATCGATACCTAAGTCATTGAGTATAACTGATGTCATTGATTACTCTCATCAAAAAACTGTCACAGAAGGGATTTCAGCCCATGTACATTCAATGGTAGATTGCATACACAATCCCCCTAGTTGCATTTATTGATGTGTAAGTTCCTGTCCGCGAGAGTACTTCGGTAAGCAAGTTGCGAACATTTCGCACCCTATCCGAAGTCTCTGCGTCGGCTAATTGATCCGCCCCCTCAATCCGCCCTCGCAACGGCAAATCGGCTGATTTTGGTTGAGTTCCCTGAAAACGTGAATGATTTCTAGTCCGAGTAATAATGGGTTTTCCCAGCAGTTAGATGCCATTCGGCAACGTATTGCTGTCATTCGAGATCGAGTGTTGTCGCAGTCTAATTTAAGTCTGTCCAGTGAGATTCACGAAGAGTTCCAGTCTGCGCTCAACGTGCTCGAAAGTGCTCAGACGGTGATTCAGCAAGCAGAAACGAGTCTAGACGTTGCTCAACTTCGAGCGTCTGTGCGAGAAAAAGAGATTTTACTGCGTGAGATTCACCATCGGGTGAAAAACAATTTGCAAGTCGTTTCGAGTTTGCTCGATCTGCAAGCAATGCGAACACAAGATCCGACTGTGCAAACGATCTTGCGAAATAATCAGAGCCGGATTCGATCGATCGCGCTCGTTCACGAACGGCTTTCTCAGTCGAGTCAGATAACTCGAATCAATTTAGGCGAATACATTCAGAGCTTGACGGCAATTCTAGTGCGAATCTATGCGATCGAACCAAATCGCATTACCTTCCGGACTGAAATTCAAGGAGAGATTGAACTCTCCTCAAATCGAGCCGTTCCGGTCGGGTTAATTTTGAATGAGCTTGTTTCCAACGCTCTGAAACATGGCTTAGCGGGGGAATTTGGAGAAATTACCGTTTCATTGCGAATTACAGATGCTCAGATCACACTGATCGTCAGCGATAGCGGGGAGCGGTTTCCAACAGACTTAGATTTGATGTCGCCGCGATCACTGGGTTTTCAGTTGATTAATTCACTTGTACAGCAAGTCGACGGCATTCTCACCGTCAGCCGCATTCCGAATACGATGATTGCCGTTCGATTTAGTGCTAATGACTTGCAGGAGTCGTAAGCCCGTGTTCTAATGCGAATCTGACTAATTCGGTGCGGCTATTTGTTCCCGTTTTGCTAAAAAGACGGCTGACGTATTTCTCGACATTACGAACGCTGGTGTCGAGCCGACGGGCGATTTCTTTGTTCATCAAACCATCGACGACGAGATCCAAAACGCTCTGCTCTCTCGGAGTAAAGTCAAGTTTCATCGGCGCGGGCGTTTGCGCGATCGCGCCCCGCTGCATCAAAATTGCTCGAATTTCTGCAATCTGGCGCGAGAGTTCTGCAATATCTGCATCACTATCGCCACTGGAGACTTTCGCGGCTGCGCGTTGTTTGAGAATTCGAGTGACGATCGCAACTAGCTCATCTGGATCAAACGGTTTGGGTAAATACGCATCACAGCCTGCGTCATAGCCTTGAATGCGATCGTTGGTCATCCCCCGCGCCGTCAGAAAGATCACAGGTAAGGTTTCAAATCTGGGATCGTCGCGGAGTTGCTTCAGGAATTCCAAGCCACTGACCTGCGGCATCATAATGTCAGTGATTACGAGATCGGGCATCACACGCTGAACAGTGTCCCAGCCCTCACGGGCATTACTGGCAGTATGCACGGTGTAGCCACTGTCTTCGAGATAGGCTTGCACTGCTTCTCTGAGTCCAGGCTCATCATCGACTAATACGAGTTGCTCCGGCATTGTTGATCCCTCTGACACGTTCGCTTTTTAATTTAACGAATTTTGGGGCTGTTGTATCAATGGCTCGATTGTGTGTGCTTGTGGTGAGAGGGTTGCTTGTCGCTGCCCTTGGGCACGGGCATGAAGACAGAACAATCCGATCGGAGTGTTGATCAAATCGACAAACGTCGCTTTGCCTTTGATTAAATTCAGCGTTGCGATCGGAAATTCTTTCAAAATCCAACGCAGCAATCGATATCGATATTCTCCAAACTGGGGTTCGCGCATTAAATCGATGCCATGTAAATCATGCAGATAGCGATTTGAACGTCCATATCTGCGCCATTGGCTTTGCAGTTCGGAGAACGTCGTACGATGACGGTGACGAACGATCGCAGTTTCAGCAAAGCGCAGTTGCCAAGCCGTCTCGCGCAGAATGCGCCAACAGATATCGGCATCGCCACCCGTTGTCAGGTAGGGGCGGAATAATCCAACTTCTTTGAATGCTGCGGCGCGAATGGCAAGATTTGCAGTTTGTCCGTAAGCGCAGAAAGGATGATTGAGCGTGTGTTTTTGAGACAGGGTTTCTTGTCGATCGGCGTATTGTTCTAATAATGTATTGCCGGGTAATGCTTTGATTTCGCCTGCAACGAGTCCGACAGCGGGATCGCAAAATGGCTGAATCAAATCTTCTAGCCAATTGGGTTCGGGACGGCAATCTGCATCCGTAAAGGCAAGAATTTCACCTTTGGCGTTTTGAATTCCGAGGTTTCTTGCGGCGTAGGAGCTTTGAATTTCGGATTGCTTGAGCGATCGTAGTCTTGGATCTTCAATCTCATTTAATAATTCTGCCGTACGATCGTTGCTATTGTTATCCACCAATAAGCACTCAAAATTCGCATAAGTCTGCGCTTGTAGACAGGCGAGGAGCGGCGGTAAATCTGCTTCACCGTTATAAATTGGCACAATCACAGAAACAAAGGGTAAAAAGCTCATGCCGAGTTCTCAGAATTCGATTCTGATGTCAACATGCCCAAAACAATCATTGGGGTAATGGGAGCGGGCGAACATGCAACTCCGCTCGATCTGCAAAATGCTTATGAACTGGGTCAGCGCATTGCTGAAGCAGGTTGGATCGTGCTGAGTGGGGGACGCAATGTAGGGGTGATGGATGCAGTCAGCCGTGGGGCAAAAAGTCGTGATGGATTGACGATCGGGATTTTGCCCCGAATCAATTCTGCGATGTCAGACGCGATCGACATTCCGATCATCACGGATATGGGCAACGCGCGAAACAATATCAATGTGTTATCAAGTCATGCGATCGTTGCTTGCGGAATGGGAGCGGGGACAGCTTCAGAGGTTGCTTTGGCGATTAAAGCGCGTAAGCGTGTGATTTTAATCACAGAAGATTTGCAGGCGCGGGAATTTTTTCGATCGCTCAATCCAAATTTAGTCAGCATTGCAGAAACAGCCGCGATCGCGCTGGAACAACTGAAAGTGATTCTCTCTACACAAAAATAATCGTGTCCTACTTTTCGCCTACTAGGGTAGACATTAGGATAGGGGTGCACCTCTATCGTGTAGGGCTGAATCGTGACGAACAATCCAGACCAAAGAAAAGAAGAGTTCTTTTATCCAACCGCACACTATCGAGGAGAGTTCACACCTGAACGCCTCGCATTTAACGCAAACTTACAGGAATTTGCTCAGCGCGTATCGTTACTCTGTGGTTTGGAAACTTCAGGCAAGATTCCTCCAGGAGACGCTTATAAGCAGATCAAAGAATTATGGCATCAGCTAAAGGAGTCTAAGAAAAACTTGCTGGATCAAACTAGCGGATCAGAAGAGAGTTAGAACCTTCAAAAACTAAGATGGCGATGACTTCTGAAGCATCGAACTCGGTTCGTCCTCAGCATAAGAAGTCATCGTCCACCAAGCTTATTTAAGACAGACACTAGCGCGAGACGCAGGACTACCCAACATCTCAGACGGCAGAATTCGGGGGCAAGCATTTGGGAAGTCCGATGATAAAGGTCGTGCCCTGCCCAAGCGTTGAGTCACACGCTAACGTTCCGTCATGCTGTTCGACAATAATTTGATAACTCAAAGATAGACCTAACCCAGTTCCTCGCCCTACAGGTTTCGTGGTAAAAAACGGATCGAAGATTCGACTTCGGACTGCTTCGGACAAGCCCACACCCGTGTCTCTAATAGCAATCTCGATCTTGTCATTGTTTTGGCAACGGGTGCGGATCGTAATCGTGCCAGCGGGATTATGAGTTTTCAATGATGAAGCCTCATTCGATTGAGCGGCGATCGCTTGTCTAGCGCCGCTTGCCTCCTCAATGGCATCGATCGCATTCGCCAGAATGTTCATAAAGGCTTGATTCAACTGCCCAGCGTAACATTCAACCAAGGGCAGTTGCCCGTAATCCTTCACAATTTGAATCGATGAATTGCTCCCCTTCACGGTCAATCGGCTCTGTAAGAGCAACAAAATACTATCAATACTGGTATGGATATCAACTACTTTGACTGTCGCTTCATCTAGCCGTGAGAACGTTCTGAGTGATGTCACAATCTCCTGAATTCGCTCGGCTCCGGTTTTCATCGAGGTGAAGGCTTTGGGCAAGTCGGTGATCACGAATTCTAGATCGAGCGATTCGATCGCAGATTGCAAAGATGGGGGAGGAGTGGAATACTCCTGTTGATATAAGCGCAATATCTGCAAGAGGTCGTCAACGTAGTTTTTGGTATGCTCGAGGTTGCCGTAGATGAAACTAACGGGATTGTTAATTTCATGGGCAATGCCAGCGACGAGCTGCCCCAAGCTGGACATTTTTTCACTCTGCACTAACTGCATCTGCATCTGCTGCAACTCCGATAGCATTTGCTCTAAAGAGTGCGTCTGGTGTCTCAATTGCTCTTCGGATTGTCGCAGTGCGTCCTCGACTCGCTGTCGCTCCCAGATCTCGCCCTGCAACTGTTCCACGACCGTTTGTAGTTCCCCATTGGTCTGTGTGACTTGATCGAGTGCTGATTTTGTTTCTCCTTGGGCTTGCTCCAGCGTTTCCAGCAGTTCATTGATGTTATGGGTCAGACTCGAGATTTCATCCTGTCCTGCTCCGGTCAGTCGGTGAGCCAAGTTCTGACTGATGCGAATACTATTGACACCGCTACTTAAACGAAGTAGACGAGACAAGACCAACTGTTCCGAGAGAAAGATGGTAATGCCCCCGAACGTAATCCCAAGAAGAACGATCGCGATCATTAGTTGCTGTTGGCTTTTTGCTGCTTCCTGATAGAGCTTGCGAGGAATCTTAACCTGAAGGAGAAGCGCAGGTTGGTTACGCAAATCCGTTACTCGCCCGTAGCCGACAAGCGTTGTTTCAGTCAACGGATGAATAAGAATGGGATTCTGTGCGGAGAGCGCGGAACGAGCCGCCGCCGCATCGGCTGGGAGATTTGAACTCTGAAGGGAGTAGATCTGGAGGGGAAAGCGAGTGATTTTAGATAAATTGGTAATGGCTTCTGCATCAATGTAGCGACCGAAGATAAGCGCGCCTCGTACAGGACCTTTCCTCTCGGAAGTTAGAATCGGCTGACATGTGATTAGCATCGGACCTTCTGGCAGCACAAGAATCCCGGTCATAGCTCCTTTTGTCTGAGCCTGCTCGAGAAGTAACTGATTCGTAAACAGTTTGGGCAGTCCTGCGGGGATGGGTTGGAAGTGCTTGGTCTTCAGATCGAACCCTGTCCCGTAGACAGTTCGACCTCGCGTGTTTATAAATAGCACCAAGTTAACCTTCAAGTTCGCCAATTGCTCAGGAATTAGGTTGGATTTGAGGTAAGCGTCATTGTGGTCTTGAATAAACTGGTAGGTATCATCCCAAGCCGACCAATCACTGTAGCGCACTGTGAAGGCTTCTTGGTCTTTGGCGAAGACATTGAGAACGCCTTGGAGCGATTCCCGAGCACTTTGTTCTTCAGCAATCTTGAGGCTACCCAACAGGATGGTAGATGAGGCGAAGTAGACGACTCCGGTTAAGCTCGCAAGTGTGAAGCTCAAAACCAGTAGGGTTTTCTCACGCAGCTTCAACTTATTGAGGAACCGGATCGGAGGAGACTTCATCATACCGCTGGGTTTTAATGCTTCCTTAGCGATTGGCTTGATTGACAACGAACGAGCGCCCTAATCAGAGCAGGAACATCTCAATTAGACTCAGTTCTACTCAAGCAGAGAGAGCAACTCTATCTCTACAAGATGAGCTTTGTCAGACCAAGCCCCAGTTTTTGATCAGGTTGACGCTTCGCTGTAGCCTAAATGGACGAAATGGAGTTGCAATGACCGCGACAGCGGTTTCCTTCCCAGCCAAGAATTCCACTCCTGCATCCCGTTCTAACATTTGTAAAAATTTTGCTATGTTGGGATAAAAACGGGATGAGTAGCGCGATCGCTCAGAAATCAAAGTTTCTTCCACACCGATTTAGAAGCGCTGCCCCATACAAAACTAAACCTATACGAAATTAAAAAAGCGCCAGCAAATCAATTCTCTGAGTCTTGCTGACGCTTTTCTAAATTAAGTATCCAAAAACCAGACCGAAAAGCTTTATCCTCTTTTCATGCAGGCTTTAAGGATTATGGGTCGCCCGGGATTCGAACCCGAGACCAGTCGGTTAAAAGCCGAATGCTCTACCGCTGAGCTAGCGACCCGCTTGTTGCTCAACCTTAGCTAGAATAGCACATTGTTTTAAGATTTCAATCAAAAAGATCGACTTTTTTGAAATGCAAAATTTTACGGGCAGCGAGAAGTCGGAGTTTGGTCAAACTCCGACTTTGATGCGATCGCTAATTCACTTGGGGAACGCCATTACCGGAACGGGCATGTTCTCGCTCTAGCGATGCGATGCCGACCTCTGGGGCGCGGAGTTCCTCTTCACGAATAGTCGGCTCTTTGGTGTAGACCGAACTCAGCAGAATGTTAATCACTCCACTGTCTTCGGCTTGCCGAATCGCCTTGTGAGTAATAATTTCACCCACATTCAAAATCACATTGTCTTGCGCATCTAAAATCACGCGATTGACAGGACGACCTAAAGCCTGTTCAACTCGATTGCGATGAATCGCTTTCTGACTGCGCCCTTGATACTCTGCAAATTTTTCTTTGGTGTTATTCCAAAGCGTTCTGAGATTTTCACCTGCGATCGCAGCTTCTTGCTGAAATTGACTGGTCGCCAACGATGCCTCTCGCTGAAATTGGTGTTTTGCTAAGGTCAAAGATTGGTTCGTATTGCCGCGTAGAGCTTCTGTTGGCTGCAATCCTACCGCATCGAGAAGCGTGACTTCTTGCCCTGCGGCGGTCGCTCTTTGAATCACAATGTCTGTGACGATTTGCCCCGGAGCGACGATGATTGCACCCGTGTCGGAGCGAATCATGCGATCGGCACGTCGCCCTTTCGCTTGCTCAAGTCCCAATCGCGCTGTGAAACTTGAGAGGCTTTCATTCGCTCTCTGACTAAGGCTCTGAAACCCGGTGTTGACACGATCGCTAATCTCTTGAAATCCGGTACCGACGCGCTCATTCACATCCTGAAATCGACGATTGAAATCAGGGGTCAAACTGCCACCCGTCGCCCGATAAAGGTCGTCTAAGGCATCCGCGAGACGAGCATGTTCTGCAATGTCGATCGTAATCACCTGATCTTTCGCAACGAGCAATTGTCCTTGATCTGTAAAAACGTCTCGATCGACGGTTTTGCCAATGATGTAGGCGAATTGTTCATCTGGATCAATGAAGCGATCGCGCAATTCTTGCGTTGCAGATTGCAGTCTCAACTGGGCTGCTTCTGAACCTTGTTGAATTTGTTGATTTGCGGCTTGTGCTGCTGCTTGAATTCTTTGTCCTGCAAGTTCAGACGATTCTTGCACGCGAGTCGATGCGGTTTGCATTGCGCCTCGAATTCCACCGACTTGCTCTTCCATTAATGCCGCCGTTTCAGGCGGAACAAACGTCACATCTTCGCCGATCCGCAGCGTTTGGGGAGCAGGAATAAATGATCGCCCGGAATAAGCATCCGCAAAAATCCCACCCGAGGCTTCATACCCCTCGATCGCACCAGTTTGCTCATCAAAGAAGAAATCGACAACCGAACCAAGGAACTGCCCATCGGTTGTGACAATTCGCGTGCCTTTAAGAATAATATTGCGATCGAGAACTCGATGAATCTGCTCACTATGTTTTGCAGAAATAATGTCATCTCGACTTGAAATAATTAACGTATCTATTCCAATCGCTCGCAGTGATCTCAACTCGATCACTTTTGCCGAGCGAAATAATCCCGATTCTTCTACCAGTACACCTAATAAGTGATTGGTTTCTTGATCAAAAATTAGATCTTGAACCCATGCCACTCGCTTTCCTGTATCAAAAGCAATCACGCTTTTATTTAGAATGTCGCTACCTTTTCTCATGATTTCCTTTTAAATTTCAGAGGGTTCTTCCATCTGGCTAATCATGGGAGAGGAAGTTGTGCGCCCAAAACCTGGTACAAGATTGATATAGCCAAAATATTCGAGTGAAACTGCCACAGCCGCAGCAAGAATTGCAATCAAGGCGATCGCTGGAGTTGGATTTGAACGTTTCCCAATAAGACGTGGCATTGTTATAGTTTGAAAGATGATGAATTCAATAAAAAGCAAGCTTCAAGCCGATTAAGCCAGATGTTCTTAGTGTATTTTCTGGTTCATTTCTTGCCGTCAATCGACTGATATAAATCATTGGAAAGATGAACTCTATCCAGAAGTAGAGATTGGATAGTATGCGGTCGTTTTTTATTGATTTAGAGTTTGACTCCCTTGATTCAAGAAAAAAGAAGAGAGGATCCGAAACGTTTTCCAAACTCACGGATTTCAATAAAAAAGTCGCGATCGCCAAATTTCTCGACGATCGCGACTTACGTCACAAAATTCTCACTAAACGGTCGTAATATCTTTTTCTTTCTCTGCTAAAACCTTATCGACTTCAGCAATATATTTGTCCGTCAGCTTTTGAATCTTATCTTGAGTATCACGGGCTTGATCTTCAGAGATTTCTTTTTCTTTCTCCTGTTTCTTCACCGTATCGACTCCATCGCGGCGAATATTGCGAATTGAGACTTTGCCTGCCTCCGCGTATTTTGCCGCCAGCTTCACCAATTCCTTGCGGCGATCGCTCGTCAAAGGTGGAATATTCAATCGAATGGATTGACCATCATTATTCGGAGTCAATCCAATATCTGAGAGCGAAATCGCCTTCTCGATCGCATTCATACTGCTGCGATCGTACGGCTGAATTTGAATCGTCGTCGCATCGGGAGTCGAAATATTTGCCAACTGCTTGAGCGGCGTTTCCGATCCGTAGTACTCGACCGTAATCTTATCCAGCAGGCTTGAATTCGCGCGACCCGTGCGGATTGTATTAAAATCGCGACGCACCGCATCGATCGCCTTTTTCATATGGTCTTCTACATCAGCAAACTTCACAAAAACCTCCGACAATCGTTCCGATAGATTCTCCTGCGACCGCCCGCTTGATGTTTCCCCGCACAGACAGGTCAAAGACAATGATAGGAATATCGTTATCTTTGCACAACGCGATCGCGGTACTGTCCATCACCTTTAGATCCTGTTGCAAAACATGCGAATAAGTCAAACTCTTAAACCGCTTCGCGTCTGGATTCTTTTTCGGGTCAGAATCGTACACCCCATCTACCTTTGTAGCTTTAAACAGCACTTCTGCATTAATCTCTGCGGCTCTCAGTGATGCAGTAGTATCCGTCGTAAAGAACGGATTTCCTGATCCGGCTCCAAAGACCACGACTCTTCCTTTTTCCAAATGTCGAATCGCGCGGCGACGAATATACGGTTCCGCGACTTCTTGCATCGCGATCGCAGTCTGAACACGGGTTGGAATGCCAATTCGTTCTAACGCATCTTGCAGCGTCATTGCATTCATTACCGTTGCAATCATTCCGATATAGTCTGCGGTGGCGCGCTCCATCCCGGCTGCTGCACCCATCATGCCTCGAAAAATATTTCCACCGCCGACCACGATCGCAACTTCAATGCCTTCGTTTACGAGTTCTGCCACTTCCTCAGCGATACCATGAACTACGGCAGGATCAACCCCATATGAAAGCTCTCCCATTAGAGCTTCCCCGCTAAGCTTCAGCAGAATCCGCCGATACGTGACTCCCATGTATTTATTTTTTGTCGTAGTTGTGTCCAACTAAAGATAGCAGTTGATCGGAATTTTGTGATCCCTTTGTCAATCTTTAACTCGATCGAGAATTCACGCAAACTCGTCTGCCTTGCCATAGAATAAGTACCTGTTCTTTCCAGGCTAGGGTTTATGTCTGTCCTGTCATCTGCGCCGTTCTCCGCTGCCGAAATTGCATCTGAAGGGATTCAGCCCGAAGAGTATGAAGAGATTGTGCATCGGCTCGGTCGCCATCCAAATAAAGCTGAACTGGGAATGTTCGGGGTGATGTGGTCGGAGCATTGTTGCTATAAAAATTCGCGTCCATTGTTGAAGCAGTTTCCGACGGAAGGAGCACGAGTTTTAGTCGGCCCCGGTGAGAATGCAGGAGTCGTTGATTTGGGCGACGGGTTGCAGTTGGCATTTAAGATTGAGTCGCATAATCACCCATCGGCAGTCGAACCTTTTCAAGGCGCAGCAACCGGGGTAGGCGGGATTCTGCGAGATATTTTTACGATGGGGGCACGCCCGATCGCGCTTTTAAACTCGTTGAGATTTGGATCGTTAGAGGATGCTCGCACACGTCGGATTGTCAATGGTGTCGTCGCTGGGATCTCCCATTACGGGAATTGCGTCGGGGTTCCCACGGTCGGCGGAGAAGTTTACTTCGATCGAGCTTATTCAGGAAATCCCCTAGTCAACGTGATGGCATTGGGATTGATGGAAACGACTGAGATCGTCAAATCAGGTGCGAAGGGTTTGGGAAATCCAGTTTTATATGTGGGATCGACGACCGGACGCGATGGCATGGGTGGAGCAAGCTTTGCGAGTGCCGAGTTGAGTGATGAATCGATGGACGATCGACCCGCTGTGCAAGTTGGAGATCCGTTCTTAGAGAAGTCTTTGATTGAAGCTTGCCTAGAAGCATTTAAAACAGGTGCAGTCGTTGCGGCTCAAGATATGGGAGCCGCAGGAATTACCTGTTCAACTTCCGAAATGGCGGCAAAAGGGGGAGTGGGCATCGAATTGGATCTCGATTTGATCCCAGTTCGAGAAACCGGAATGGTTCCGTATGAGTATTTACTTTCTGAATCGCAAGAGCGAATGCTGTTTGTTGCAGAGAAAGGAAGAGAACAAGAACTGATTGATATTTTCGAGAAGTGGGGACTACATGCAGTTGTCGCGGGGAAAGTGATCGAAGAATCGATCGTCAGAATTCTCTTCCAAGGTGAAATTGCTGCCGAAATTCCCGCAACCGCTCTTGCCGACAATACGCCGATTTACCATCGCGAATTGCTCAGCGAACCGCCTGAATATGCTCAAAAAGCTTGGGCTTGGACAGTTGAGAGTTTGCCGGATGCTACAACTCAAGGCATTCTGGGTCACAGTTGGAATGAGGTTTTGGGAAAAGTTCTGAAGTCACCAACGATCGCATCGAAACAGTGGGTCTATCGCCAATACGATCACCAAGTTCAAAACAATACCGTTTTACTTCCTGGTGGCGCAGATGCCGCAGTCGTCAGAGTTCGACCGTTAGCAGATTCCACGTCCTCATCGGTGACACCGAATCCGGCTGCACTCACGAAGGGCGTTGCAGCAACCGTTGATTGCAATCCTCGCTATGTTTACTTGCATCCTTATGAAGGTGCAAAAGCGGCAGTTGCAGAAGCAGCGAGAAATCTGAGTTGTGTTGGTGCAGATCCGATCGCAATTACCGATAACTTAAATTTTGGTAGTCCAGAAAAGCCGATCGGATATTGGCAACTGGCAGAAGCGTGTCGCGGATTGTCCGAAGCCTGCCGAGAATTTGAAACTCCCGTCACTGGCGGCAACGTTTCGCTATACAACGAGACCCTCGATTCTCAGGGCAACCCCGAGCCAATTTATCCGACTCCAGTTGTGGGAATGGTCGGATTTATTCCCAACCTCGATCGCATTGCTGGACAAAGCTGGAAACAAAACGGCGATGTCATTTACTTACTCGGTTCCGATGCGTTGACGTTGGGTGGATCAGAATATTTAGCGATCGTGCATCAAACCATTGCCGGAAAGCCCCCGATCGTGGATTTTGACTTAGAGCGAAAAGTGCAAGCCGTTGTGAGATCAGGGATTCGCAGCGGTTTGATTCAATCCGCACATGACTGTGCAGAAGGAGGAATCGCGATCGCACTTGCTGAATCGTGCTTTGGCAATCAACTTGGAGCCACGATCGACCTTGCTGCAACCGACTCGCGACTGGATCAAGTCTTATTTGGAGAAGGAGGAGCGAGAATTTTAGTTTCGGTTCAAGCTGACTCGGTTGCAGAATGGGAAGCGGTTCTTCAAAAAGAAGTCGGCGACCATTGGCGAAAACTAGGAAGTGTAGGTGGGGATTCCTTGAAAATATCGATCGCCCAAAACCTAGTTATCGACGCTAGGATCTCAGAACTATTCGCAGAATGGTCAAGTGCGATCGAGAACGGACTTGACCCTAACGAATAGTCCGAACCGTTGTGTGAGATATTTAAGACAATGTTAAGGATTGGGAAAATTCTTAGCGTTCCGATTGCTGTCTAACTACGCAAAACCAAGCCTATGTTGCCTGATGACACGTTTTCTGTAGATCC
Organism: Leptolyngbya sp. UWPOB_LEPTO1; assembly: GCF_017302695.1. Classification (NCBI taxonomy): domain Bacteria; kingdom Bacillati; phylum Cyanobacteriota; class Cyanophyceae; order Leptolyngbyales; family Leptolyngbyaceae; genus Leptolyngbya; species Leptolyngbya sp. UWPOB_LEPTO1. Next base: position 168,204 of record NZ_JAFLCJ010000003.1, on the reverse strand, counting down.
TGCTGAGCAACGTCCCGACAAACCGGAAGAAGCTTGCGGGGTGTTTGGGGTTTTTGCTCCAGGCGAGCCTGTCGCAAATCTTGCCTATTTTGGGCTGTTTGCGCTACAGCATCGCGGTCAGGAATCTGCCGGAATTGCTACGTTTGAGGAAGGAGATGTAATTCATCTCCACAAGGATATGGGGTTGGTTTCGCAAGTCTTTAATGAAACCAAACTCAAGGATTTGCCAGGATATTTAGCGATCGGGCATACACGCTATTCGACAACGGGATCGAGTCGCGTGGTTAATGCTCAGCCTGCACTCGCAAAATCACGATTGGGAACGCTAGCGTTAGCACACAATGGAAATTTGGTGAATACCAGCGAACTCAGAGCCGAGCTAGCTGAGACGAATCATGACTTCATCACCACAACCGACTCCGAAGCAATTGCATTAGCGATCGCTGAAGAAGTGAATCGAGGCAACGATTGGGTGAAGGGAGCAATCAATGCGTTCAAACGCTGTCAAGGTGCATTTAGTTTAGCGATCGGGACTCCAGACGGCATGATTGGCACTCGTGATCCCAATGGGGTGCGCCCGCTAGTGTTAGGAACATTGGCACAAGAATCTCACGATCAGCCCTTGCGATATGTGCTGGCTTCAGAAACTTGCGGACTCGATATTATTGGAGCCGATTACGTTCGAGATGTTCAACCCGGTGAACTGGTCTGGATTACCGAAAATGGCATTGAGTCGATTATGTGGGCAGAACAGCCTGTGCGCAAGTTGTGCATTTTTGAAATGATCTACTTTGCGCGTCCCGATAGTGTGATGCACGATGAAACGTTGTATAGCTATCGGTTGCGGATCGGGCGGCAATTAGCAGCAGAATCGAATGTTGATGCTGACATTGTGATTGCTGTGCCGGATTCGGGCGTTCCTGCTGCGATCGGGTTTTCTCAAACGTCTGGAATTCCTTATGCAGAAGGTTTGATCAAAAATCGCTATGTTGGTCGGACTTTCATTCAACCGACTCAAGGGATGCGAGAAGCCGGAATTCGCATGAAGCTCAATCCGCTCAAAGATGTACTTGCTGGAAAGCGGGTGATCATTGTCGATGATTCGATCGTGCGCGGAACCACCAGCCGCAAGATTGTGAGAACCTTGCGCGATGCAGGAGCGATCGAGGTACATATGCGGATTTCTTCGCCGCCTGTGACGCATCCTTGCTTCTATGGCATTGATACTGACAGTCAGGATCATCTGATTGCAGCAACAAAATCGATCGAGGAAATTGCGAAGCAGATCGAAGTAGATTCATTGCAGTATCTCAGTTGGGAAGGGATGTTAACTGCAACCCGCGAGAACCCAGAGGAATTCTGTTCAGCATGTTTTACCGGAGACTATCCGATCGCGATTCCGGAGACGATTAAGCGATCGAAGTTGATGCTGGAAAAAGCTGCAAAATAAAGCAACCTACTCTGAGGTTTGTGCAACCTCAGAGTAGTTAAAATCTTTCTTGATCGAGAATCTGCATGGTACACTGACCAACAATTCGTAGTGACAGTCGGCATCTATGCAAGTTCAATTTAGGCTCGCTGGGAATCTTGTTGTAATTGGATTGTTAGGCGGATTTTTTGCCGCATCTGAGGTACAGGTGCAATCCCAGACCTTACCACCCCCCCCAAATGTTCCTGTCTTTCCTCCCAGTGCGCCTTTACCCTCTGTCAATCCTGCACCGATCATTGTCCCCCCTCGGATACCTGATAGTCCTCCAGCACCCAATGATCGAGTCTATGCTCCTCGCATCAACTCAGTGCAGCCGATCAGGGGTCAGTTCCGGATCTACATCGATAGCGCCAGTCCATTCATCTTGCAGCAGGCAAGGATGATTCAGCCGGATGCTTTTTTTCAGAACCTTGCAGGGCGACGGGTGATTCAAGCAGGACTGTTTACGGATGAAATGAAAGCTCGTCAGCAGCTTTCAAGATTCGCAGCCCAGGGACTTGAAGCTCGAATCTCAACGAGATCGCCGCAATCAAACTTTGAACCCTCGGCACCTCAGCGCGGTTACTATGCGATTGTGCCTGGGAATCGTAGTGAAGTTGAGGAATATCGAGAGCGTGCTGTGCGTTTAGGAGTGACGCAATCTATCTTGCAATTGCGCGATCGTCCTCGCGGCTTACATCTCGCAGTCGGTCCTTTTGCCAATCGCAGCGAGGCAGAACAGGTCGTTCAGTATTTGCGAGAGCGCGGCAGTTTGGATGCGCGATTGTTTTACGATCGCTAACAATGCTACATATACATTGCCATGACCCAACCGAGTCCCAGTCCCATCCATGTAACAATGATCAGGACTGCTAAAGATGAAAAATAGCTGAATTCTGCTGTTTGGAGATCAATGCGTACTAATGCTTCTGCACACAGAACCATAATCACTGGGATGAAAATTTTAAACCAGTTGAGCAAGATCGAGGCAAAGGCTGCGAGCATGAGCAATGACAGAAATGCGATCGTGTCCGAGCGAAACCATTTGGTCAGGATCTTTTCAGAGTTTGTGAGGGGACTCATCAACATCAGTGCGAGGAAAACGCCCAAAATTGCAGCAGAAATGATGGACGACCAAAGATGCGAAGTTGTGATGATCAATTTGCTAAAGATCGCATAAGCGATCAAGAGCAGCGATGCTGAAAGCCAAGGAAACTTTCTCACAAGCATGGATTAGACCACTCGATTTTGACGAATACACTCAGCGTACCAGTGATAACTCGATTTCGGGATTCTCTGCTGAGTCTTGTAATCGACATAGGTAATTCCAAAGCGTTTATCGTAGCCGTATGACCATTCAAAATTGTCCATAAAGCTCCAGATAAAGTAGCCCAAAATCGGATAGCCTTCGATCGCGGCTCGATGGACGCTTTGCAAATGCTGACGCAGGTAAAGAATACGATCGAGATCAAACACTTCTCCCTGAGAGGTCAGTTCATCTTGAGCGGCACATCCATTTTCTGTAATAAAGAGCGCTAAATCAGGACGATTCAACGTTTCGCTCACATGGCGAATTCCCCAATACAAACACTCTGGCACAATCTGCAACCAAGGCATATTCAAGGCTGGATAGTTTTTCGGAAAGTTAATCCATTCACAGCCTTGCCAATTGTCAGCAGCCCGAATGTAAGTTCCGGTGTAAATATTTAATCCCAGAAAATCGAGAGGTTGATGAATCGTTTGGAGATCACTGTCTCGAATATCTGGAGCATCATTTTTCAATTGTTCTAACAATGCGGAACTATATTCACCTGTCAATGCTGGATAGATAATGCCACCATTGCCAGCGTGATAAGGAAATGCTTTCTTTGCAGCTTCGATATGTTCGGGAGATTCATAAAGCGGAACTGTTACACCAAAATTATCGACTAGCCCGATCGAGCAAGATTTCGGAGAATTAGCACGAATCGCCTGACACGCTAATCCATGGGCAAGTAAGGCATGATGCGAGGTTTGCCACACTTCTTTTTTCGATCCCACCTTAGTTCCAGGAGCATGTTGAGGCGTTTTTCCTACGCCATATCCCATGTGGGTAAAGCAGGTGATCTCATTCAGCGTCATCCAGTTTGTAATGCGATCGCCCAAGTTTGACACCACGACTTTCACATACTCTGCAAAGTCTTGCGCCATTTCTCGACTGCGCCAGGAGCCGTATTTCGTTTCTAATGCTTGGGGACTGTCCCAATGAAATAACGTGGCGTAGGGGGTAATGCCGTGATCGAGCAAACAATCAACTAATCTGCGATAAAAATCAAGCCCTGCCTGATTCACAGCACCGCGTCCGTCGGGCACAATTCGAGACCAGGAAATACTAAATCGATAGGTCTGGACTCCCAGTTCTGACATCAGTTTGATGTCGTCTTTGTAGCGATCGTAATGTTCACAAGCGATCGCGCCCGTCTGTCCTTGAAACGTTCTGCCTTTGGTCGCGCTGAATGTATCCCAAACGCTGGGCTTACGTCCATCGCGATCGACTGCGCCTTCAATCTGATAGGCAGCAGTCGCGGTTCCCCACTGAAATCCGGTTGGAAATTGCTGGCTAGTCATGTTGATTGAGTAAAAGAACGATCGCTAAAATTACAGTCGGAGATAACACTGCAAATAATACATTCAATGTCGTGGGCGGAATCTCTGCAAATGGAGCGAGATATTTAATCACGATCGACAAGATTAAAGATGCGACCATGACTTTGACAATCACAGCCAGCGTATCAAGTTTCGTAGCGTTCATAAGCTTCGACAATTTTTTGAACAAGTGAATGGCGCACAACATCTCCTTTCGAGAGATTACAGAATGCGATCGACTCGATCGGTTTCAAAATCTTCTGTGCCATTGCTAAACCCGATTCTTGATGCATCGGCAAATCGGTTTGAGTCAGATCGCCTGTGACCACCATTTTCGATTTAAATCCAAGTCGAGTCAGCAGCATTTTCATTTGCGCTGGTGTGGTGTTTTGTGCTTCGTCAATGATCACAAAAGCATTGTTTAAAGTTCGACCGCGCATATAAGCGATCGGAGCCACTTCAATAATTCCGCGCTCCATCAAACCGCCGATCTTCTCCGGTTCGACAAATTCATAAAGCGCATCATAAAGCGGTCGCAGATATGGATCAATTTTCTGCTGCAAGTCTCCGGGCAAGAAGCCTAATCTTTCCCCCGCTTCCACAGCAGGACGAGTCAGAATCAAGCGCTCATATTGATTCGACAAGAGCGCTTGAATCGCCATGACTGCTGCAAGATACGTTTTTCCTGTTCCGGCAGGTCCAATACAAAACGTCAGATCATGCGATCGAATGGCTTGAATGTACTGCCGTTGCCGAAATGTTTTAGCTCGAATCGCTTCGCCGCGTCGAGTTCGACCTAACACATCCTGCTGAATCGTCTGCAATTCGCCTTCTTGATGCGTATCGAGCGCATGTCGAGCCGTGAGAATATCGACACTAGAAACCGCTTGTCCTTTGCTCCACGTATCTGCCAGCGATTCGATCAGCCGTTTGACCAGATCGACCTGATTTTTGGTTCCCGTAATCAGGAGATCTTGACCGCGCATCACCAGCTTTGCGCCAGTCTGATGAGCCAGCGTTTTCAAATTGTCTTCTTGATTGCCAGAAAGCGCGATCGCACTTTCTGGATTCGGCAGTGAGAACGTAATGGTTTCGACCATGCAATCCTAAATAAGTACTCTGTCTCAGTCTAGGCGTTTTCCTCGAATTGTTGCCGTAGTGTTGCAGGATTATTCATCAATTCAGATTGGGTGATCTCGCTTTGCGCTCCAGATTTTAACCATTTCAATTGAGCCGTGCCATTTTCCGCTTCTGAATCTCCGAGAATCAAACATGCGATCGCACCCGATCGATCGGCACGCTTAAACTGTTTTCCAAAGGCGCTGCCGCTCATGTCTAACTTCACGGTAAAGCCAGAACGACGCAAAGAGTGAGCAAGGTTCAACGCTTGAGCTTCAGCTTTTTCGCCACGCGAGACAACATAGAGATCAACAGGATTTACAACAGATTGCTGAATTTGCTGCAATAAGATCACTAATCGCTCTAATCCCATTGCCCAACCGACCGCAGGCGTTTCTGCTCCGCCTAACTGTGAAACTAATCCGTCATATCTTCCGCCAGCACAGACAGTCGCTTGTGCCCCCAAATCATCGGACTGAATTTCAAACACAGTATGCGTGTAGTAATCTAATCCACGCACAAGCCGAGCATTGATATTACAAGCAATACCTAAATCTTGGAGTAAGGCTTGAACGCGATCGAATCTTTGCTGCGATTCTGAACTGAGATAATCCAAAATACTCGGCGCACCCTGTAGAATCTCTTGGGTTTGTTTGTCTTTAGAGTCCAAAATTCTCAAAGGATTCTTAGTCAGCCGAGTTTGAGAATCTGAATCAAGTTTCTCTTGGTGCGGAGTGAGATATTCAATCAATGCAGTTCGATACGCTTGACGATCGTTGGCATCTCCGATCGAATTCAATTGCAAGGTGAGATTCTTCAAGCCAACTGATTGCAGAATATCTGATGCGATCGCGATTGCTTCTGCATCTGCTCTTGCATCTGCACTGCCTAAAACCTCAACGCCCAATTGATGAAACTGCCGTTGCCGACCCGCTTGCGGACGCTCATACCGAAACATCGCGCCTAAATACCATAAACGCTGCACATCTCCTTGAGTGTGCATTCCATGTTCGATATAGCTACGCACTACACCTGCTGTTCCTTCGGGGCGTAAGGTAATTGAGCGATCGCCTCTGTCTTTGAAGGTGTACATCTCTTTTCCGACAACATCAGTTGTCTCACCAATGCCACGTTCAAACAGATCGGTTTGTTCAAAAATCGGGGTGCGAATTTCTTGATACGCTGCTCGCCCTAAAATCTCTCGTGCGATCGCTTCTACTCGCTGCCAATTACTAATTTCTTCTGGCAAAATATCTCGCGTTCCGCGAGTCGCTTGAATACTCATATCAAAACTTGATCCGTTTAACTCACTCGCGAAATTCCCTAGCAGTCAGAGATTAGCGCTAATTCCTGACATATCTTATGACAATTCCTTGCCCGGTTTACACTTTCGTCAATCCTGTTCGGTGTGTAAATAGGCGTGTCTAGTAGTTGAACACAATAAATTGACAACTACTTCACCCGTCCTCGCTGCCAAGCCAAATAACTTTCTCGCAAATCCTGTAAGAACTGATTGCGGGTTGAGGCTTGCCATTCTTGAGCCGCATTACGCAATACTTCTGACATGGCAGGAGACGCAGGAGAAAATCGCTCGAAGCATTGCACCTTCAAATTCTCGGACATTGCCAGGGAAATTGCATTGATCATCTCGATCGCTCCCGATCCGACAATATGCGCCCCTAAAATCTCACCACTCCGCCGCACAATCAACTTACACAGCCCTGTTGTCTCTCCGGTGATTTGTGCCTGCATCAAGGGGCTAAACGGTTGCCGCAAGACCAAAACATCTTTACGATAACGTCGATGCGCTTGCGACTCGTTTAAGCCAATCCATGCACATTCAGGTTCAGTCGCCACGGATTGAATTGCTCGATCGTAATCTACTTTGAAAATCGGTAGAGATGTCAGATTTTTCAGCACCACATCCGTTTGATAGCGGGCGATCGATTGCACTGGATGCGCGATCCAATAAACTCGCGGATGATTGGTTTGTAAGCGATCGTTGAGTTGGATCGGTTCGTAAATCTCCATTGCTTCGAGATTCAGATCTGAGATCATAGGTTGCCAACCAACCGTGACAAGTAATTCATCTGCCTCGATTGTATAGTTCTCAATCTCGATCGCTTTTTTTGGACCCACTTGCTGAATTTGCTTGATATGCAGCGCATTAATGATGCGAATCCCTTCAGCTTCTAGAGCCGCTTGAACTAAGAAAGCGGCTTCTGGATCAGCCATCGTCAGCAAATGAGGTTGACGCAGCAGCATCGTGACTCGCGACCCCAAGCGGGCATAGAGCTGCGCAAACTCTATCCCAATTGGATCATCGCCAATAATTGCGATCGATTCTGGCACTCTGAGTAAAAGCTGATCCGCCGTCAGATAATTAACACTTGATAAGCCAGGTGGATCAGGAATGGCAGATCGATAATCTTTTGCAATCAAATAGGCGGATGATCTCAAAAGTCTCCCATTTACGACAAATCCGGTCTGTGGCTTGCGACAGAACTCGCCTGCACCTGGGATAAATTCAATCCCTAAAGTAGCTAATTTTGCCGGGTCATAGAATTCTTGATGCGATCGATCCACCACATTCATGTAGTGCTGGATCGATTCAAACGAAAGCGATCGCACCTCAGAATTAAAAAAAGAACGGGAACGATTCACTTGATCCAACTTCTTAGTCAAGTTGGAGAGAATATGCACGTGGGGAAATTTTGGCTGACAATTTTGCGCCACAATTGCGACTCTGGCACGCTTTCGTGCTGCTGCGATCGCAGCATAAATTCCAGTTTCTGAGTATCCAAGGATTACGACATCATATTCAGCAGACATGTGCTTAGCCCATCGATCAATCGTTGATTTTCCGAGGTGAGGCGTACTGCAACTCGAAAATAGCGATCGCCTAATTCCGGAAAACTAAGACAATCTCGAATAAGCATCTTATCGTGTTCGAGCAGGTCTTTCTGTAGTTGTGAAACTGAACACTCGGATTTGACTAAATAGAAATTCGCGGCTCCGAGGTGTGGAGATAAGCCTGGAATTTGGTTTAATCCTTCAAATAGCTGTGGACGTGCTGCTTGTAGCCAGTCAAATGTTTGTTTCTGGAACTCAATATCTTGGAGCACGGCTTCTGCTGCTTTTGCTGCCAAAATATTCACTGACCACGGATCACGCCGCTCTTGCCAAGTTTTCAAGCGATCCGGATGAGCAATTGCATAGCCAAATCGTAATCCTGGCAAACTGTAAAACTTTGTCAGCGATCGTAAAATCACTAAATTTGGATACTCTTGCACGTCTCCAATCAAACTTTGCGATTGGTCGGGCGGCAAGAAATCCATAAAGGCTTCATCGACAACCACCAGTTCAAATCGGTGCAGCTTCTCTAAAATCCACGATCGATCAAACAGTTTCCCTGTGGGATTGTGTGGATTATTCAGCAATAGACCTGCATTTCCTAGGAGATCTGCCCCAATTGGACATGTTTTTATCTCAGCACCAAAGGCTTTCAATGCGCGGAAATAGTCCCCAAACGCTGGAACAAACAAAACGGTGTTCGCCAATTCTGCTAAATCCCAACACGCCCAGGTGAGCAACTCAGCAGAACCATTACCGGGAAGAATCCAATCCGGGGAAAGCTGGTGGATCTGAGCTAGCATCGATCTCACCTGCTGATAATTCGGATCGGGATAATCCCGCAGTAAAGGCAATGCAGCTTGGATCGCTTCAATTGCCGATCGCGGTGTTCCTAACGGGTTAATACTGGCAGAAAAATCAAGAATTGCATTGGGGGAACAGCCAGCGAGACGTGCTGCCCAAGATAAATTTCCCCCATGTGCTGGACGAGCCAATGATTTTACCTGCCTGTTTCTATCGGATTGAAACTTATTCCGGAGCAACTTTTTCTTTGAACAGTTTACCTGCCGAAAATGCAGGCACGCGAGTTGCAGGGATTTCCATCTTATCGCCAGTTTTGGGGTTACGTCCTTCGCGCGCTTTACGTTCGCGGGATTCAAACGAGCCAAAACCAACCAAGGTCACTTTATCACCTGACGAAACTGCCTCAACGATCGTTTCGATCGCTGCGGACAAGACTGCATCAGCTTGCTTTTTCGTGACACTTGCTTTTTCTGCCACTGCATCAACGAGTTCACCTTTGTTCATAGCCTTTCTCCTCAGAGAGTGATGAATGTTTTGTTTGTCTCAAATGAGACTGTTTTGTCGAATGCCGAAGATCGAATTCAGATCGGCTGAAACTCCGATTCTCTCGAAATTTCAATTGCTCATTCTATAGTCTGTTTCAAAAAAGTGAACGTCCGAAACGACTAATTTGTATGGATTTTAGGAACTTTTTTCTATTTTTTCAGTTTTAGCTGAGTATTTGTACCCAAAAAATCAGATTTCCTGATCAAACGTTGCTGAAGTTTAACGATTTTGCAATATTCATCAGCGATCGAGCGCGATCTTGATTCTCAAGGTTTCAGTCTCACGTGAGACAAGCTCGGCGCAAAATTTATTGGCAAATCAGCGATCGATTGGAGTGGGAAGTTGGGAGTGAGGAGTGGAGAGATAGGGAAAATCTGAAATCTATAGTTGCTGATTTCCATCTCGCCCTTCCGAAAAGTAAGTAGGTGGGTGTAATTCAACATCAGTTCGGCAAGTTCTCTCGCTTCGTTGCTCACCCGCCCCGGAATGAATTCGGGGCTAACGCTGCGAAGTCCACTCTGGGACTAACAGCCGATAGAAAACGCCTTCTTCAGTGGGTTTCAACCCAGTTCGCACCGTTAGCCCTGGAATTCCATTCCGGGGCGGGACGCAAACGAGAGCAGCTATCTTTCAATTCATTTCACCTCCCTACTTAAATGCAGTGGATGAGTAGCTCTCTTCTTAAATCTGATCTGGATCGACTCCCATCTGCCGCAATCGTTCTGCAAGTTGATTGGCTCGTTGCTGAGCTTGTTCTGCCTGTTGCTGAGCTTGTTCTACTTGTTGCCGAACCTGTTGAAGTTCTCGATCGAGTTCGTCATAACTTAAGAACTTTTCACCATTTGGGCGGTAAATCTGCATTGGATTGACCGTGACATCAAACCAAATCCCCAAACGAGGACTGACATAATTTGGAAAATCGTCAATCTCTTCAAGTGAAATATCAGTTCTGAGCCAACCGCGCAATCGGTTTGTGTCTGGATCGTAGAGATAGTATTCTTCAACCTCATAGCGATCGTAGAACAATAATTTTTGATCCATCTCCTTCTGTGTGTTGCTTGGAGACAAAATCTCGAACACCACTTGAGGCGGAATGTTGCCTTCTCGGTGCTGGACATAAGCGCCCCGTGCTGCCCCTTTGACTCCAAACGGATCACCTTTCGGTCTGCCAAAAACAACCATCGCATCCGGTGCAACTCGAATATTGGCTTTGCCTTCGACTGGATACCAGAGCAAATCGCCTGCAACAAAAATATTCGGATAGTTCTGAAATAGAAGATCGAGATTCTTTTTGATCAAAACAATCCATTCAAACTGCTTGGTATTATCCGACATTGGCTTGCCGTCGCTTTCCGGGTAAGTTAGGTCTGCTTTGATGTCAGAAACCATAAGTTTAGAATCCATCAATTGCAAATTTGCGTTCTAACGTACCTAAGCCGAGATCTTCTGAGGTCAGCGATCTCACTTCATAGAGCGCCATCATGTCTTTTAGCCCTGGATTGCCCCGGCTGCCTCCGGTCAAACCTTTAGCAATCAGCAAGCCACAAATTCCCTTGGTTTTCTTACAGCGCTGATCCCATTTTTTCCGGGCTTGGGCGTGCGTGGGATCGTCTTCTTCAAACTCGCCAAATAAATGAAGTTCCTGATTCTGCGTTTGCAGCAGCCCTAAATCATAGCGATCGTCCACAAAGGGATCAGAGCCAGGATTAAAGCAAATTCCGTTCAAGCCACCTGCGGCTTCAATTTCCTCGATCATCTGTTTCGCTTTGGGACGCGACGTTTGGATCAAAATAATCGGCAATCCTTCCCCGGCTTGAGTTGGCGCTTCAAGTTGGAAATGCTGAACCGACAATCGCATCATTTCCACCATGTCCCACGGCACAACGCCTAAGCTGAGAAACGAATTTTCAGGAACGAGATCATCGCGAATGATTGGCATTGCGCTCAGATCCTCGTCTTCGTCCTCGACCATTCCATACAGTTCTTCTGCAACCTCTGGCAGCGTTGTCACTTTGACTGAAATTGTGTCGCCATCGGGAGCGGGAATTTTAAATTTGCTGCTGAGCGCCGGGAAATCCTCGTTCATCAACTTCCGGCGATGCTGTTTCAAAAACCGATGCAGCGCTTCTAAAACGGTGATGAATGCCATCGCTTCTTCATCGTAAAGAAACGATCGAATGCCTTCTAGCGGATGTAAATTGCCAAACACAGGCTGCAAGATTGGCTCAAAGCGATCTAAATCTAAATCGTCTTCGTCCTCAAAGTCGTCTTCATCCTCGGTTTCATAGGTGAGAAACAAACAATCCTGGGCTAAAAATGCCTCTTCCATCCGCTCCATCGAATCGTTAGAAAGCACACGCTGACGAAATTGGCGCAGAGAATCGAGCGATCGATAGAGCAAAATTCCATACTCCATGCCCAACATGCCCATGACTGAGGCATAGACGCAGCCCAAATCCCATCGATTTAACTCAATTTCAATGATTTTATGGTCGGGCAAGACTGACCAAGGCGCGTCTTCCCAGATCACATCTGCTTTCGCTAACAATTCCTCGGCAAATTGGGGTGGAATAGAGGGCGGACGAGAATTCGTTGCATCCTGAAAACCGCGAAAAATCTCATCAATTAATGGCAAATCGGGAACGTAATCAAGTGCGATGTCGAGATCTTGAAGCACACCTCTTAAATAGAAGAGGATTTCACGATCGCGCACGACAATTTTCTGCGGTCGGGCAGGCTTGGCTGGACTATGCGGATGTTCCATTGCCCGCAACAACGTTCGGACGATCGCTTCATGTCCGGTCTCTGGCGGCACGACATCCATCGCTCTGACGACCCCTTGCGAGCCATCCACCCAGAGAATACATTCGCCATCACTGGGTGTACTGGAATCAGACCAATTTGCCTCGATCGGCACACCAGACGAGAGCGCACGGCGATCGCCTTCCCACACCGATTGGATTTGGGGTAACTCTAACAGCCGACGATAAGTAGAGGGGTTGAGACCAGTCATAACCAAACCAGTGAACACGGTGAAGCAGTAGATTTTATCTTAGTCTGTTCCTCTTGTCTCAGCACCGATTCGCTTAAGGTTCCGCAATGTTTATTGCCAAGGCGCGTCGGGCATAGAGTTGCTAAGATGAAAGTGAATGGTCAAAGGACTTCACCTCTCCACCTTTCTACAGGAGCGATCGCAATTCTCATGACACAAGCAACTGAAACCAAAACTCCCCAACGCGGCATTCTGATGACCGATGCCGCACTTAAACATGTCCTCACGCTTCGAGAACAGCAAGGAAAAGATCTTTGCCTGCGCGTAGGTGTGCGGGGCGGTGGCTGTTCTGGCATGTCCTACACAATGGACTTTGAAGATCCCAGCAATATTCGAGACGACGATCACGTTTACGATTACGATGGCTTCAAAGTCGTCTGTGATCCAAAAAGTCTGCTCTATTTATATGGATTGCAATTGGATTACAGCACTGCCTTGATTGGGGGTGGCTTCCAATTTACGAATCCCAACGCTGACCAAACTTGTGGTTGCGGCAAATCATTCTCAGCTTAAACTAATAAATTGTTAGATCTTAGGGGTTAGTGGCAATGCTGCTAACCACTTTGTTATTGGTTGTAAATTGTCATGACTCAAACGGTTGAAACCCTTTTCGATGAAGGATTAGAGCGCTATAAAGCGGGGGAATCTCCTGAAACGTTGATTCCCGTATTTAAAGAAATCTGCGATCGCTCTCGTAAAACGGGCGCAGCTTGGACTTGCTTGGCATGGCTCTATCTTTTGGCAGATAAACCCGCTTTAGCGTTCCCTGCGGCGCAAAAAGCGGTGAAACTTGTGCCACAAGATGCTCAAGCTCGAATTAATTTAGTCTTAGCAATGTTGGACTTGTCTAAACCTGGGGTGAGACCTCATGTTGAAATGGCGCAGCAATTGGTTTTTGCTGTAGAAGAATTGCGCGAAGAAGTTCAGCAAAATATTGAAGATGGATTGGCAAGAAAACCAGGTTGGAAAAGTATGGAACGCGTCAAAGCCTGGCTATTTGAGTCTTAATTTACTTCAATTTTCTTCACATTCTTGTAGAGTCAGACGTGAATTCTGGCTCTTTTTTATTGAAATTGTGCGCTCGTAAATGAGCATTTACAAACATCAGAATAAATGCGACGAAATCGTTGCATTTTTGAGTTGAAAATCTACAGATTACTTTAATCGTTGTAATACAAACATAAATAAGTTAATAGAAAACTTAGAAAGACAGTGATAGTATTTGAAGACTAGGTTAAATACCTCGTCTTTTACAGTCTTTTCGTCACTTCAGAGAGCAAGTCAAAGATTAACTTGCGTGCTTTATTTCGCAGTGTGCGAGTTTAGTTTAGCAGACTAAACTCACGTTTTCTCATTGCTTTTTAGGGTGTCGATCGACGATTTTCTTGTAGCTTAAGGAGCGGATTACCATGTCTATCGATCGAGTCGGTGTCAAACCTGGAACGCGCAATCACAAAGGCTATTTCGTACAACATGCTTCGGGATATCAATTAGTGGAAATGCACCAGTCGGGTTGGGCGGTAATTTGTTTGAATGATGCGGTATGCCATTACGTCGATCCTGAGAATCTGCAAATTTCACGCGAGAAGGATTTCCCATCGGTTCATGAACTCTAATGTATTGACTTTTTTAATGTGCGATCGGGTTGTGCTGTCTTCAGTTTCAACCCGATTTTTGTTAGGGTTAGAATCGCTGATGCATTGTGTTGGGTGATGAAAGAAACGGTTTTTAAGTGGCTGAATACAGCCTTGATGCTGAATTTATTTTTTGTGCTGCTGTGTTTTGGCTGGTTTGCGATCGCGCTCATTGGCAATGCGGCAAAGTTTCCTTTGGGGCTGAATCTTTGGCTTTCACTCTGGACTCCAGTGGTTCAACCTGCGTTAGGAATTTTGATGGCAGGCGCATTAATCAGTGGATTAAGTAGCTGGGTGATGAAACGCCTGAATCCAAATTAATTAAGCCCACGAGCACCAACCTGCGATTGCGATAGCCACTCCCCATGCGGCAGTTGCTTCACGGTCTTGTTGGGATGCAGTTCCATTGTTTCAAGGAGGAGCCTCGTAGCGTCCTTCGCTCCAAGATGGACGACCTTCATTATCGAGCCAGATCAGTCTGCACTGACCTCTTCATCACAAACCTACACCTGTAATATCCCCTCGCTCCAAACGCTAAAATCCAAAACACAAGTACCCAACCCGATTTCAAATCGCGATAGCATTGGAGGATGTTAGATCTCTTGTTAATGGCTAGTGTTGGGTTTTTGGGCAGCTTCGGGCATTGTCTGGGCATGTGTAGTTCGCTGACCGTTGCATTCTCGCTGTCGAACGATCGCACTTCTCGCTTTGCGCAATTGAGATTCAATCTTCTCTTGAATGCTGGACGGGTGATGAGCTACACCCTAGTCGGAGCCGCGATCGGGGCGCTTGGATCGGTGCTGATCGCGGGTGGACAACTGGCTGGGATTGATAGTGCCTTGAGACGAGGACTCGCGATCGTGACCGGGTTACTGCTCATTTGGTTTGGTCTTGCGAATATCAATCCAACTTGG
The DNA here is from genome assembly GCF_017302695.1 of Leptolyngbya sp. UWPOB_LEPTO1. Taxonomy (NCBI): domain Bacteria; kingdom Bacillati; phylum Cyanobacteriota; class Cyanophyceae; order Leptolyngbyales; family Leptolyngbyaceae; genus Leptolyngbya; species Leptolyngbya sp. UWPOB_LEPTO1. The sequence goes on along the minus strand of NZ_JAFLCJ010000003.1, from coordinate 153,189 downwards.
CTGCCGCAAGTTCCGATTCTGCATCCAATTCAGGGAAAATTGCACGATCGCTTGAGTCAACGCTTGGGTGACTTTTCACGATCGCGAAAATGGTGGACTCCGGCAATTCTTGGTCTAGTTTGGGGGCTGATTCCCTGCGGATTTCTCTATGCGGCACAGATTAAAGCCGCAGAAACTGGCAATGCCTTACAAGGCGCACTGACGATGCTGGCATTTGGCGGAGGAACTGCGCCAATGATGATTAGCACTGGATTATTTGCAGGGACATTGAGTCGCGATCGCCGAAGTCAACTGTTTAAATTAGCGGGTTGGATAACTTTGACGATCGGTCTTTTGACCTTGTTTAGAAGTAGCGATATGGTGGACTACACCGGACATGCTGCTTTAATTTGTTTAATGCTCGCGCTGATTGCGCGACCGATTAGTCGGATTTGGGCGGCTCCGTTGCGGTATCGGCGAGCGTTAGGCGTGGGCGCATTTGTGCTGTCCTGTGCACATATGGGACATTTTTTGGATCACACGTTTAACTGGAATATTTATGCGATCGCATTTCTGCTTCCGAATCAACAAATTGGAATGTGGGCAGGGATAATTGCATTGGGGTTGATGATTCCCCTAGCGTTGACAAGTTTCGATTTTGCTGTTGCTAAATTAGGCACGGCATGGCGAAAAATCCATCTCGTTAGCATTCCTGTCTTAATTCTCGCTGTGATTCACACGAGCCTTACGGGATCGAATTACCTGGGTGAAATTAACTCTGATTTTATTCATCGCTTCCGAGTCGGAATTTTAATCTTTCTTGTGATTACAGTCTTATTGATTCGACTACAAATTTTTTGGTCGCTCTTCTCTTTAGAAAAGTTCTATGCTGCATCTAAACGATAATTTAATTGCTCATAATATTAAAACTTCTGGCAATGTTGCTGCGACTTTTCACATCGAGCCAAACCATAATCCAAAAGTCGGTGAAGTTTCACAAGCTTGGTTTGCACTGACTAAAGCGGGTGGAGAAATCATTCCGCTCGATCGCTGTAACTGTCAACTCAAAGTGATCTCTAAGAATACAATCCTCAAACAACCGCAATTAAAAGCTATTTCAGCCGAGCAATATCAAGGCATTCCAGGTGCAGACATTACGTTTCCAAAAGCGGGAATTTATACCCTGGAAATCAGCGGCACTCCTAAGCAAGCAGACGACTTTAATGAATTTCAATTTGCTTACGAGGTGACAGTTCAAGCTGGAACTGCCCCGCAATCTAGCCCTGTCGCTGCAACTCCGATTCAAACCACCCCACAGACGAATTGGGTTTTGCCTGTCGGACTGAGTGCGATTGTGCTTTTAATCGCTGCTTGGATTGTAAAAAGAACCCTTAAAAAATAGCAGAACCCAAAATTCGAGTCACAATGAGAAATGCCGAATTTTCCGAATGTGACCCATGATTGATCACGATGTCATTATTGTTGGGGGCGGGCTGGCTGGATCACGTGCAGCGCTGGAAATTGTCCGCACCAATCCTAGTCTCAGCATCGCCGTTGTTGCCAAAACCCACCCGATTCGATCGCACTCGGTTGCCGCACAAGGTGGCATGGCAGCGTCTCTTAAAAACGTCGATGATACTGACTCCTGGGAAGCACATGCCTTTGATACTGTTAAAGGCTCGGACTATTTAGCTGACCAGGATGCAGTCGCAATTTTGACGCAGGAAGCTCCAGATGTCGTGATCGATCTAGAGCATATGGGCGTGCTGTTCTCGCGACTGGCGGATGGTCGCATTGCTCAACGCGCATTCGGCGGACATTCTCACAATCGCACCTGTTACGCAGCCGATAAAACAGGACATGCGATTTTGCATGAATTGATTTGTAACTTGATGAAGTACGGAGTCAAGATCTACGAAGAATGGTATGTGATGCGTCTGATCTTAGAAGACGGTCAGGCGAAAGGGGTGGTGATGTATCACTTGCTCAGCGGACATATCGAAGTCGTTCGCGCCAAAGCCGTGATGTTTGCAACGGGAGGCTATGGACGGGTTTACAACACCACGTCTAACGATTACGCTTCGACAGGTGACGGGTTAGCGATGACTGCGATGGCAGGATTGCCGCTCGAAGACATGGAATTTGTTCAGTTTCATCCGACGGGTTTGTATCCGGTTGGGGTGTTAATTTCTGAAGCTGTTCGGGGTGAAGGGGCGTATCTGATTAACAGCGATGGCGATCGCTTTATGGCAAACTATGCGCCGAGCCGGATGGAGCTTGCCCCACGCGATATTACCTCCCGTGCGATCGTGTCTGAGGTGCGAGCCGGACGTGGCGTTAAACCCGATGGAAGTCCGGGTGGACCTTATGTTTATCTCGATTTGCGACATATGGGCAAAGAGAAAATCATGAGTCGCGTCCCGTTCTGCTGGGAGGAAGCCCATCGCTTAGTCGGGGTCGATGCAGTGACGGAGCCAATGCCAGTTCGCCCAACGGTGCATTATTGCATGGGCGGTATTCCCGTCAATACAGATGGACGAGTTCGAGCGAGTGCTGATGAGCTAGTCGATGGATTTTTTGCAGCAGGGGAAACGTCTTGCGTCTCGGTGCATGGGGCGAATCGATTAGGCAGTAACTCGCTGTTAGAATGCGTCGTGTATGGGCGGCGAACCGGAGCCTCGATCGCGAAATTTGTCCAAGGTCGGAAAGCTCCGGATCTGAATGCCGATCGCTATATCACAGAAGCAAAAGCCCAAATTCAAGGCTTATTTAATCAATCTGGACAGTACCGGATTCACGAAATTCGCCAAGCTTATCAAGACTGTATGACCGAGCATTGCGGTGTGTTCCGGACTGATGAAGTCATGCAAGCTGGATTACTCCAACTGCGGGAATTGCAGCAAAAGTATAGTCAGATTCGCCTCGACGATCGGGGAACAAGCTGGAACACGGAATTGATCGAAGCGTTGGAACTGCGATCGCTCTTTGTCGTCGGTGAGATGATTCTGTTCTCGGCGATCAATCGCAAAGAGAGCCGAGGCTCCCATTTCCGCGAAGACTATCAGCAGCGAGACGATGCTGCATTCCTCAAACACACATTAGCTTACTATTCAGCAGCAGGCATTGATATTAACTATCTACCCGTGGTGATTAATCAATTCGAGCCACAAGAGCGGAAGTATTAAATTCGGCTGTGTAGAACTTTAGCGCGGAATCTGAATGATAAATTCTGTCCCATAATCCAGCACCGAATGGCATTGCAAAGTGCCCTGATGCCGTTCGGTAATGATTTGATAGCTAATCGATAGACCTAAGCCAGTGCCTTGACCCACAGGTTTAGTCGTGAAAAATGGATTAAAGATATTTTTGAGGGTTTCTTCTGTCATCCCTGGTCCGTTATCAGCGATGCGAATGACAACAGACTTTTCTTGCAGTTCCGTATCGATGTGAATGGTTGGAACAGAATAAGTCTGGAGTATATCGAATAGCTTCGTGCCTGGTCTGTCTGTCCGTGCTGCGAGTGCATGACAAGATGTGTTGGTGCGAGTTGCTTGCTTATCAGGTGCAATTGCTTCGATCGCGTTGACCAAGATATTCATGAAGACCTGGTTGAGTTGACCGACATAGCACTCGATGAGGGGAATCTGTCCGTAAGTCTTGACAACTTGAATCGCAGAGCGATGATTTGTTGCTTTTAATTGATGGTCCAGAATGACGAGCGCATTATCGATGCCTTCATGAATATTAGCGGGTTTGAAAGCTGCTTCGTCTAAACGGGAGAAGTTACGCAAAGACAGAACAATCTGCTTAACTCGGTCTGCCCCAGCTCGCATTGATGAGAACGTTTTGGGGAGATCAGCTTTGAGAAATTCTAGATCGACCTCTTCAAGTTTGGCTTGAATCGCGGGTGTCGGTTGATCATAAGTCGTCTGGTAAAGCTCCAACAGATCGAGTAAATCTTGTGTATAAGCGGTCGTGTAAGTAATGTTGCCGAAGATGAAACCAATCGGATTATTAATCTCGTGGGCGACTCCAGCGACCAATTGACCGAGAGAAGACATCTTCTCAGTCTGCACAAGTTGTAATTGAGCTTGCTTGAGACTTTCGTGCGTATGAGTCAGTTCGGCTAATGCTTGGCTCAGACTGGCTGTACGTTCTTGGACTTGCTCTTCGAGATAATGTTTTGCTAATTGTAGTTCTGCTGTTCGAGCCTCAATTTTAGATTCGAGGTCGGCATTTGCTTGTTCAAGGCTAGTTTTTGCTTGTTCTCGTTCTATGATCACAGCAGAGAGCACCAGCATCATTAAGGTGATTGCACCAATAAAGGCTTGCAGCAACAACAATGTTTCGTTCAGCGTGCTGCGATTAAAAGAACTAGTTCCGTGAATTGTTCCTGCGAGTGCAAGTCCAGCAACTAGGAGAATCGAGTAATTTGTGAACCGCTGCCCAAATCGTAGTGCTGCCCAAACCAGTAAGGGAACGACCATATACTCGATCGGATATGCCATACCAAAAGCAATAATCCCGACGATCGAGATCAGCACTAACCAAATCCCAACTTCTCGCAACTGCTTAAATTGTCGAGAAGTTTCAGGAGAATGATCTGGGTGCACCAGCAGGCGAGCAATAGATGCAATATCCAATGCATTCTTTTGAGCTGATTTGAAAGTTTGTCCTAACCATTGCCAGGTTGCAATGCGATCGAGCCACATCAAAATGAGGAGCGGCGCAATCACCAAGACTCCAATGTAGTCTCCAAGCCAGAATGTGATCCAGCTATTGAGAAAGTTATTCGGTGAAATGAGTCCACACAAGAGCATCGTTCCGGCTCCAAGGGTGGGGCTAATCATGCAGCTGAATAGTTCAATTCCCGCAAACTTGAAGACGTTCTGAGCTTTTTGAAACAATAGGTCTGCTCCAACCCAGCGGCGAAGTAACCATGCTCCTACTAATGCTTGCAAAACAGAACCCGTTGCAATGCCTAATCCTGACACCATCGACATTGCCCCATTGCCCGTATTCACCCACAGAGGCCACGCTGCTGCGATTAATGCAGCAATCCATATCCCGACTGCAAGCTGATCCCCCCAGCACAACAGCACTGCAACGGCAATGCCAGAGGGGGCGTAAACAGGCGTAATAAAGCCAGGTGGAATGGCGAGATATTGCCCCAATTTGGCTGTAATGTAGTAGACTAATGCGGTTCCGACTAGTCGATAAATGAATGCAGAGGGCTTAGGGGCTGCGATAGAGTTCATTGAATCTTGGTGATAGACACAGTTGACTAGTAGACTGAATGGAGACTGAGCCGAGCAGTTTCAATATTCCCAGAATCAGTTCAAGGTAAGCATTGCCAACGATGTCTAAAAGCTACTATGCAGCTATGAGATTACTTTGCGCCCAAAGACTTGGATCACTTTCTGTTCAACGAGGCTCAATGGCTGGTGATCTGAATTCGGATAAAACGATTGCTGGATGAATTGTATGGCGCTAGAAAGCGATCACAACAAAAAAGGGAATCAACTTGATCCCCTTTCAAAGTCAATTCTCTTAACTTAATTCACGGCCCACCAGCCTGCTGCCGGACCGACAAATCGAATCACGAGCCACGCCACAACGAGCAGGATAATTCCAGTCCATGCCCCCGTCGTTGTCCAATTCATAAACTTTTGGGTTTGAGTCTTTGTGACTGGCAGCCAGGGAGCAATCTTTTGCTCTTTGCCATACTCTTCACCCAGCGCTTCTTTACGACGTTTTGCTTCTCCCATAAGGTTGAAAAAAATGTTTGAGTGTATTGATTCTGATCATATCGCGAATGCTTATTCGTCTACAGGGTTGAACAAGCTTGAATCCAAATAAGAAATCCGCGCAAATGGGCTGAGTGCGGTCAAAACTTGAGCACCATAGCTTCGGTGTAAAACGCGGCTATCTAAGATTGCGACAAACCCTTGACATTCTCGCACCGGAGCAATCGATCGCTGTAGCTCACTTAGCGCTTCTGGTAGGAGATACAGCCGAAACCAATCTTGACGATGCTGTTTGTAATAGGCAACGCGACCTGCAACCAGCGGATGTTCGAGCGAAGGAATCGGTAAAGTCGCGATCGCGAACACATACGGTGCAGGCAAAACTCCCTGATGCTCTCGCCAAAACTCCCAACCTGTAACTAAAATCCCGTTTTCTTCCAAACATGTGCGCTCAACTTGCACTCTCGACCCAAACTCAGCCGCCAAAATTGATCCCACTTGCGATCGCAGCGGCGTATCCCCGACCAAAATCACGGTTAATCGCTGAACCGAGGCGGACAGACTCAGCAACGATCGCAATTCTTTCAGCAACGCTCCTTGAAACTGAGGCGTATTAGGCAGCGGAATTCCTTCGGGCTGATAAAGCTGAATCAGATCTTCTTGGCGATCGAGGGCGAATTTCAAACAGGTCAAATCGTCACCTAAGCCCACATTTGATCGATAAATCTCTGCATCTGTATCGAGATCCAACGCGCCCCCGATCAGAACCGTCGGCTGCTGTGTCCAAATCGGCTCTAGAAACGAAGCAATCTTCACCGGAGTGCAATGCAGCGAAAACTGTCCAGCTTGCCGTAAAATCGTCACCCAAACTAAGCGATCGTTTTGCTGTAACTGCTCAAAAAAATGCGCCCAATTTGGCGGCAATGTCTCAGTTAAGTAAAATTTGAGTTCGAGTAAAATATCGCGTTCAGCTTGCTCAATCAAATAGCATTCGTAAGGATTAGCAGGATGTTGAAAAATTGCTCGAATCAGTTGAATCCGAGAATCTCGAATCAAATCGGCTTGCGCTGGACAAGCTAGCATCAGCGCCTCCCAATCTGCCGAGTCAAGTTGCACGGTTAATAGATCGCGCGTCCAAGATTCGAGATCATCTACCCCATCGATAATCGTCGGAATCCCAGTCGGAAATCTGCCCGCGGAATTTAAGCGATCGCTCAACCAAGCTTCAGGCGTTGTAATCAAAATGCCTTTGTAATCGGGAGCCGGCCAGCGATCGCCCGTTTGAATCGGTTTGGGATACTCAATCCACTGCCGCAATCGGGGAATCTCGACTCTTAAAATCCGTTGCTGAATCGCTTCCGGCACGACCAGAACCACTGGTTCTTGCCACATCAGCAAGGGCACAAGATAACTGAGGCGATACCGTCCCTGAAGATCACCCGGTGTCCCGGTTTGAATCAAGGCACTCCGTCCAATCCGAAGCGCCCGCGCGACCAGACGCGCCATCGTCAAATGGTGCGACCAGTACAATTCGCCTTGTTCTCTGAGAAAGGCGCGGAGTTGTTGATGGACTTCTACCTCAATCACAAAGTCACCCGATTTGGAACTAAATCATCATTTTGACACACTCATTCAAAACCCTGCGGTAAGTTAATTTGCTTTTGGGGAGAGTGGGGAGTGGGGAGTAGGGGACTTCCCACCTCATCTAAAAGATTCTCAATCGCGGTCGCAAAATGATAGGCTCTAATAAAAGCTGTGTATTGCGTTTGCTCGATCCAGTTGGGAGGGATTAACAATGAAACGTTTGATTCGCGTTTTGGCGATGGTGAGTTTGGTGGTGGGCTGTCTGGGCTGGTTTTCCCAAGCGGCAGTCGCAGCAAACTTGAATGGAGTCACCGTGTTGGCGGCTGAGTACCGCAATGTGGTCGAAGATAAGATGGCAACCGAATTCGGTAAGAAACTTGACCTGAACAATACAAACGTTCGGGCTTTCCGCGAATTGCCAGGGCTATATCCGACTTTGGCGGGATTGATTATTAAATATGCGCCGTATGAATCTGTGGAAGATGTTTTGGATATTCCAGGACTGAACGACAAGCAGAAAGAAGTGCTGCAATCGAATTTGGATAATTTCGTTGTGACCGAAGTGTCCAAAGAACTCGTTGAAGGCGGCGATCGCTATAACAATGGCATTTATCGCTAATTGACGATCGAGAAACTTGTCAACTCGACGCTCTCTACAGAATTCAATGTCTGTGGGAGCGATTTTTTTATATAGGAAGCGTATGTTGCAGTCTGCGTATGATGTGCTGGTGGTTGGAGCGGGGGCGGCTGGGTTATATACGGCGCTCTGTTTGCCGTCTCAATATCGGGTGGGGCTGATTACCAAGGATTCGGTAGCACGCTCGGCGAGTGATTGGGCACAAGGCGGCATTGCGGCGGTGATCGATCCTCAAGATTCAACCGATTTGCACATTGCGGATACGCTCTCGGCAGGGGCAGGGCTGTGTGATGTCGATGCCGTGACGTTTCTGGTGGAGCACGCAGCAGACTGTATTCACAATTTGGTGGATTTGGGGGTGGCATTCGATCGACATCACAATCAGTTGGCGCTGACGTTAGAGGCGGCACATTCTCGACGGCGAGTGCTACATGCCGCAGATACAACGGGTCGTGCGGTGGTGAGCGTTTTGGCAGAGCGGGTGCTGGAACGCGAAAATATTCAGACGTTAGATCAGACGTTTGTTTTAGATATTTGGCTGGATGAGCAAAATCGCTGTCAGGGAGTTTGCTTGATTCACCATGCTCAAGTGCATTGGATTCGCGCTCAGGCTGTGATTTTGGCAACAGGCGGAGGTGGGCAGGTCTTTGCTCAGACGACGAATCCAGCAGTCAGCACAGGCGATGGAGTGGCGATCGCGCATCGAGCCGGAGCTTTGCTTCGCGATCTAGAATTCGTGCAATTTCACCCGACAGCTTTGACGAAATCGGGTGCGCCGAGATTTTTGATTAGCGAAGCGGTGCGGGGGGAAGGAGCGCATTTAGTCGATCGAACAGGACATCGATTTGCGTTTGATTACCATCCAGCGGGGGAATTAGCGCCGCGCGATGTGGTGAGCCGGGCGATTTTTAATCACATTCAGAAAACGGAATCTGATCCGGCGAGTGCCAATGTATTTCTCGATTTGCGTCCCATTCCCGTTGAGACGATTCAGCATCGCTTTCCCAATATTATTCAAGTCTGTCAAAAATGGGGGGTAGATGTTTTTAAAGAACCGATTCCGGTCGCTCCAGCGGCGCATTATTGGATGGGCGGCATTGGGACGGATGTGGAGAATCGAACCTCGATCGAGAATTTATATGCAGTCGGTGAAACGGCCAGTACTGGAGTTCATGGCGCAAATCGGTTAGCCAGTAATTCGCTGTTAGAGTGTTTGGTGTTCGGCGCGCAATTTCGATCGCTCCAACTCGAACCAATCTCAGCCCAGACCGTTGCAGAGATCGACTCGATCGCAGATGTAGAATTTACCTCGATCGAGCAACTTCGGGCTGCCTTGCCGCGATTAGTGTGGCAGAGTGCAGGCATTTCGCGAGACCAGAAGACTTTAGAAAGCGCGATCGCTCAAATCGAACTCTGGCAGCATGACTTTTTGCAGCTTCCGCTGAGTCAAGTCTTAATCCATCTCAAACCGCAACAGGCAGTGAAACTTCAGGTTTCAGCATCAGAATTGCGGGATTGGGGAGAGTTGTACAACTTACTCGATGTCGCGCATTTGATTTTGAAAAGTGCCCATTTGAGAACGGAAAGTCGGGGCGGACATTATCGATCGGACTTTCCCGATACTTTAAGTGAATGGCAAGTGCATACGATCGTGCAAGGGGAGAAGTGGTCTACTGCTCCAATTCGGCACTAGGCGCAATGTTCTGAGAGCCAATTCTCTAAATCTGCCAAGCTTGTGAAATCGAGTAAGGCTTCACTCAGGTCTTCAAGAATGGGGAGCGGGAGCGTTGTGAGTTGAGAGCGAACTGATTCAGGAAGCTCTTGCTGGAGTCGTCGGGTTAATTGTCGGGAAACAAGCGCGATCGTCTGCTCTTCGCGCCCTTCTTCTTTCGCTTCTCGAATCGCACGGGGTTCTTCAGATAAATTGATTCCGATCATTGCTCTGACCTCTGCTCGACTTAAGGTTGAAAACTTGTAAACCATGATCGCGGTCACGATATCTATTATGTCGTTTCTCTCGCTCAGCGTTAGTGGTTCTTGCTCGGCTCGAACTAATAAGTTTCGAGCAAATTGAGGAGCTTCGGCTTCTGGTTTGATCGTCAGAACCAAGGCGGCAACGAGCAGCGGCAAAGATTGCACATCGCCTAATTCATCAAGGTAAATGCGATGAACTTGCTCGCCGTTTAAGAGGGAACGGTGAGGATACTGCTTGCTTTGCTCTAAACTTCGTGAGGGATAAATCACCACCGCTTGCCAATCTGAGAAGCGAGAACTGTTTTGATAAAAATACAGCGACGATTCGCTAAATAGGCGTTCATAGAGTTTCTCGTCTTTCTGGAATTGAATTTCGCAGAAATAGACAATGCCAGATTCATCAGATTCAGGCGGCAGAAATACGCCATCAATTTCAAATTTCGGCTCTTTGACTGCAACAGAATCAAATCGATACTCTGCTGCATTCGCGGGTCGAGTCTCAAGCAACTCAAATAATAGGACTGGAGATTGCTGAAACAGTTTGTAGAAAAGGGGATCGCGCCGCATGTCGAGCTTTGATAAGACTCGATCAATTGTACTGCTTTATCCTCTGACAATTTTTAAGATTTTCGTTCCTTGTCAATTGCCGCAAACCTTCTAAGATGCGATGGCGACAATTTTGGATGCGAGACATGGAAATGAAACCGCCTTTACCTCCTTTCACCTTAGAAACTGCAAAAGCAAAAATTCAAGCGGCGGAGGATGCTTGGAATACCCGCGACCCCGATCGCGTTGCACTGGCTTATACCGAAGATTCGCAATGGCGGAATCGAGCAGAATTTTTGAGCGGACGAGAAGAAATTCGAGCGTTTCTCAGACGCAAATGGAACAAAGAATTGGACTATCGGCTGAAAAAAGAACTGTGGAGCTTCACTGAAAATCGTATCTCTGTCAAATTCGCCTACGAATGGCATGACGATTCTGGGCAATGGTATCGCTCTTATGGCAATGAGCAATGGGAGTTTGCAGAAAATGGGCTGATGCGACGACGAGAAGCCAGTATTAATGATTTACCCATTCAAGAATCCGATCGACAATTTCGTTGGGAACGTTGAACTCCAATTCACGATCCTAAAAGACAGGGCAATTTTGGTGCTGCATTTTGAATGAGAGCAGATACACTCTGAGATTGTGCTGAACTTGTCGAGTTCCTCTAAATTCATCTATGCGCGTGAGTTCTTTTCGTCGGTTTCAACTGGGATTCGTGTTTGCGATCGTCACAACCAGTCTGCTTGCCCAGGGTGTTTGGCGTACGGTTGCAAAGGCAGATTTTCTCCCATACTGTCAGCAAACTTCAGCGACGATCGCACAAAAAGATGCGGCGCGTCGGGCAGCACTCAAGGGCGGAGCAGAAGCTCAGCAGAAATATCAGCAAATTCTCACGCAACAGGCTAATCAGTTACGGCAATGTCGGAATCAAAACTGGCTGAAAACTCAGGGCATTTGGTTGCGCTTGTATGCCTGTGATGCAAGACCTGGAGGGATTGATGAAGTCCTCGATCGCATTGTCGATCGAGGCTACAACGAAGTGTATGTCGAGACATTTTTTAATGGCATGGTTTTACTACCAGCGTCGGACAATCCGACGGCTTGGCAGTCGATGCTTCAGTCTCCAAGTAATGTAGATCTACTGGCACAGATTATTCAGAAGGGTCGCGCGCGCGGCTTAAAAGTTTATGCCTGGATGTTTAGCATGAACTTCGGGAATAGCTATGCAAATCAGCCAGAAAAGCAAGTTTCACTGTTACGAAATGGGCGCGGGCAGACCAGTTTGACGGCAAATACATTGGCAGGGTTAAGCACAGAACTGGGAAGTTTGAATCCGAATGAAGCGTTTATCGATCCGTATAGCTTGCCTGCCAAACAAGACTATTACCGGATGATGCAAGCAGTCCTAAAACGTAAACCGGATGGGGTGTTGTTCGATTACATTCGCTATCCGCGTAGTCAAGGGACAGCATCGATTGCCACGAAGGTTCGAGATCTTTGGGTGTTTGGAGATGCGTCCCGGAAAGCGTTAGTCGATCGCGGCTTGAATAATAAGGGACGAGAACTGATTAAACGGTATCTCGATCGTGGTGCGATCAATGCGAGTGATGTGGCTGCAGTCGATAAGCTATTTCCGAGAGAGAAAGTTCCGATGTGGCAGGGGCGCACCTCGGCAGCGATCGATACTCGTGGGTCTGTCGCGCAGCGGGCAAGAATTTTGCAGATGGATCTGTGGCGGTTGAGTGTGGCTCATGCGATGCAGGGAGTGGTCGATTTTCTCAATGTTGCAACTTATCCGGTTCAGCAAGTAGGACTGCCTGCGGGGGCTGTATTTTTTCCAGAAGGCAATCAGATGGTTGGGTTGGGATATGATTCGCGGTTACAGCCTTGGGATCGGTTTCCCAAAAATATTGCTTGGCATCCAATGTCGTATGCGACTTGTGGCAAGGCGGATTGTGTTGTGAAACAAGTGCAGCGCGTATTGTCGCTAACACCTGCGGGGACAGAGGTGAAACCTGTACTGGCTGGAATTTGGCAGATGTCTGTGAGTAATCGTCCGCCGTTAGAAGTACAAATGCAGGCATTGAAGTCGCTTTCGCCGCGAATTACTTCGATTAGCCACTTTGCTTATTCTTGGCAAGAACCGCGATCGGATCAAGATCGCAAATCTTGCTCACAGCGGCAGTTGTGAGGAGATTTCCCAAGCTGGCTCGTCGAAGTTGAAACTTGCTAGAGTAGTTTCCTGGGCAAAGAAAGGCATTTGCTCAGGGCTGGTTGGGAAATCTTTTCAGCCTTCACACCCATCCCCGTGTTTCTGCATCGGTTAAAGGTCGCTCTAGTTTGACATATTCGTTGCGAGCCGCTGCCAGAATGTGCTTCATTTGTACTGCCTCATCTGCATCTGCTGCAATAAAGGCTGCATTGACGGCAATATTGCGAATGTTTCCACCTGCGACTCCTAGGCGGGCGAGCTTGTCGAAATCTAGATTTTCAGTCGGTGTATCTTTAGGAAAAACTCTGCGCCAAATTTCTGTTCGCTGTTGCTGATCTGGAAAAGAAAACGGAACTACAAATCGAATGCGCCGTAAGAAAGCAGGATCGATCGAGGCTTTCAAGTTCGTCGTCAAAATTGCTAGTCCGCGATATGATTCCATGCGTTGCAAAAGGTAGCTAACTTCTAAGTTCGCATAGCGATCGCGGCTATCTTTGACTTCACTCCGCTTGCCAAATAATGAATCTGCCTCATCAAACAGTAAAACTACGCCCCCTGCTTCAGCCGCATCAAAAATACGGCGCAAGTTTTTCTCAGTTTCGCCAATGTATTTACTCACAATCGTACTGAGGTCAATTCGATAGAGATCAAGCTGCAATTCGTGAGCAATGACTTCTGCGGCTGTTGTTTTACCTGTTCCACTGGCTCCAGAAAACAAGGCAGTAATTCCTAAGCCGCGCGCACTTTTACTGCCGAATCCCCAAGTTTCATAAACACGAGATCGCTGTTTCACATGAGCAATTAACTCGTGCAAGGTTTGCTGTTCTTTGTCGGGAAGTACTAGATCTTCCCAACCCATCGAACTTGAAATGCGCTGAGCTAGTTCATCTAAACGCGGGCGGGCTTGTTCTCGGCAAGTTTGCCAAAGGTTGCTTGCTAACTCATCACTCGAAGTGATGGGCAGAGATTGAACTTGCAGACAAGCTGTCTCGATCGCATCAGGAGAGAGATTAAACTGCGAAACCAAAGGAGCTAAGTGACCTTTGAAATTGGGTAAATGCTGATGCCACAGCGATCGCTGTTCAGCAGGAGAGGGTAGATCCACATCAAAGCTAAGGTAACGACGCTGACGTTGACGACGACGATCAGAAGTCGCCACGATGACGGGGGCAGCGAGTTGATCAATCAAACGAGAGAGCAGACTTGCTTGAGTAGAATTGAGATCGGATTCTAAGGTGCAGTCAATCCAGAATGCAGCTTGACTGAGCAGATATTCTCGTTCACATAGACGCATCAAGAGATGAAATTGCGCGATGTCGGTCGGAAGGGTATCAATCGCGATCTCAAAAAGATTGAGCTGAGATCGCGCCGCAATCGCAAGTGCAATCGCTTGTAAGCTGATGCGATCTTGTCCACAGAGTTGAATGACCGGAAGTTGCTTTAAGGATTGTTTCTGCGCAAATTGTATCCAGGATTGATAGCTCTGTTTGACAATCCGTTGGTGTGATTCTACCAGCGCGATCGCATCAGAAGCGACTGGTGTAATACATCCTGCTAATCTTTCATCTTGCTGAGGTAGCCCGATTAAATAATGGAGAATGCGCTCATCAATTCGGATGGGGCTTTGAGTGAGCGCATTACCTGCTCCAATCTCAATTAAATGCCAGTACCGCAAAGGTGAATCTGGTGCTAAAGCACTCCAATGCGGATCTGACAGAGTAGCTAGTGCTAAGCTCAATGTTGGATAAGGCTTTTGTGCATCGTTTTGAACAGTGGCACAGAGCGTTGCCCATTCGCCATCGAACTCCATGCCTGCACAGAGGACTAAGAGATCGCGCTCATATTCAGACAGTCTGAACATTCGGCAGAGTGTCACAAGCGCAGGTGGGGCTTCTGGAGAGAATGCGACAGGTTCAAACAATGTCGGATCTTGTTTAAGTTGCTGCCGAACATGCGCGATCGCGGTTTGCAAATACTGTTGATTGAGTTCAGCCCAGGAAGTTAGAGAAGTCATCGTAGAGAGATTTGCAAACGCACACACCTGCTCTTATCTCTAAATTCCAAAACGGATGAAACCGTAGGGCTACGGAAGTAGTTTCACGATCGCAGTGAAATAATCATCTCAAAAATATGCATCAGGTTATGATTTCTGCAAATCATTTGGGTCAAGGTTGGGCGTTTCCGCTACAGGTGAGCGTTCAAGGTGGGTTACATCTGAGTGCAACCTATCAAAATATTGAAGAATCGATCCGAATTATCTTAGGCACAGAACTGGGAGAGAGAGTGTATCGTCCTGATTTTGGGTCGCGATTGTCGGAGTTAACATTTGCACCGCTGAACACTCAAACACTGTTACTTACACGAGTTTATGTGCAAGAAGCATTGGAAAAATGGGAGCCGCGGATTGTCGTGGATAGCATTCGCACTGAGCCAGATCCGATCCGGGGAAGGATAGACATTCTCGTGGAATATCACCCGAAAGAAACGCACGATCGCCGCAGTCTGGTTTATCCATTTTACCTACTGCCTGCAAGCTAATCCGTAAAATTACGGCATCGCTAAATCCGGTGATTCACTTATTTGTTTCAGTGTTAAATTGACTTAGCTCATCGCTATTTACTCTGATTTGCGATCGCAATTTTATGGATATGGAATTTGAGTTTCTGCCTAAGTTACCCAAATCAGATCTGGACGATCGCACCTTTGAAGATCTGGTGAATGAATGTATTCTCAGGATTCCTCGGTACTGTCCCGAATGGACAAACTTTAATCCGGGCGATCCTGGCATTACGATGGTTGAGCTTTTTTCCTGGTTAACTGACCAAATGCTGGTTCGGTTCAATCAGGTTCCACGCCGCAATTATGTTGCATTCTTAGAGTTACTAGGCATTCGTCTTTTACCTCCTACTCCTGCTCAGACTGAAGTTACTTTTTACCTGACGGCTGCTTTGCCAAGCACGTATCAAATTTCACCGGGTACAGAAGTTGCAACGGTTCGGACTGAATCCCAAGACGCGATCGTATTTAGTACCGATCGACCCTTAACGATTGGTACGCCTCGGATTACGCATTTTCTGACTTCTGAGACTGCCGACGCTGCGCCCGTCATGTTACGCGATCGCTTAACGAACTTTTGGACGGAAGAAGATGGGCAATGGGAAGGACAAGCACAATTTATTTTCAATGAGCGTCCTCAGCCTGGAAATTGCTTTTACATTGTGTTTGATCCTCGCTCTGAGATTGAAGGCAATGTGCTAGCGTTGACGCTCAAAGGTGAAGTCGCTAGCTCAGTTGGGATTAATCCCAACCAACCTCCGCGCCATTGGGAAGCTTGGACTGGTTCATCTTGGCAGCCCATTTTGCTGCAAGAAGACGACGATGCAACGTATGGATTTAGCTTTCGAGAAGCAGGGCAAGCGGTTCGGAATGCGATTCGAGAAGCTGATGTTACGCTGCATTTACCGCTGGTTTTTCCAGTGTCGTATTTTGGCGCATATCAGGGGCGCTGGTTGCGGTGTGTATATACTCAACCGCAAATGGGACAGTCTGGATATGCACGCGCCCCAGAACTACTAGGAATGTCGGCTCGAACGATTGGGGGGACGATCGAGGTTCATCAATGTACGCTGATTCGAGATGAATTGCTTGGAGAAAGCAACGGCACACCGGGGCAGACGTTTCAGCTTCAAAGTGGCTCGATTTTGCCGCGTCGAGAAGGCGAGCACTTAATCGTAACTCCGCCAGGAGGATTGCCTCAAATTTGGCGAGAAGTGAATGATTTTGCAGATTCTGGTTCAGAGGATTTGCACTATACGATCGAGTCTTTGACCGGACAGATTCAGTTCGGTCCTTTGATTCGAGAACCTGGACAACTCAAAACCCAAACGAATGTCCGCAGCCGCAATCAGCTCACACTTGGCAACTCAGCACCCCCAAGTTACTCAGAAACTCGTCAGCAAATGGAGCGGCAATATGGAGCAGTTCCAGCACGCGGGGCAACAATTCGGATGGCAGCCTACCGAACTGGAGGCGGACGCAAAGGAAATGTACAAGCCGGAACAATTCAAATTGCGAAATCTGCTGTGCCTTATGTCGATCGCGTGATCAATCATCGCTCTGCGCATCATGGAGCCGATGCAGAATCGCTAGAAGATGCAGTGATCCGAGTGCCGCAGATCTTGAGAACGCGCGATCGCGCCGTGACTCCAGAAGATTTTGAAACGCTAGCCGTGCAGGCAGGACAAGGATCAGTCGCGCGCGCTTTATGCCCGATTCGCTCGACTCAAGAAACAACGCCTGGAGTCGTCGATTTGCTGATTGTGCCCAAAGCCAATCTAGATGGCATTGAAGCAGCGATCGGCATCGCACCGAGCCAATTCAGTCTGACTCTACCTTTGAAAACGCAAATCCTCAGCTATTTGGATGAGCGACGATTGCTTGGTGTGCAAGTAAGACTGCAAGAGCCAGAATATGTAGGCGTGTCTGTGCAAGTCGAAGTTGGATTACTGCCTGAATATCAAAATACCCAAGCACAGCAAACGATTCTTCGACGATTACAAGTTGAACTATATCGATTTTTGAACCCGCTCATCGGTGGCGTGGATCGATGCGGGTGGGAGTTTGGCTGTCCGGTTTATGTTTCGGACATTGTGAGTTTGTTCCAATCGATTGTGGGGGTGCGGTATTTGGGAGCAGTCTTGTTGTTTGAACTGCGGCGGCAAGGTTCAGGCTGGATACGCACCCTAGCGCAAGACGGCATGATTGATCCAGGCAAGACAGGATTGATTTGCTCTTGGGCAGATCCTCGGCTGCGATCGAGTCATGCGATTAGCTTTATGAATTGAGGGAGGATGTTAGATGCGTTCTAGTTCAACTCTCAGCGTCAATCTCACTCCCATGCAAACGCCAGATTCGGCGCGATCGCAAGGCTCAATTCCTCAGTTGCTCCTTCGCCCAGGTGAGCCGAGTGAGCTAGT
Source organism: Leptolyngbya sp. UWPOB_LEPTO1 (assembly GCF_017302695.1). Lineage (NCBI taxonomy): Bacteria > Bacillati > Cyanobacteriota > Cyanophyceae > Leptolyngbyales > Leptolyngbyaceae > Leptolyngbya > Leptolyngbya sp. UWPOB_LEPTO1. The sequence continues at coordinate 135,531 of NZ_JAFLCJ010000003.1, read as the reverse complement.
TGTACAAGTCAGAAATACTGGCTCAGAGCCGATGCAAGTCTCTCTACAGGTGGAAGGGAATTTTCCGCAAGACTGGTGCTGGGTAGGGATGGAAGGCTCAGAGATCTTGCCGCATCAAACGATGGATGCCGTGCTTTATTTTCGAGTGCCTGCGGACTTTTTTGAAGCTGCTGAGGCATTGCGCGATCGACCTCATCTCAACATCAATTACCAAGGTAGAATCTGCGTTCATGCTTCAGAGATTGAAACCGCAGAATTTCAGCTTTTTCTGCGTCCTCGAAGTTTGTACCTTGATTTTTTGCCTGCGATTTATCGAGAAATCGATTTTGTGGGGCGCTTTCTCAAAATCTTTGAAGAAACCTTTGAACCCGCGGTACAGAGCCTAGATGCGCTCTGGGCTTACCTCGATCCACTGACGGCTCCAAAAGCTCTGCTGCCTTTTCTCTCGCACTGGGTTGCTTGGTCAGCAGAATCTCAGATGAGCTTAGATCAGCAGCGGCGATTGATTCGGAATGCAATGCAGATCTACCGATGGCGAGGCACAAGACGAGGATTAAGGTTTTATTTACACCTCGCTACAGGCTTACCACTCGATGAGCATCTCGCTGAAGAGGCAAAGCACATTAGTATCTTTGAGCTTTATCAGCGGGGATTTGTGTTGGGTACAACGCATTTAACCGAAGATGCCATTCTTGGAGGAGGTCGTCCGTTTCATTTCTGTGTCAAATTGCGTCCAGACCCAGATTTTCCGATCGATGAAGCGCTAGTAAGACGGGTGATTGAGCAAGAAAAACCTGCGTTTTGCACCTACGATTTTTGGATTGAACCCCGGAGCCAGACCCATGACGATGCCTTTTCTTCAACGATCGCTACAACCCTTTGAGCGGCTGCAAATTTCAGATGGATTGTTAATCACGGCAAAACGCTGGCAGCAGGCGCATTCCTATCATCGTCAGCGGCAAAATCTCCTCCATCAATCTGTGCATAGTCCTGGGATTGTTTGGGGACTCGGAGTTTCTGTGATTCGTGCGCCGGAGACGATCTCGTCACAATACCGCGATGGTCGTTGGGTACAAATTCAGCCGGGGCTAGCGATCGATAATTTTGGCAATCCGATTGTTGTACCTGCGCCGATTGAGTTTCGTATTGCTTCAGAGGCTTCTGCTAAGCAACCTGTTGAAGTCTTTCTGATGCTACGCTATGTCGATCCTGATAAATTACAAGCACTGCCGGAACAAGAAACGATTCAAGAAACGTTTCGGATTGATGAAACAGTGACTCTGCCGCAAGTCGATGAGATTGAACTCTGCCGAATTTGCTTAGCTCCGGGTCGTCATCAACTCAAACCAGCAGAAAATGTGATGTTTCCTGGGTTGAACGAACTCGATTTGCGCTTCCGTCCTGCGGCGCATGTCCGGCAAACAGAATGGGTCGAGGTGGGATGCTTTTCTGCTTCCGCAACCGCGCAGTTTCGAGCCTTACTGCACAGCGCGATCGCACTTTATCCCAAAATGGCTGGACGGGTTGAACATCTGGCATTTCCCCTCAATTCCTCTGTGACAAAATACCATCTGTTGTATCTGACAAAAGCTCAATTTCTTGCGTTAGATGAGGCTTCGATGCGTGGATTGCTAAGCGCGATCGCGCAAGGCACAACAATCATAGTAGCGGAATCGTTGAAAGGATCAGCGATCGCCGAATTACAGACGGTTCGGCAACAACTCACGGATGCTTTGCTGGAAACTTCTGAATCTGAGGAAACGTATCTAGCAGTACAATGCGAACTGTCTGCTGTTACAGAGCAACTTCAGGAATATTTGCAGCAGCAGCACGCAGAACTAAGCTTTCACTGCCATCAGTTGGGGATTGCAATCAGTCAGGCAGAATTGCTTTCATCCCGTCATCCGTTGAAGACAGAACCTTTCTTATTTTCTCAGTTTCCGACGCTAAGACAACAGCCGATTACGCTGTTAAACTCACAAGGATTGATTCATCTACTAGGTGACTTAAGCGTGGCTTGGGATGGCGAAGTGCCATTTTCCAGGGAAGCCGTGCGAACTTCGCAAGAATTAGGAATTAACGTGTTGCATTTTGCTTGGCAAAGGAAGCAGCGAACTACATTACAGGCAAGTACCGCCGCTCCAGAGCAATCTTCTCAATTCGTGCAAACTTATGCTTAATAAATTCCGACTTCAATTTAAATTTACGCTGTTGCTGAGTGTTCTGTTTCTGGCGAGTACTGGCTTAAGTGCCTTATTGATCTCAGGGCAAGTTCAAGACCGTGCCTCTCAGCAAGTTGTCGATCGAGCCATGACCTTAATGGAGACCATTAGCTCGGTGCGGGATTACACCTCGCAGAAAATCCAACCCCTTCTGGCTGAGAAAATTGAAACAAAAGAGGAATTTGTCGCAGAATCGGTTCCGGCTTATTCAGCCCGCGAAGTGTTTGAGAGATTGCGACAGAAGATGGGTTACGAGGACTTTTTCTACAAAGAAGCAGCCTTGAATCCGACGAATCTTCGCGATCTCGCGAATGAATTTGAAACCTCATTAGTTGAGCGGTTTCGCCAGCAGCAAGACATTCCAAAACTGTTTGGGTTTCAAACCATCGCAGGCAAGCAGCTATTCTATGTCTCACGACCTCTGAGAATGACTGATCCAAGTTGCTTGCGGTGTCATAGTACCCCTGAGGCTGCTCCGAAAAGTCATCTCAAAACTTACGGGAATGAGCGCGGATTTAACTGGAAATTGAATGATGTCGTCGCAGCGCAGACCCTCTACATGCCGAGCGATCGCATTGTGCAAAGTTATCAGCACCAATTTTTGATCGCGTTTGGTGCTTTTGTTGGGATTTTTGCGCTGATCATTTTGGTGTTGAATCTGCTGCTGACACGATCAGTGATTCAGCCGTTGCATCCGATCGCCAAAATTGCGAATGCACTCAATCAGGAAAATGCTGATATCAAAGACGAAGATTTACAGAAACTCAATCGTTTTATTCAGCGTAGGGATGAAATGGGGCAATTAGCCCGCTCATTTCGACATTTAGCCACGTCGATCTGGGCGCGAGAAAATTCTTTAAAACAGCAGCTCGAAATGCTCCATCAGGAAGTTCTCAATGCTCGATCGCCAGATGAAACTGTTGGAACTCAATCGCAAGTTCAGGCATTGCTGGCAAAAGCAAAAGTGATTCGGTCTGCGCTCAAGGTCAATTCAACCCATTCTCAGTCCTAACCTATCAGCCCTAACTCATGTTAAAAGAACTGATTAAAACTCAGGTTTCCACGAAAGAAATTGCCTTTAAGCCGGGTGGTGATCCAGTTGCTTTTGAAGTCAGTGTGCTGAATCATAGTACCCAGTTTGCGACTTTTCAACTGGAAATACTCGCAGCAGGGGTGGATGAAGTCGATCATCACTGGTATCGGTTGTCGCCAGAGGTTTGTAGTAAAACCCCACCCGGCGATCGCACAGTTTTCCAAGTCAAAATTCTCACAAATCCGATTCCAGGATTTGTTGGACAAGTGAATCTTACAGTTCGGGTTTTCTCGCTCGATCTGGCAACCGAGACGAAACAATCAATACGCTTGACTCTAGAACAAGGTTCTGAAGCTGTCCCCTTGGTGGTTGATCTGCTTTTAAACAAGATTCAAACTTATTCGGGTGATTTAATTGAGCTTTTAGTCCGCACGGATAATCCTGGGCAGGTGCCTGTCCGTGCGACGCTGCGCTTGCACGGATTAGCTCCAGAATGGTTTGCTCATGGCGTGGAGCAAACCATTCAAGTCCAGCCTGGACGGACATTAGAATCTATCTTTCTCTGTCAGCCTCCGGTCGAAACTGCTCAAAGTCAGGTGTATCCGTTCCAGGTCGAAGCGGAGATCGAAAATGGTGTGAGTAGCAGCGATTCAGGCACGCTTGAGATTTTACCGACAGGTGCGGCTGATTTTCGCTGTACAGTTCGTCAGCAAAAGATTCCCTTACACTTCCTCGAATTTTTCCAACGGACTGGAACTGCGACTTATCGACTAGAGCTAGAAAATGCAACGAATGTGTCTCAAGATGCCCATATTGAAGTAGATTCTGGCTTTGTTACTTCTGATGAGATTGAAGTTCTTCCAAAGCTAGCTGAACTTCATCCCTATGAAACTCAGCAGTTTCAACTGATAGTTAAAAAACGTCGATCGTGGATCGGACGAACTCAATCTGGAATGCTATCTGTTCGAGCAGTGTGCTCAGACGCTCGGATTAGAACCCAAAACGAATTGCAAGCTTTGGAGTTGAAAGTTGCTCCGATGATTTCGGTATGGTGGCTTTCTGCGATCGCATTTTTTACGATCCCTGTCCCGCTCTGGATTTCCTCTTGTTACAATCCCCACAATCCGCGCTGTGGGCATTCAGGAGCCGTTGCCTCAGTTCAGTTTAATGGCACCGCAGAACAGGCGATTTCAGGCTCGACTGATCAATCGCTCAGGCGCTGGTTGACTGCCGGATTCTTTAATCCGCTTGTGTCCCAAGAAATGGGCATTGTTTCAAAAACCAGCCAGGCAGTTCGAGTGATCCGCTATCAACCGATCGACAATAATCGCATTGCCGCAGGTCTAGAAAACGGAGAGATTCAACTGATCAATCTGCTCAAACAGAATTCTGCGCCCGATAGTATCTTTAGGCTAGGAGCGGGCGATCGCGTTTTTGATCTGAGATTTAGCAACGATTCTCAATACCTATTCAGTGGTCATGGCAGTGGAGCCGTTGCACAATGGAAACTGAGTAGTGCGAGTCTGAATACCAAGCCTGAACAAACCTTAACGGTCAATTTTGCGGTTTCTGCTTTAGCGTTAGTCGGAGACCAGCAATTAGCGATCGCGGGACGATTCAATCGCTTAGAACTTTGGAATTGGAGCCGTAAACAACATAAGCCCATTCGCTACCCGGTTGCAGGGGGGCAAAACCAATATATTCAAAGCCTAGCAAGCGCGAAAGCAAAACCTAATCTCATGGCATCTGCCGATAATCAAGGAACGATTACGCTTTGGAACCTGAAGGAATGCCTTGATTCGCAGCAGCCCTGTCAAGTCATCGAACAGTGGTCAGATGGGCATGGTGGGCAACCAGTCCGCAGTGTCGCCTTGAGTCCCAATGGTTGCTATCTTGCGAGTGCTGGTGCAGATGGCACAGCAAAGCTATGGGCACTTTCGCCGAATGGTCATCGGGCTGAACATCCTGACTCTGGCAAAGTCATCCAAAAGTCGTTGCGATCGAACGCCGGGATTGAGAGTGTGGATGTGGCGATTGTGAAAGATCAGGTGTTGGTGCTGAGTGGAGGTGCAGATACTCAGGTGCAGATGGATCAAGTGAACCGATTTAAGAATTTGGAGTGCGATCGTGATTAGTGCTGCGAAACATCCTAGCTTAGAAGAACTCTTGCAGTTGCCCATTCATCAACGTCGCCTAGTGAATTGGCTGATGCGTCATTCGGGTTCGACACTCTCGGAAATTGCCACAGCTTTGGGAGGGCAGCGGGCTGAAATTCAGCAAGAGTTAGAGGCTCTGATTGCACAGGGGTTTTTGCAAGAAACCCGTTTTGCAGGTCAATCTCTGTATAGTTCTAATTTGCAGCCTATTCGCGATCAGGATGCTCATACTGATCAAAATCTACCGATCTCTAAGCCATTAGTTGCGATCGTCAATTCGTCGGGTCACGATACTGTCATTCCCGGCACCTCTTTTACGCTAGATGTCAGTATTCGCAACCAAGGCGATCATCATGCCATCATTGATGTGTCTCTAGAAGAGATGGCTCCAGAACTTGCAGCGTGGTGTCTTAGTCCGCAAGAATCTCTAGCACTCGGGGCACAGCAGGCAGGAGATGTGTCTTTTGAATTTCACATTCCGGCGGCAGCATTTCCAGCGACGTATAGCTATACGATCGTGGTTGATGCACTTCAGCATTACCCAGAGTTTCCAGCGATTCAGTGCCAGCAGAAGCTAGAAGTCTTAGCAGCAGTTCAAGCAAGCGCGAGTGCGAGTGATCCGACCTTTGCAATTCAACCTGCGACGAGTGTAACTCAGCCTGCGATCGTACAGCCTGGTGCGGCACTGCAAGTGCAAATCATGGTGCAAAATCGCTCTGATCGCGTCGATCGGTTTCGATTTGTCTGCAATGACTTGCCGCAAGCCTGGTGGAAAGTCATTTATCCGCAGGCAGTTCAACTTTCTGGATTTATTTTAGAATCAGACTGCCTCAATCTAAATCCAGGCGAGCAAGATCAAATTCTACTGATTGTGACTCCGCCGCTGACTGCAACCGCAGGCAATTATATTCCAACGCTGCAAATCAAATCTGATAACTATTCCGATCTTTCATTCGTTGATCTGCTCTACTTGCAGATTACCCCTGTCTACTCACTTCAGGCTGAGCTGCGGACACTGAGCAATCGCATTAAGCAACAAAATGGATTGTTCCAGGTTCGCTTAACGAATCAAGGAAATACTCAACGTCAGCTCACGATTCATGCCCAAGAAGTTGACGCGCAAGCAGTCTGTAACTATATTTTAGACTCTCCAACCATTGAGCTAGCGGCTCATAGTACGGCAACGTTAGATTTGCGAGTCCAGCCTAAACAAGGGTGGCGCAGACCTTTAGTCGGTGGCGGGCAGGTCATCAATTTTAACGTCAACTTTCAGGATGAGCAGAAACATCCGATCATGCCCGAAACGGCTCCTGGGCTGGTGATTTGGGAAGCTCGCCCATTTTGGCAAATTTTACCTCTGATTTTGGCAGGAGTCTTAGGGGTTGGAGCGATCGCATATCTTCTCTGGTTTTTTCTCATCCGCACTCCCGAATCTCCAAAAATCGTAGACTTTGCTCCAGAAGATACACAGTACGCAGCCCTGAGCAGCGATGTCGTGCACCTCACTTGGCGAATTCGTGAACCGCATCGAATTCAATCGCTCAAGCTCGTCGGCTTAACTACTGATGGCAAGCCTGCAACACTGCCAACGGTTTATGATTTTAGCCGTGGGCTGCCCGATGTGCTGAAACCAGTCTGTACGATGCAAGTGGATTGGTTAGTCTGCCGGAATGTTCGCACAAATGCGCGCAAAGCAGGAGAGTATGTGTTTGAGTTGACGATCGAGCCGAAACCGTTTCGCAATGCGACTGGAGAGAGTAAGAAAACGCCTCCTGTCAAGATTGAACCGATGCCGACGGCTCAGATTGTAAGTTTTGCTTCGACACAGCCGATCTATCAGGAGGTTCCGAAATTTGATCCAAGCGATCCAAAAGTTAAAAATCAACCCAAGTTAGAGCCTGCTGAAGTGCGGTTAAATTGGGCGATCGCGAATCCTGCTCAATTGCAAACGCTGCAATGGATTGGACGTACGGCAGATGGAGCCGTGGTGAGTCCAGTTCAATCTTTTGATTTTAGTCAAGGTGTGCCTGAGCCGCTGAAACCTTTTTGTAAGCTGGATGCTCAGTTAGTCTGTCAGGCAGTTAAAACGGGATTGGGCAAGCCTGGAGACTATATTTTTGAACTAACGACGATTTCTAAGACGGGAGAAGTTTCTCAGCCCCGTAAAAGTGAATTGGTTAAAATTCTACCGAAGCCCCCTCGAATTCTGAGTTTGAAGCTTAATGGACAGGAAGCACAGCCGAAATATGTTGTTGCGATCGTTCCAGGTCAGCCGAATTTAATGGTGTCTCTGGCTTGGAAAATTGATACGAGCGCGGGCAGTAAAGTCGAACTCCTGCCTACACCTGGTAGTATTCCACCGGAAGGATCGGTGACTTTGCCACTGGCAGCTAAACCCGGAAATCTGATGTTCACATTGCAGGTTACTAGCCCGACGGGGCAGCAGGTTGTCAGAGCGATCCAAGTTGAGATGTTCGATCCGAATGCACAAGATCCAGCAGCAGTGGCAGCAGCAGCAGCGACAGCCGCCTTATCTGCAAAGCAGGCGGAAGCGGGTACATCGGATGAGAACGGAGGAAATAGCTTGCTTCCCGTTCCTTCTGTGCCTGATATACTCTCTCCTTTAGAAGCTCCGCCTGAGTTTGGGCAGTAAAAACTTAGCTTCTGGTGGAATTTGGAGCGATACAAATTCCACCAGAAGCATCAACGCAATAGTTTGACTAGATTCCAGGAATTTCTGAGACGTGGCTTTTCAATTCTTCTACTGAAAAGCGCACGACTTCTTGCCATTCCTCAGTCGTAAATTCATAACCTCGCTCACCCGCAAGTTTGACAAAGGTATCGACATCCGGTGCTGTATTCAACTCATCTCGCAAACTTGGATTCATTTGCGCTGCCCGAAATAGCTTGACTACTTGTTCCTTTGCCATGATTGACTCCATTTGCTAAAACTGCACGGATTGTTCTCGATCGAGTGCTTTGACAATCTTATTTCAGCAATCCAAAACTGCAACAAACTTTTTCTCCGTAATGCTATCGTTGATGATCTTTCAACATACATCTACCCTTCAGATCGAGATTGTATGTTTCTTCTTAAGTAGGTATCGGGCGAATGCTGCCGATCATTTCTTCTATCCAACAACGAATTTTCAATTCCTACTTACGGCAGTCTCCCGCTGAACTCCGCCAAGCTAGATTTGATCGGCTCTACACAGTGGCTCTGTTCCGCCCTGATCTCGATGCAATTCGATCGCAATGGTTCCCGCCCGAATCCGTTCAACCTGAACCGGATAAATCTAGCAGTCATTCGATTTTTGATTCAATCTATCAACAGTATCGCTGCACTCAAGGTGATCCGCTCCGGTGTCGAGAAAGCTCCAAAACCCTACACTGCGAAACCTGCAAATTCCCCACTCAACTGCCTCAACAATCCCGTATTGCAGGTCAATTTGGTCAATATCAAATTGAACATTGGATCGATCGACAAGGCATGGCGAGAGTCTATGCTGCTACCCAAACTGAGACGAAGCAGGCGATCGCATTAAAAGAATATATTTTCCCCGATCAATACTTCAATTCAACAGATCGCTACCGTCAGAAAGATACCTTCAAACGGCTGTCCGGCTTAACCCTAGCAGATGGACGCTCCCAAGATGCTCGATTACTCTGCCCGATTGAAACAATTGCCGACCCAACGACTGAACGTTGCTATTTAATTTTCGACGATCGCTATCATTTCCCAACGCTAAAAGCGTATTTATCAGAAACAGGTGCCATGCCTGCAAAGTTAGTACAGCAAATCCTGAATCAGATTCTACAAACGTTAGAACTGCTTCATGTACAACGATTTCGCCTTCCGGCTGGACAACTTCAAGCTGGAATGGCTCATGGTAATTTACGGCTCGATACTATTCGAGTTGCTCAGCAAGACGATTCACTCGGGCTGATACCGCCGACTTCACACGCATCTCCCACACTGTTTCTCTATCTTTCAGATCTAGCATTATGGGAAGATTTGAGCGTTCCGCCATTCATTAAGCTTCCGCCTCGAACGGTTGCGAGTGACTTAGTTGCAGTTGGACAAATCGGATTTTATCTTCTTCTCGGTGGACAGTTTGATGCCGCCGGAAAGCCATTTGATCCTGGTTCTCCAGAGCATTGGATGAATGTAGAGCCAGCTTTTAAGCACTGGCTATTACGATCGCTCGAAATTGAATCTCCGTTTGAAAGTGCTGCGATCGCTCGTCAAGCTCTACTGGATTTAGCTTCAGAACAGCAGATTGCCAAAGCTTCGGCTCAACTTGCTCCTGAGCCAAAAGATCGAATGCCAAGATGGGTGCTTCCTCTGCTTGGACTGGTGGGCGTGATGGCGCTAGGTGTGATGGCTTGGCGATTTTTGCCCAAAGCAGAATCAGCGGCAACTCAGTCTCCTGAAGCGCCTGCTCCTTGCTGTATCAATGCGGTTAGCATCCCACAAGGACAGTTCAAATATACCGCAGTTAAAAATGGAACTTGGAGCTATGTCCTGCAACAGCCTGATCTGATTGAGCAGGGTCAAACGCTAGAAGCAAAATTGAAAGCTGCTCAACCTAAATTGCAATTAGCATTAGAGCTATCCGATTCGATCGATCAAGCAGTTCAAAAAGTTCAGGCAAGAACAGTAGATTTTGCGATCGCGCCTCTTCCTCCGAACCAATCTGCAGACTTAGAGTATCAAGCGATCGCTTATGACGGATTAGCGGTCGTCGTTGCTTTTAGCTATGTTGAACGTCAGCAAGGGCTACCTAGTCAATTAAACGGGCAGCTTCATCTTGATCAGTTAAAACAGATTTATCAAGCGAGAGTGAGTAACTGGCAGGAGCTTGGCGGATCTGCCTTACCGATTAAACTCTATGCTCCAACCGATGTAGAAGCCGTTCAGCTTTTTGAGAATCGAGTGTTGCAAGGTAAAAAACTTCCGAGCCAAGACGCAATTTCGGGTCAAGGCGTAACTCAACAGTCGCATTTTCCAATGTTGCGATCGATTCTCCGAGATTTTGAGGAAGGCAGAACTGGAGGAATTGGATTTGCGCCTTTGAGTAAAGTATTTGGACAATGTGCGGTTTATCCCTTAGCTATTCAAACCAAAGAGCACAAAGCGATCCAATTGCTCAAGCTTCCTCAAGAGCCAATTCGTCCAAGTACGGATTTATGCAATCAAAAGGGAAGCTATTCGGCAAATCGCGAAGTGATGCGATCGCAACAGTATCCGCTGACTTATCCAATCGTGGTGATTTACTCGAAAGACAACGATCGATCAAAGATAGGCGCGAAATTTGCGGAAATTCTGAAGACTCAGGAAGGACAGAAATTACTCGCTCAAACGGGTCTAGTGCCATTACAAGATTAAAATTTTTGCCCGATTGCAGGTAGAAAACCATTTGCAGTCGGGCAAAAATTTGGCGATAGGAGAGTTGCTTTGAAAGTAGAAGAGTGTAGTTGTCTGCAGGTTATCAATTTGCTCTTTTTGACCCACAAACATATGACTCGCAAACTCTAACGTCACGCGGTCAAGATGAAAATCGCAAGTGATAACGGAATCAGGAACGTTTTACTTCTTTTGTATCCAAACTTGTAAACCCTCAAGTCTGCGCGATTCACCTCGCGTGCCACAAAATTGACCATTCGATCGCACAGGGGTATCGCCAATATCCTGTAAGTGGCAGAAGTAATTGACGTTATAGTTTGCAGCGGCAGAACCCGTTAACCGAATAGCAAAGCCTTCTAACCTTTGAGACTTGCCTCTTGTTCCAACGAATTGACCACTTCCTACCCAAGGTGTATCTCCTATATCCTGGATGTGCGCCATATACTCAATGCCCAGACCCGGGATTGAATCAGAAATTTGCAGAGAGAAGCCTTCTAAGCGTCGTGATTCACCTCTTGTTCCCGCAAAAGCATCATTCTGAAATGGGACATCACCGATATTTTGCAGATGCACGATTCCTCGTAAGCTTACCTTTTGAGGTGTAGTCGGAGGATTTACAGATGCATTGCCAGCACAAGCGCCTTTTTCACCAGGTTGTTTCATAAAGATCTGACGATAAGCATTGCAATCTTGGGCAAAGACCATTCCGCTTGACCACTGATTGTCCCCATCCAAAGTACTAATAAAGCCGAGCATGACATTAGGTTGCTGAAGGCGCGCGGAACTCTTCAAATCGCTGAGTAGGCGATTCACTTCGCTTTGACCCAGTAGGATGAGTTTGCTCATCACGATCGTATTGTAAGCCGCAGGAACGACATTGGCATTGAAGGATTCGCTCGGGTTGGTGTAACCTGTATCCTTGATTTTTAGGTAATTGGCGTTGAAGCTTTTCAAGTTGGTATTTTCTCCAGATCCACGACCTAACACCTGATCAAAGTATTTGTCTGGACTTGTGAGATACTCCTTCAGTTCTTGCTTGGTCATCCCGATCGCAGATTTCAGCATTGTATTCAGCAGATCTTCCTTCAGTTTACGGATCGGTTCTAAGAGAAAGTCTGGTGTAATCGCATCGACGATACTGCTGATGGCATTAGCTGTCAAACCCACAAAATCAGGCGCTCCCGACATGGAGAGCAAATGATCAGTGACATATTTCTGTAACACTGCTTCAGCTCGCTGCGTATCTGCCGATCGCGAAGTATTAAAAAATAATGCTTTTGCAACTTCATGGCTGACCCCAGGCCAAGCTTTCAGACCACTATCAATATCATCTCGCCAAGCTTCTTTGTACGTGACTTGAATTCCGTTCGTCGCAACGTAAGTACCTTTTTCAGCCAGGATCGCAACTCGGCTACAGCTAAAATCCAGAGGTTTGCAGGCGTCGGCGCGGCGATCGTAGTCTGCTTTCTTGGCATAGTAAGTACTGATATCGCGCTGAAGATTAGCCCGCAGAGTCGAATAAATTCGAGGAACAGACAGATCTGTACCTGCTCCTCCGGCTCGTAGCAACTGACCATCGAGAACTGTCCCTGGTCGAGCGTCGATCATGTTTTGATAAATGAAATCGCTGACTCCATCAATGCTGACATTGAAAAAATTCCGATCCATTGCGCGGGCATCGACTCGTTTGTCAGTGTAGCCCTCTACGACAATATGCTTTACTGCATTAGCAGGTCCCTCAGGAGGTGTGATGGCAAAGGAGCCGCCTGAGAAATTATTCACAAAGGTATGTCCGAACATATCTCCTGCTGCATGAGTGAGATAGCCGACTGTAAATGCTCGGATTGCTGAAGTATTTGCAGTGTTGGCTTGACCCCATAAGTAGGCTAACCATGCATTAGGTCCTCCTGCAATTTTTGTCTCTGAAGCCGATGGGTGGATCACTTGCTGTCCGGTCAAAATATCGGGATAGGCATCAGGACCCAAAATTCCGGCCCGGTATTGAGGTGCATTGCTGCGGAGCGCAGCAAGAATTGTGGGATCAACTTGGTAAGTTCCGACTTCTCCAGTCACTTGCCCGTTATTATAGTCCACGCGAGGAATTGTAACTTTGCCGTCATCTAATGCATCATCCAGTGCTTGTTTGCCCAGATAGACGTGAGTTGTGGGCTTCCAAGCCCAAGCTGCTGAGGGGTATGATACTAAACTGATAGCAATAGCAATAATAATAAGTAAGCTCAGATTACATATCTTCAGCCTATGCCAGAGAGAATAAAACGTTGGTAGCATGATGATTAGGTTGTTACTAAATTGTAAATGCCCCCAAGTCATGTAAGCTCTTAAGAACTCGCAATTTCTAGGAAATGCTTCCTAAGCCTACTGGTTACTGCCGTAAATTATGAGTGTTCTTATTTATACTTAAATTTCGCGATCGAAATATCGATCTGCCGAGTTGAGTGAGAATTGAAAATTCCGTTAGATTCCAAAAATCTTGAAGACGAAAGATTTCGTGTCACGAAGAAGTTACGGAGAAGAGAACTTCGGCAACGACGGATCAAGAGCTTGCTTCGGCTCGCAAGGTTTACTTTTATCAACACAAACTTTCGGTTGCTTAGCTCGTTGCTCCTCTGCGATCACCAACTTTAAAGTCGATTGCGCGATCGCTTGATTCGGATTTAATTTCAACGAAGCTTGCAAAGTTGCCTGTGCCTCTGGATATTGTTTCAAATTCCACAATGCAACACCTTTCCCCGTCATTGCTTCTGCACTTTTCGGATTGAGCTTCAACACTCGATCGTAAGCTACAATTGCATCTCTGTACTTGTTCATCGCAGTAAGTGCGATCGCACGATTAAACCAAGATGGAATGAATTGCGAATCTAATGCGATCGCGCGATCGGCTGAATCTAAAGCTTGTTCATACTGTCTCAAATGCCAGAGTACGGCACTTCGATTTGCCCAAGCAGAAACGTGGCGCGGATTTAATTTCAAAACTTGATCGTATGCTATGACGGCATCTGTATAATTTTTGGTTGCTCTGAGAATCGTCGCTCGATTAAACCAAGCCGAGACATAAGTTGGATCGAGCCGAATCGCTTCTTGAGTCGCCGCGATCGCTTCTGGATATCGCTGTAAAACCCACAGTGCCACACTGCGATTGCTCCAAGCTTCTGCATAGGTTGGAGCAATCCCAACGGCTCGATTTGCTGATGCTAATGCTTCTTCTGCTTGTCCTAAATTCAACAAGGCTTGCCCACGCTGATCCCAAGCTTGAGCCGCGCCCCATTGTCCCCACTGTCCATCTCCCTGAATTGCTTGATCACAAGCTGTCAATGCTTCTTTAAACTGTCGCAAGCGATTCAACATGGCACAGCGTCCAACCAATGCCACTGATAGTTTCTCTTTCAGTTGAATCGCTCGATTGTAAGATGTGAGTGCTTCAGCAGTTCGATCTAACTCTTCTAAAACCAGAGCTTGAGCATTCCAAGTTAAGGCATCATTTGCATCAAACTTAATCGCTTGATCAAAAGCCGCGATCGCAGAAGTCAACTGATTCGATAACCGATAGGCATTTCCCGCATGATACCAAGCAAATGCAGGACTCTTATCTCCCCAACGTCCATTTCCAGCTAAAGCAGTTTGACAAGAGATAACCGCATCTTCGTAGCGTTTCAACTGCGTTAATGTTTCACAGCGATGTGCCAAAGTAATTGAATCTTTCTCTTCTAGCAGCAATGTTCGATCGTAAGCATTCAGAGCTTGCTCAAATTGTCCTTGCTGGCTTAAAATCATGCCGCGATTTAACCAAGCTAGATAAGGTGATTTGCGTCCCCAGTTTCCATCGACTTTGAGCGCTTGGTTACAGTTATCAAGTCCTTCATCCTGGCGATTTAACGCTGAAAACGCCATACATCGATAGGTCATCGCGAGGGATATTTTTGGGTCAAACTTTAAAGCGCGATCGGCAGATGCGATCGCATCAGGATATTTTTTCAGCTTTAACAAGACATTGCTATGCTCTGCCCAAATTCCAGCATCTTTTGGACGGAGTACGATCGCTTGTTCACAAGCAGCTAAAGCTTCCTCATACTTTTCTGAATCGGCAAGTAACCCACATAGATTTGACCAGTAATCAAAGTCTTTCAGTTTATCTTGAAGTGCAATTGCCGGAAAAGACAAGGCGACCTGCATCGCAGCCATCCACAAACCAGCACTAAGAAGGCGAAGAATATCCTGCATGATCAGTTTTTAGAACTTTGTTCTGGTCAAGTTTATCCACAGTAACATGGTAGCTCTGGGCACTCAAATTCAAGCATTTTTGAGTAAATATACGATGAAAACAATGCTCCTAGCTCTGATTGGTTTTGCAATGCTCTGTACATCCGCTATGGCAGCAAAGCCAGAACATATCAAACAGTTAAAAGAAACTCGGCAATGTGCTGGATGCAACCTAGAAAATGCGGATTTACGAGGCTTTTATCTGCGAGGCGCACAGTTGCAAGGGGCAAATCTCCGAGGTGCGAATTTACGGGATGGCGATCTTCGGGGTGCATTTCTCAATCAAGCAAATCTCACAAATGCTGACTTGCGAGGTGCCAACTTAGAAGATGCTGATTTAGACAAGGCTCATCTCGAAGGTGCGCAACTCAAGCAAGTTAGATTCAGCGATCGTACGGTCTTAGCTGAGAAATGGCGGTTAGTACATCAATTGATCAATCGTCCTAGAGAAGTTACGGATTTACAAAAAGTAGATTTAGCAGGCGCAAATCTCAATGGAGCAGATTTGAGAAATGCAAATCTTACTGGAGCCAATCTAGAACGAGCGACGCTGGAAGATGCACTGATCACGGATGCAATCTTAGATTCAGCACAGTTAAATCGAACCAGCTTTTTCATCAGTGATTTAAAGAATGCGAGTTTTGTCGCAGCAAACTTGCAGCGATCGAATCTTCGAGCAACGGATTTACGTAACGCTATTTTTCAAAAAACAAATCTCAGCCAAGCGGATTTAAGTCATGCTTACCTCAGCGGCATTCGTTTGACTGAAAGTAATTTGAATGCAGCGAATTTAATGCGATCGACGCTGACCCATAGCCGCATTGAGCAAAGTCAATTGCGAGGAAGTAACCTATTCATGGCTGATCTTCGCGATGCCAAACTGATCGGCGTAGAGCTAACAGGAGCGAATCTACGCGGAGCGGATCTGAGTCGAGCCGATCTCGCACACAGTAACTTCCAAAGCATCCAAATGCAAGGACTGAAATTACGTGGAGTCAATCTCAGAGGAGTCAATTTAAGCGGATTAAATTTGCAAGGCATTGACTTCAGCGGTGCAGACCTAAGTCATGCGGTCTTGAATCGAGCCAATCTGAGCGAAGCCAATCTGAAGGGTGCAAATCTCACTCATGCGAACCTGACGGAGGCAAACTTAACCAAAGCCGATCTCAGTGATGGAAATCTCAGTTATGCAAATCTCACTCGAACCAATTTTTCCCAAGCAAATCTAGACAAGGTGCGACTGAACGGCATTCAGCTTGAGTTTACCAACTTCTGCCAAGCAACGATGCCGGATGGTCGGAAGGCAGGGTGTTGAGAAGGGGGATTATTGATTTTGCGGAGAGTGGGGAGATGGGAGAGACGTACGATCGCGATTCTTTTGCATGACTCATCTACTCCTTTTATCGGATTTCTTGACGCAGACTCCATGACGACAAGATTAAACCTTTAGAATAGAGAGAACGTATCTCATCGTGGCTTAATCTCACTGCTTATGTCTGTTCTGGCGGTAATCCTTCTTTTAGCGGTTCTGATTTTTGTTCATGAACTCGGTCACTTCCTTGCAGCAAGACTTCAAGGTATCTACGCGAATCGATTCTCGATCGGATTTGGTCCGATTCTGTGGAAATATCAAGGCGAGCAGACAGAATATGCACTCAGGGCTTTGCCACTGGGCGGATTTGTTGGCTTTCCCGATGATGATCCAGACAGCACTATTCCGCCCAATGATCCGAATTTGTTGAAAAATCGTCCGGTGCTTGATCGCGCAATTGTGATCAGCGCAGGGGTGATCGCAAACCTCGTTTTTGCTTATTTCATCTTGGTCGGACAGATGGCATTCGTTGGACTGCCGACGATCGACTACAATCCTGGCGTAATCGTGCCAGAAGCGATCGCTGAAGGTGTTGCAGCCGCAGCAGGTGTGCAAAACGGGGATGTCGTCACCGCTATTAATGGCAAGCCTCTCGGTGCATCGGAAACGGCAATGAATACGTTGCGGCAAACGATCGAATCGAGTCCAGGAACACCACTGCAACTCTCGATCGAGCGGAAAGGACAGCCCGTTAACGTCACTTTGACTCCCAAAGATGAAAGCGGGAAAGGCAAAATTGGAGTCAAATTACAGCCGCATTTCAAGACGCAGCCGAACGGAAAGGTTGTTTATTACAAGCATCCGTCTAACCCGATCGCGGTTTTCACAATGGCATCAAATGAGTTTCAGCGCATTGTGGTCTTGACCGTTGGCGGATTTGGACAACTCCTGAGCAACTTTAGAAATACCGCTGAGCAAGTCGCAGGACCAGTCGCGATCGTGGCAACTGGAGCGAGAATTGCCCAAACCGATTTTGCGAGTTTGTTCAACTTTACGGCTCTGATCAGCATTAACTTGGCGATCATTAACATCTTGCCTCTGCCTGCATTAGATGGCGGTCAACTGGCGTTTCTGCTCGTCGAAGGACTGCGAGGAAAACCCGTTCCTTCCAAAATCCAAGACGGCGTAATGCAGACCGGATTAGTGCTATTACTGGGATTAGGCGTTTTTCTGATCATCCGTGACACGGTGAATCTCATTCCACAGTGACAAGTCGAATTTCCGCAAAAAAACAACGAGCCTTAGAAATTCTGGCGCGGCTCAAACAGCTCTATCCAGAAGCTCCTTGTACTTTAGATTATGAAACTCCGGTTCAACTGATGGTAGCAACGATCCTTGCGGCTCAATGCACCGATGAACGAGTGAATACCGTAACGCCTGCCTTGTTTCGCCGTTTTCCTGATGCGGCGGCATTGGCAGGCGCTGACGTTTCTGAGTTAGAAACTTTAGTGAGATCGACGGGCTTTTACCGCAACAAAGCCAAAAATATCCAAGCAGCTTGCCAGATGATCATGGAAAAATTCGGGGGAGAAGTTCCGCGCTCCATGAAAGATTTGACGAGCCTGCCTGGGGTTGCCCGCAAAACGGCAAACGTGGTTTCGGCTCATGCCTTTGGCGTAAATCTGGGCGTAACGGTCGATACCCACGTGAAGCGATTATCGTATCGATTCGGGTTAACCAAACATACAGAACCCGTCAAAATTGAGCAGGATTTGATGAAATTGTTACCCCAACCTGATTGGGAGAATTGGTCGATTCGACTGGTTTATCATGGGCGCGCAGTTTGTAATGCGCGCAGTCCACAATGCGATCGCTGTGTTCTCGTCGATATCTGCCCTTCCGCCCATGTTGGGCAGCCCGCGAAGAAGGTTGCGAATTTATCTAGAAATTGACTCACTAGAAACGAGCATTATTGAGTAGAATCAAAAATAGTGTCTTTTATCAAAGGGTTCAAAATTCATTCATGGCTAAGAAGAGCATGGTTGAGCGCGAGAGAAAGCGCGAACGT
Organism: Leptolyngbya sp. UWPOB_LEPTO1; assembly: GCF_017302695.1. Classification (NCBI taxonomy): domain Bacteria; kingdom Bacillati; phylum Cyanobacteriota; class Cyanophyceae; order Leptolyngbyales; family Leptolyngbyaceae; genus Leptolyngbya; species Leptolyngbya sp. UWPOB_LEPTO1. Next base: position 117,055 of record NZ_JAFLCJ010000003.1, on the reverse strand, counting down.
CTCGTTGAGAAGTACGCTGAAAAGCGTGCAGCTTTGAAAGAGCAGTTTGCGGCAGCTACGTCTCAATCTGAAAAGCTGGAGATTCACCGCAAAATTCAACAGCTTCCCCGCAACAGTGCAAAAGTTCGGGTGCGGAATCGCTGCTGGGCAACCGGTCGTCCGAGAGGCGTTTATCGTGATTTCGGGCTGTCACGCCACTGCATTCGCGAAATGGCACACGCGGGATTGTTGCCGGGTGTGGTTAAGTCAAGTTGGTAAGACGAGTTTAGAGTTTGGATTTTGGATGTCGTGAGATCACAGGCTTGCAGTCCAAAATCCGAAATTCTATTGTCCGCAACAGCGATCGATGCCTAAGCTATCCATTAACAGATCACTAACCGCGTTGGCGATCGCGAATTCACCATAAAAACTGTCAGAAAAATCATACGCCTGCATCTCTGAAATAATCGCGATCACCAGCGATCCGAGATCGTTTTCGTCTTCCATGCGTTGGCGCATGTAAATTTGAGCGGCGCGTTCTGCAATTCGATGATTTGCGGGTTCTGGAAGAAACTCTTCATCGAGCCACTGTTGCAATTTCGCTTGTAGCCAAACCGCCTCCTGCTCCGGATGTTTTGCAGGCGGTAATGTGATTGGTGGAATGGGTTCGACCATTGTGCGTTCCCCAGACTAACAAGATAATTCAAACTATATCGTAGATTCTTTATTTCAAAGCCTCCCCGGAGCCAGGTTATGCAAGTCGATGTGTCCTCGATTCTCGAAGGCTATGCTCAAGGCTATTTTTTAATGTCTGATGAGTCAGGTAAAGATTTAGCTTGGTATACCAGCCGCGAACGGACTCTAATTCCCCTCGACGATCAATTTAGATATCCCAAGTCGCTGCGGCGGGTATTGAATCAGAATCGCTTCACAGTTGAGATTAACAAAGCATTTATGGAAGTCGTAGAGGGATGTGCCAATCGCGAAACGACTTGGATTTCTAATGATTTGAAAGAAATTTATTGGATGCTATATCAGGCGGGATGGGCGCATAGCTTTGAAACTTGGCAAGATGGCAAGTTAGCAGGCGGAATTTTAGGCTTAGCTCTGAGAGGAGCATTTATTGGGGAGTCGATGTTTTTTCGGATTCCAGATGGCTCGAAAGTGGCGATGGTGAAGCTGGTTGAACACTTGAGAGCGCGGAATTTTGTGTTATTTGATGCTCAGATGATGAATCCGCATCTAGAACGATTTGGCGCTTATGTGATTAATAATCGCGGCTACAAGGATCTGTTGCGGCAGGCTTTGGAGAGAGAGTGTTCGCTGATTTAATCCAGCGATTTAATCAAATTTGGGTGACCAAAGATCTTCGACTTTGACTTCCCAACCGGGGAGGAGTTCGGGGACGGTGATGATGTCGCCATTGTGAAGGACGATCGCTTCTTGATTACTGCGACGAATTTCAACCCATTCTTTTTCGGGATTGATCAAGAGTCCGACTCTGGTTCCGAGGTTGAGAAAGTCATCGATTTTTTTTCTGAGTGCTGAAACACTATCACTTGGCGATTTGACTTCGACGGTGAGATCGGGAGTGATTTCAGCAAATTTCTGAGGACTGCGGCGTAATCGCTCGGCTTGAACAAATGAAGCGTCTGGAGCGCGGGTGTCAGAATTCGGCAGGGTAAAACCCGCACTCGAAGCTGTAACTCTTCCGAGTTTTCTGGGTCTGACCCAATTGCCAAGCTGCCGGATCATTTCGGCTGCAACTTCATCAGACTCGTAACCTGAAGGACTCATAACAATAATTTCTCCATTCACTAGCTCCATTCGATAGTCAGGGCAGTGCTGCTGGAGTACTTCTAAATCCTTAACGGTAAGTGCCATAACTGTTTTTAGAGTTTCTTCAATTATCAGCTAATTTTCTGCTCTGTGACTAAGGTGAGGCTGACCCATTCCCCTTTATGGCTGTAGCTTCGCATCAACCGCTGACGCAGATCGGGCTGCAATAACCAACCTACTTCTAAAACAAAGGGATATCCTGATTTCACTTCGGTTGGGCAATTGGAAGAAGCTCCATCAGGGAGCATGACAATCTGACTGCCACTGTCAAACTTGAGAATCGTTCCTTCAATTAAGGCACTGGTTGTGATCGTGCGCCCGAACTGTAATTCTTGATTCAAGCGATCGCCGTCTCGCCAAACCTTTAAATCTGTTGTGTAAGTATCAGGAGATCGCCAATCTGGATAAATTGTTGTCGCTTCTCCTTTCCAAGTCCCGATCAAATCTTCAACCTGAAGCGGCAGACGTTCTGGCGTCTCGGATTCTGCCAGCTTTTCCCGAATCAGCGTCAGTCCAGAAAGCTGCGATTGTTTGTCAAAGAGTTGCACTAAACGCAATCGACGATCGCCATGAATCAATCCTAGCTCTGCCCCAAATTCGGAAAAAGGCGCGCGCTGAATGGAGCCGAACGAAAACGCGCCGTTCTCAAAGAACAGAATATTTCGACCGAGCGTACTGTATTCCAGAACTTTCTCGCTCACAGGCTGATTTGCTGGCTCTAGGCGGACAATTTGCCGCATGGTTCGATTGTCATTGAGTCCCGTGAAAGACACGATCGAGGGAGTATCTTCAATCAATTCCCCAGAGGGCGAAAGCCTTGTAAATGAACCATGCCAAGCCCCTAGATTCTCTAGCAAACAGTCCCATTGAGACTTCATTCAATGCTCCTAAATTTTTGCAAATCGCCGCACAGCGAAGATACTACCCAGGAGTCCAACAAGTCCACCAAACGTCAGCAAAATTAAAGGTAGCGCAATCAAATCGATCGGGCGAGTGGCTCCCGTCGTCAGAAATTGAACAAACTCAGCTTGTCCACTCAGTTGATTGCGAATCAGTTTTTGAATGCCTTGAATCAGCGCAAATGCGATCGCGGAGCCAAAAATCCCAAATGCGACTCCCTGCGCCAAGAATGGCAAATAAATCCAGCTTCGAGTTGCGCCAACTAACTGCATAATCTCAATTTCTTTTCGACGTGCGACCACGATAAACCGAATCGTTGTATTGATTACCGCGATCGCAGTTGCAGTGAGTAGTCCCACGATCGCTGTACTGACTCGATTAAATCCGGTGTTGAGTTGAGCAATCCGCTGCACGGCTTCACTCACGTACTGCACTTCATCGACTCCGCGAACTTTTTTTAATTTCTCGGCTAGAACCGGAACCACGTCCGACGATCGCGCTTTCACTTTCAATTCATCGACCAGTGGGTTGCCTTCAAGCTGCTGCGTTGCATCTCGCAAATTCGATAAGCCGAGTTCTTTTACCAATCGGCTCCAAGCTTCTTCCTTTGTCACATCCTCAACTGAGGCAACTTCAGGAAATCTCTCAACGGTCGATCGCAACACATCTGCTGACACCCCGGTTTCGAGATAGGCTGACACTTCAAGCTGGCTACCAAACTGAGTTAATAAACTCTCTAGTTGCCAAGAAGCCTGTAAACTCATTCCGAACAAAAACAGCAGCACAGTCACCATACTGACCGCTGCCCAATTCATCCAGCCTCCACGTCGCAATCCTAAAAACGTTTCCCGCAGCAAATACTCTAACTTTGTGAAGAACCGCATCGCGCTATGTCTCTCTTTCAGTGCGAAGACCCTTGTAGCCTGCTCAATTGAATCGGGCATCCGAAATTGCCGTGGGATGCGAGATGTTTTCAACTGAAACTTCCTAGTTTTGGGGGATTTTAGCGAGATGAACTTGCGCACACCCAAGCCAGCAAATTCATCAAACTGACGCTAAAATAGAACCAACACGGAATCACTCCGACCTTCGATCAGATTTTTAGGTGAAACATCCCATGCCCTCCTCAGTTCTAGTTGAGAAGAAAAAGTTAGAAAATCCGCCCTTACAGATGCACCATATGGGCGATCGCGTGTTGCGTCAGCCTGCAAAACGAGTCGCTAAGGTAGACGATGAAATCCGTACGATCGTGCGCCAAATGCTGCAAACGATGTATAGCGAGGATGGGATCGGGTTGGCTGCACCGCAAGTTGGTATCCACAAGCAAATCGTTGTCATTGATATCGACCCCGATAAACCTGAAGCTGTGCCGCTGGTCTTGATTAATCCGGTGATTAAGAAATTCGGCAAAGAAACCTGTTCTGGTCAAGAAGGCTGTCTCAGCATTCCGGGTGTTTATCTGGATGTCGAACGTTCTGAAATGATCGAAGTGTCTTTCAAAGATGAAACGGGTCGGATGCGCACCTTGCAAGCGGATGGATTATTGTCTCGTGCGATTCAACATGAAATCGATCACTTGAATGGCGTATTGTTTGTCGATCGCGTGGAAAATCAAATTGCGCTGAATCAAGAATTGAAAAAACGCGGCTTCTCGGCAAGCGATGTCCGCCACATCGGATAATGGTTGTTACCGTCAGTCAATTCTGGCGGTTTTTTAATCATTTAAGGAATTGATATTATGATCATGACTCCTAAGAGCGGCATTCTGCTAGGCGGTTCTTGTGTTGCGGCGATCGCAGCAGTGGGCTGCGTTTTTGAACTGACTTCAGGTAATCCTGAATACGGCACGCTGGTTACAGGTATCATTTTGGCAGTCAGTGCGCCGTTAACTGTCATTTGCTTTCTAGCAGCGGTCGCAGATGCGAGAGCAAATAATCAGTAATTTTAAAGATTTTTAGGGATTTCCTGTTTGTTCTAGCTAAACGTGATAGATCCCTGAAGATAGGTATAGAATGTTGCGCTAGAGTTCTACCTACAATTTCATTTATCTCCTATTTTTCTCTAGCGAACACCCCTTGTTCCACTCCCTTCTATGACGGGCGAAATTAGTCCCATAGCTTGCCTCCGACAACTGTCGATCGGCAATAGTTCTGATCCAAAATTAATTGTTCACGCTTTGTCGATCGACGACACGACTGTGATCGGACGCGATCCTCGTTGCCAAATTGCCGTCGATCCAGTTTTATTTGGGTCGGTCTCGCGTCGTCATGCAGAGGTTCGTCCTTCAGAACAAATCGAAGATGCAGACCGCCCGACCTGGTGGGTCTGCGATCTCAATAGCTCGAATGGAACTTACCTGAACGGCAAGCGATTGCGGGGATGCCAAATTTTGCGATCGGGCGATCGTATTTCATTGGGAAACGATGGACCTGAATATATTTTTGAATATCTAGCAGATTTCAATACTAGTCGTGCGGCGGTAACGGAACGCGGTGCAGTCGTCCCGCCCGCTCGTGAATCAGTCACGTTGACGCAGCTTTTCCCAATTGTTTCAACCGGACGAGATTTAACCAGCAAGGCGTTCTTAGTTCCGGGCATTGTCACAATCGGATTTGTGGTGTCGCTATTTGTTGCTGTTGGACAACCGATTTTGTTCAATCGCTTGTTAGCGGGATACATTGCACTCGTTGGACTGTACTTCGTCTATCGACTATGTGGAAAGCGAAAACCGTGGTGGGTGATGGTGATTGCGGCAATGGGCACTTACTTCTTACTGCGGAGTCCAGTGCTGCTACTGTTTGCAGAATTTTTTAGATCGGTCTTACCTGGACAAGTGACCGCGCCTGGAGAATTGATTAATCCGTTGACGCTGTTTATCCGCATGTTCTTTGGTGCAGGGTTGATGGAAGAATTGCTGAAAGTGATTCCGATCGCGGTTTTGTTTGCGATCGGGCGATTTTTGCCTGCGCCTTGGAACGATCGCGTTGGAATTTGGGAGCCATTGGATGGAATTCTTTTAGGGGCGGCTTCGGCAGTTGGATTTACCCTGGTAGAAACGTTAGGGCAGTATGTGCCCGGAATGATCGAATCGACCTCTCTGCAACTCGGACAAGAAGGCGGATGGGATCAGCTTCGAGGCTTACAAGTTTTGATCCCAAGATTGCTCGGTTCGATTTCGGGGCATATGGCGTATAGCGGATATTTCGGCTATTTTATTGGACTTGCGGTATTGAAGCCTCGGCAGAGTGGGCTGATTTTATTGATTGGATATTTCACGGCTTCGGCGCTACATGCACTTTGGAATGTCATGGGAAGCGTGAGTGAGATTTTATTAGCGTTAGTTGGAATGTTGTCCTATGCGTTTTTGGCAGCGGCAATTCTGAAAGCTCGAACTTTATCACCAACGCGATCGCAAAACTTTGCAACTCGCCTAAAATCGTGACAACAGAAAAATCGCACCTCAGATAGAGACTCCCTGAGCCTTGAGAAGGACGTGATTTCATAGTGCAATGATTACGCTCGAATGGCAGGCATAGATACTGCCTGAACACACATATAGATGTTTCCATTCGACTATGACTTCCTTAAAACTCAAACTGCTTTTACCACTGACGTTTATCTCGATCGCATTTTTTTCAGGCGAACTCAAGGCGAATGCTAATGAAAAGCCGGTCACCTCGAACGGGGCTGCTCTCTTAGGTCAACCGTCGATCGACGTGAATGAATTGGCGGATCTACAAACGGGGCGACTCACCGTCGCTCAAACGACACCTTCTACTCCCAGTGAAATCGCTCCGGGTCGTGCAGTGCCCGGAAGTACACCTTCTGGGACTGAAACCAACCCCGCAGATGTGACACCGAGCAATACAACGCCTGTCACTCCGCAAAATACAACCCCGATCACACCGAACACGACAACCCCGACTACGCCAGATACCTTCACCCCTGGCACAACCCCAGTTACGCCAGATACGACAACCCCTAGCACAACCCCCGGTACAACCCCGATTACGCCGGATAGTACGCCAGGTACGACAACACCAACACCCACTACGATTCCGACTCAAGAATTCGTTCCGGGTCGAGCGACTCGCTCAGGTTCGAGCTATGTTGGAGTTGGTGGCAACATTGGGATTGGCGATGGTGATATTTCGCTAGGGCAAGGAAGCTTTGCTGTCATTAGCAAAATTGGCTTGACTCGCAATTTCTCAGTTCGCCCCTCTGTCCTGTTTAATGATGATGTTGCAATTTTGATTCCTGTGACCTATGACTTTAGCTTTGGCGAGGGTCCGACAGAGGGATTAGGATTTTCAGCGGCTCCTTATTTGGGCGTGGGTGCAGCAATTTCAACAGGCGATCGCGGCAGTGTTGGACTGCTGTTGACGGGTGGTGTTGATGTTCCCATTTCTTCTCAGTTCACAGCGACTGCTGCAGTGAATGCTTCTGTAACAGGACAAGCAGCCGTTGGCATTATGCTTGGAGTTGGCTACAACTTTGCTGGCTTCTAGGTTTGGTTCAGAACAGTAAGAAACTCCGGGTCTCTTCCAAAACTCGGAGTTTTTTGCTGTTTAAATCGCCGTGATGGTTAGAGCGCGGTCATGACTTGCATGAGTTCGTTGGAGAGATCGGGAGTTCCAAAGCTGGAATGCTTGAACAATACGCCTGCGAGGAAGTAAATATTTTGAGAATAGAAGGCTTGTCCTTGCTCGCGTAGTTGTCCAATCCACTTTTTCACTTTTGGCTCAGAACTATAGCAGCCAAACTTTAACGGAGTGACCATAAAATCTGCAACGGTATAGCCTTGGCCTGCTGCCCATTGTAATGTTTCGATTGGGTTTGAATAGCTCGATATCAATAGCATCACGTTTGGATAGTCTAAAGTGAGCAATCGATTGGTAATGGTTGCACCATCTGTTCCGCCATGCAGTAAAGGCATCCGAATCTTGTTGTCAGGAGCGGGGATGTAAGGCGGGTTCGCAATCAAATAGTTTGCATCTGTTGAAGCAAAGTCAAAGAAAGACTGATTGTGCAAAATGTACTTGTCCTGCAAGTTACATTGATCAACTCTAGATTTGGCAACCTCATAAGCTGCTGAGTTTAATTCAAACCCATGAATCTCACTCTGGAAGTGCGATCGCATCAATGAATTAATTACCGGACTGCCATCACCTGCACCAAATTCAACAATCAAATCGCAGTCTGTACATTGAGAAAAAACCAATCGCTCTAGACAATGCGAATAAAAATGAGACTCTTCAGGACAGAAGAAGACTTCGGGTGCTGTGATATTGCGTATAAGTGTTCCAGTCAAGATATTATCCTCGTTTGTTGCAAATTGCTGTGAAAAATGGTGGGGAGATAGGGGAATAGGGGCATAGGGAGAAAGGTAGAAGTGGTTCTTGCTTCCCATCTCCCTATCTCCCTATCCCTCTATCTTTCTCAATTTGACTAACTCCTAGATCCGCTCCCTATCCAATGGTGGGAAGTGACGCTGTTTGAACCCCGTGGCGAATTGTGTTGACGATCGCTGCTCCCGCTCGATCGCCCATCAATTTCTCTTGGTCGTATCCCAAGACTAGCTGCCATGCTTGTTCGGGGTACATGTCTACAAGCGGCAAAGTCACGTTTTCGATCATCCAGCGTCCGTGCCGTTCATCTTCTCGGATATGGAGATCCCAATATCCCATTGCACCATCGGATAGCTCTAACCGCTGTGCTGCTGCGAGATAGTTTCGATACGCTGAAGGACCTGCTACTTCAAAGTAGGCTAATCCACCGTTGTATCTGAGGAAATGCCGCTTACACTCGGTCAGGAGAAAGTTGTGATTCGTGGTTGCGAGTGCTTGCCACGGAACGAGATCAAAGTAAACTTCGGGCTGAGTACTCAAGCGCAACTCAGTCATCATTTGTGCAAAGAAAGTCGAATGCTTGCGAGCGAGACGACCATTCCCGTACTCTTCCAGTAATACCTTGGTTAAAGTTGCTTGCACTTCGTTGGCAGCACCCCCGAGAATTCGGGAGAGCCGACTTGCTTCGACTAAGCCATCAAAAGAAGTGATCGCTAGGAGATAGCGATACCCTTCAAAGGGCATGTGCTTACGCAGGTAGAGTGCATCTTCTGATAAGGTCGGATCGAGATCGGCAGCATAGCGATCGAGCAATGCCTGTTTGATATCAATATCGTGGTACGCCTCAACACTAAGGTGTGCTAATTCCCAGTCTTGCCAAGCCGTTTCGATCTGATTGCGAATTTTTTGGAGATAGAGCGATCGCTCGTTTGTATAATGCGTTAAGTCGTCATACCAGAATAAATTTAAGCGATTAATTCGATAGAGAACGCGCTGCAAAAATAGATGCGCCGCATCGCTACTTTGTGATTGCTGATAGGCTTCTTTGATTGCTGAATTGAGCGCAGTTTCAAAGTACCGAACTTGAGAATCAAATAAGTTCAATCGTTGATCTAAGTTCTCAACTTCGATCAAATTGCCTAACGTCTTTTCAGCTTTATAGTATGGATTGCTTTTGACATCTGCCTCGATCTCGTCTGGTAGTAACACTTGCGCCGACGGAGGCGTAACTAAACTGCCCTGCATGTATTTCTCTGAATCAACTATTTTCGCTCTCATCATGATTGATTTGAACAAAAAGATTCATCCTCCCAAGATAGAGGGTAAATCTTTCTTGAGAGGGGTTTTCAACTTGATCCTGACGAGGGAAATTGAGTATTGATGGCAGTCGAAAAGCCTATCAATACTCAATTTATACCTTTAAAAGATCTTTTAAGAGGATGTTTCAAGAGTATAAAACCCTCTAAGTAAGATCGAGTGAATCGATCGTCGCTTTAATCGCTTCTGCCAGCCTTTGCACATCAGGTTCTCGCATAATACTATGATGATCTCCGGCAAACACCTCAACTTCAATCTGATCAGAGACAAACTTCTCCCACCCAGATTGTTCAATCAGTGACTTAGATTCATCTGTGATCTGACTGAAGTAGAAATAGATCCGACCCGGATAAGCGCAAGATGGAATATAACTGTGAACAGCCTCCCCTCCTCGAAACATCCATTCTCGTTGTGCCTGCTGTGCTGGCGACTCTGGCTTGAACACCCGCTTGATTGAGGTAAGCAGGCGATCGATGAGAGAAGGAACTCGCTTAATCTCGTGCACAACATAGTCGAGCCGATCAGAAGGCTTCAACCCGATTAATTTCTGAGAATGGAAGTACAGCGTCCGAATCACAGGCAGTTCTGGGAGAGGTTTGGGTCTCTGGCGTTGCATCTGTGAAGCTAACCAGCTTTCTGCTAACGCGAGGAATGCAACTTCCTCGCCTTGAGCTTGAAGTTGGAGGGCTGTTTCAAACGCGACCAACCCGCCCATACAAAACCCCCCTAGTAGATAGGGGCCTTGAGGCTGAAGTCTTTTGAGTTCCGCAAGACAAAGCTTTGCTCGATCGCGAATGTGTTCGGCAGGTTCTAGAACCTCCAATAGTCCAGTATCTAGATAAATCAAAGGTTGATCTGCTCCAAGATGCTGAGTGAGTGCAGCGGCTTCAGTCGGATGCTGAGAATACCAAAATAGCGATCGCAGTTGAGTTTGGGCAGCATCAAGCTTGATTTGCTCTTGCTCTAATCGCTGCGCCATTTGCTTGACTGTTGGCGCTTGAAATACGGCAAATAAGGGGAGTTTTCTGCCGATCAGTTGTTCGATCGCGCTTTGAAGCCGCACAGCTAAGAGCGAGTGACCGCCAATCTCAAAGAAATTATCATCTGTGCTAAGTGACTGCATTCCTGAAACGCTCTGCCAAATCTGGAGCAGTTGTGTTTCTAAAGGACTGGTGACTAAATTCGGATTTGCACTATCAGAAAGGTTTTCAGATGACTTGAAATGGTGGAGTTTCGCGCGATCGACTTTACCATTTGGGGTGAGTGGGAAAGTTTCGAGAATATGGAATGCCTGTGGCAGCATATAGTCTGGGAGAGTTTGCTGAAGAAACTGCCGCAATGATTTCGGAGAAATCGTTTGTGTAGACGTGAGATAAGCCTGCAAGGATTTGTCTTGAGCGTCGGTGTGCTCAATGACAACGATCGCATCTTGCACATCAGGATGCTGTCTGAGCGCTGTCTCAATTTCTCCCAGTTCGATCCGAAATCCCCGCAGCTTAATCTGATGATCGAATCGTCCTAAAAAGTCTAGATTGCCATTCGGCAGATAGCGCGCTCGATCGCCCGTTCGATACAGTTGGACTGGAACTCCATCAATTTGAGTCGAAACAAACTGTGAAGCATCGGGACGATGGAGATAGCCCAATGCTAATCCATCTCCCGCGAGACAAATTTCACCGGGAATCCCAACTGGAACGGGTTGAAGATGGCGATCGAGTAAAAAGATTTGCGTATTTGAGATCGGGCGACCAATTGGCAGCGTTGAGGAAACTTGCTCAACGCGATACCAGGAAGAAAAAGTCGTGTTTTCCGTCGGTCCATACACATGTAAAAATTGATCAGGTGCGCCGCACTCGAACACTTGATTGACCCACTGTGGATCAGTTACTTCTCCACCTACAAGTAGATATCGCAGAGTTTGGAATGCAGTAGGAACATGCTGAGCGAGTTGATGAAACAATGCAGTGGTGAGAAACAACACCCGAATCGAGTGAGTCTGCAATGCTGCTGCAAATTCGTTAGGCGAGAGAAGAACAGCTTTGGGTACGATCGCGAGGGTTGTGCCATTGAGTAAAGCACCCCAGATTTCAAACGTAGCGGCATCAAACGAACAATTTGAAACCTGAGCGATCACATCTGAAGCTTGTAAATCGACATAATTCGTATTCAGGACTAATCGCATGACTGCACGATGTGGAACCATCACACCTTTGGGATTGCCAGTAGAACCAGAGGTGTAAAGGATGTAAGCCAAATCCTGTGCAGTATTGACAGGAGCGAGATTCTCTGGAATGTTCTCTAGCTGGAGCGCATCAAGATTGATCACTTGGCAGTTCGAGAATGCTGCCGGAAAGATTGATTCACTCTCATGCAGAAGAATGCGAGCTTGGGTATCTTCGAGCATGTAGCTCAGACGATCGACTGGATAAGTGGGATCGAGTGGGAGATAAGCCCCTCCTGCTTTGAGAATTGCCAGCAGCGCAATGATCAGCTTGGGCGATCGCTCTAAGTGAACTGCGATCGCTTGATTAGGTTGAACGTCTAAAGTTCTCAAATAGTGTGCAAGTTGATTCGCTTGCTGATTAAGTTCGCGATAGCTGTAGCGCTGCTCGTCCATGACGAGTGCGATCGCGTCAGGAGTTTGTTCGACTTGAGCTTCAAACTGTTGATGAATGCAAGTCGTTCGAGGATAGTCTGTATGGGTTTGATTCCAGTCTAGGAACTGCTGTTTTTCAGAAAGTGTAAGAATGGGCAGGGTTGAGATCGACTGATCCGGTGCTTCGATGATTCCATTGAGAAGAATTTCAAAGTGCTGGCTCATTTGTTCGATCGTGCTGCGGTCAAGAACCTCTGTGCGATAGAGCCACGAAACTTTTAATCCTTGAGTACTTTCGGTACAGGACAGCACCAGATCGAATTGAGCAGTTTCCGTGTCGATCAAAATTGGGGTTGAATTGGCAATGCTCAGAGACGAATCAGATGCATTTTTCAGCACAAACATGACTTGAACTAAAGGATTCTGATTCAAGCGGCGTTCTGGTTGCAGTTCTTCAACGAGCTTCTCAAAGGGCAAATCTTGATGTTCGTAAGCAGAGAGAACAACATCACGCACTCGACTCAAGAGCGATCGAAATGTGGGTTGATCGCTCAAATCTGTCCGAAGGACAAGTGTATTGACGAAAAAACCAATTAAGCCTTCAACATCAACCCATTTCCGATTCGCGATCGCAGAGCCAATCAGCATATCTTCTTGCTGAGTATAGCGGTATAGCAATGTTTTAAAAGCAGTTAGTAACATCATAAATAGAGTTACTTTTTCTTGCTGCGCGAATTGCTGAATGGTTTGAGTAAGTGTTTTGGAGAGAGTTAGAGAATATCTTTCACCTGCATCAGTTTGAACTGTTGAACAACTTGGGGTTGCCTTTGTAAAACAGTTGGAAAGTTCCAGAACGGGCAATTCTCCGGCTAAGCGTTGCTTCCAGTAATCAAGCTGTTGAGTTAAAACGTCGCCGCTGAGCCATTGTTTTTGCCATTGAGCAAAATCAGCATATTGAATCGGCAGTGCAGGGAGTGAGATCGGATTACCCGCTGTAAACGCAGTATAGTAGGCATCGATTTCGCGCAGGAGAATGTTCCCTGACCAACCATCTGAAGCAATGTGATGGAGCAATAAGAGTAAAGCTTGTTCACCATCGGGAAGACGAAATAGCGTAACTTTGAGCATCAAATCCTGACGCAGATCAAATGATTGCTGAGCCGCTCGAGTCAACGATCGCTGAAGTTCACTTTTCTGCTCCAAATCAATGATGACGAGATTTACAGGACGCGGCGGATGAATCACCTGAACAGGTTCATCTGCAATCAGATCAAATGTGGTACGGAGGACTTCATGACGCTCCACGATCGTATTGAGCGCTTGCTGTAGGGCAGAAAGATTTAGCTCAGACGGAAAGTGAAGTGCGATCGGAATATTGTAAATCGCAGTATCCGGTTGCAGTTGCGCGAGAAACCAGAGTCGTTGTTGAGCAAAAGAAAGCGCACAGGGGGATTGCTGCGATCGCTTTGGAATTTGAGAAATGGCAGGTTTTTGCTGTTTTTTGAGAAGCTGTGCTTCAAGTAAGGCACGTTTTTCGGGCGAGAGTTGCGCCAATCGCTGGTTGAGTAAATCAGTTGACCGCATCAGATCCGTCCTCAAGTAGATTGAGCAGTTGAAGTAACTCTTCGTCCTCTAATGTTTCAAGCTGCTGTTGAGTGATGGCGATCGCTAACTCTGCGATCGTCGGTGATTCAAACAAGCAACGGAGCGGCAAATTGATGTGCAACTCAGCATCAATGCGGGTGATGATTCGAGTCGCCATTAAGGAGTGTCCTCCTAACTCAAAGAAATTATCATTGACGCTGATTTCTTTGAGACCAAGTACCTGTTGCCAGATCTCTGCAAGCTTTGCTTCGATAGGCGTGCGTGGTAAAGCGGCATCACTCTCTAGCTGCTTCGTTGGAGCCGGAAGCGATCGCCGATCAATTTTCCCCGTTGGTGTGAGCGGCAAGGTGTCGAGAACCACGATCGCGTTCGGGATCATGTAATCCGGTAACTTTGATTTCAGAAACGATCGCAACTCAGCGACATCCACAGGTTGAGCGAGTACGACATAGGCGACAAGCGTTTTTTCGTTAGATTGGTCTTCTCGTACGATTGCGACAGCGATTTGTACTGCTTTTTGCTCCATGAGTACGGATTCAATCTCACCTAGCTCAATCCGAAATCCGCGAATTTTCACCTGATGATCGATCCGACCTAAGTACTCAACATTGCCGTCTGGGAGATATCGCACTAGATCGCCCGTTTTGTACAATCGGGTTCCTTTGGCAATGTCTTGCAAACTGGGTGGAATAGGAATAAACCGTTCTGTGGTGAGATCTGGACGATTAAGATAAGCGATCGCTAAGCCATCCCCACCAATGTGCAGTTCACCAGGAACGCCAATCGGCAACGGTTGTAAATGTCGATCAAGAACATAGAGCTGCGTATTCGCGATCGGGCGACCAATTGCAGGTGATTTTTCAGCCGTTCTCACTCGATAGAGGGTCGAATAGATGGTGGTTTCGGTGGGTCCGTAAAGATTCCAAACGCAATTACTCTGAGCGAGAAGACGACTCGCGAGATCTTTAGATAAGGCTTCTCCACCACAGAGGATTTTCAAGTGAGGCTGGCTCTGCCATTGAGATCCAAGTAAAATTTGCCAGGTTGCAGGCGTAAAATTTGCGATCGTTGCCCCGCTCGACTGCATTAACGCAGCAAGACGCTTGCCGTCGCGCACGACTTCTTGTGGAGCAATGACGAGTTTTGCTCCTGCAATTAAAGGCGAGTACAGTTCAAAAGCAGCCACATCGAAGCAAAAAGACGCAACTGCAACCCAAGTATCGTTGGCATTGAGTGAAAAAAATCTCTGTCCTGCCCACACTGCATTGACCAGAGATTGATGAGCAATGATCACTCCTTTAGGCTTTCCGGTTGAGCCAGATGTGTAGAGGAGGTAGGCTCGATCAGATAGGGTTGTCGTGAGTGTCGGATTTTCTGAATTCAGAATCTCACTGTGTTGATCGAGGACAATGAGATGGACAGGATGAGCATCAAAAGCATCAACATGCCAAGATTGAGTGACTAAAATCGAGAGTTCTGCGTCTTCTAACATTAAAGCTAGGCGCGATCTCGGATAAGTTGGATCAAGCGGCACATAAGCTCCCCCCGCTTTGAGAATTCCTAGCATTCCAACAATCATGTCGAGTGAGCGATCGACACACAATCCGACAAATTGGTTCGGAACAACTCCCAATCGTTGCAAGTGATGAGCAAGTTGATTTGCGCGTTGATTCAGTTCTCGATAGGTCAGGGATGCTGCTGAAAATTCAACAGCGATCGCATCGGGTGTTTTCTCAACTTGAGCTTCAAATAACTGATGAATGCAACAATCTGGATAATCGTGCTCAGTATTATTCCATTCGACTAAAGACTGATATTGTTCGGCTTCTGTGAGTAAAGGAAGTTCTGATAATGTGCGATCGCAATTCTGTACAATCCCGGAAAGTAACGTGAGTAAATGCCCACTCATGCGCTCGATCGTTTCTGGCTCAAATAAGTCTGTGTTGTACTCAAACCTTGCTTGTAGCTGTCGATCAACTTGACTCATTTCCAACGTCAGATCAAACTTAGCAATCTCTCTGTCTAGAGACATAGGGTGCAATTCCAGCCCAGAAAGAGTTTGCACTTTTTCTGGTAGGTTTCGCAGTGCAAACATCGTTTGGAACAGAGGATTTTGACTCAGACTGCGCTCAGGCTGCAAAGCTTGTACTAGTTTCTCAAACGGAAAACTCTGGTGGCTGTAGGCATCTAATGCCATTTCTCGCACGCGTTTTACCAAAGTGCGAAACGTCGGTTGCCCACTCAGATCTGATCTCAGCACGAGCGTATTGGCAAAAAAACCAATCAAGGGTTCAGTCTCGATCCGATTTCGATTCGCGATCGGAGTTCCAATCCAAAGGTCTTCTTGCTGCGTATAGCGATAGAGTAAGGTGTTAAACGCTGCCAGAAGTACCATAAACAAAGTAGCTTGTTCTTGCTGCGCGAGTTGAATCAACGCTGTGGTTAATGCTTCCGGCACTGTGAAACGGTAGTGTGCGCCTGTGAAGGTTTGCACGGCTGGACGGGCGTGATCTGTGGGTAGCTCCAACATTGGAATTGTTCCACCCAATTGCTTTGTCCAATACTCAAACTGCGATCGCAATTTTCCCGTTTCAAATTGCTGGTGTTGCCAGAGTGCAAAATCTCCATACTGAATTGGTAATTCAGAAAGCGATGAGGGGTGTTGCTTCAAAGCTGCTTCGTAGAGTTCACCTAACTCTTGCCAGAAAATCCCGACTGACCAACCATCAGAAATCAAATGATGCTGAACGAGTAAAAGCACAGATTCAGCGTGATCAAGCTGCAGTAAAGTCATTCGCCATAAGGGGTTTTCAGCCAGATCAAACGGTTGGCAGATCACTTGCTGAATGTGCTGTTGGCAGATAATTTCCCGCTCAGACTCAAGCTGAGATCGCAAATCAATTTCGGCAAACTCGATCGCAGGGTCGCCTATAATCTGCACAGGTTCGCCATTGCTCAGTCCAATCGTGGTTCGCAGGATTTCGTGTCGTTGAGCGATCGCGCTTAATGCCTGTTGCAACACCTCAACGTTCAACTGTCCCTGCACTCGCACCGCATCAGCAATGTTATATACCGGACTCTCTGGCTCTAACTGTGCCAAGAACCACAATCGCTGCTGTGTGAACGAAAGTGGAATGGGCTGTGCTGGATCGCGATGGGGAATAGTTGCAGGTTTAGCGCTCTGTTCCTGCTGCTGAAGTTTTTGTTGTAGGAGCGTGCGCTGTGCGGGAGATAGGTTGGCAAGGCGTTGGGCAAGATCTTTCATAGGTCTGGGGACTTTTACAACGATAGGTTTTCGATGAGTGCTAGGCGTTCCGCTTCTGGTCGATCCTGCAATTGATTGAACAGCGACATTAGCGTGCTAGACTCCGCACATAAGGCATCAATTCTTTCTGCTTGCTCCATGAGAGTTGGAGATTGAAATAAGGCGACCAATGGCATCTCAATCTCGAAGATCTGAGTAATCCGCACGATGATTTGAGTTGCTTTGAGTGAATCTCCTCCTAAGGCAAAGAAATTGTCGTGTCGTCCGAGGTTGCAGTCCGTTCCTAAAACTTCAGCCCAAATAGCAGCAAGTTTCTGTTCCGACTCAGTTCGAGGAACAACAAACTCAGGTTTCAATTGATCAACGAGCTTTTCAAACAAACCAATCCGTTGTAGCTTTCCAGTTGCGCCCGTGGGAATGGCATCGACCATCACGACTTGACTGGGCACTTTGAAATCTGCCATCTTTTGGAACAAGATCTGGCGAATTTTTATTGCACTCAAATTAGCTCCCGGATGTAGGACAACTGCGGCTGCAACATCTTCGCCCAGAGTCGGATGCGGGACTGCAAATGTCACCGCTTGAAAGACTTCTGGGATGTCCATCAGTACGGCATCAACTTCTAAAGGTGCAATCTTTTCTCCACCCCGATTGATGATTTCTTTTAATCGCCCTTGCAAGAATAGAAAGCCATCGGCATCGAAATAGCCTTGATCTCCGGTTCTAAACCAACCTTGAGTCAATGCTTTTGCTGTCGCTTCCGGATTCTGTTCATATCCAGATGTGACATTTGCACCTCGAATCACAACTTCCCCGATCGCACTCGGTTGAAGCAATTGTCCTGTTTCATCCATGATCGCAACCTCTAGCCCGATCGCTTTTCCGACTGAGCCAGCTTTACGATCGCTAGGTGACAGCAGATTACTGGTCATTTGATGGGCTGCTTCGGTCATGCCATACGCTTCGATGACAGGAACTTTAAAGGTTGTTTCTAGTAAATTTTTGACCTGAGTGGGGAGTGCAGCAGAAGAAGAACGAATCAAACGCAGAGCCGAGTGCTCAAGTCGATCGCGCTGTTGTTCGGCTTGAGTCAAAATGGCTTGATGAATAGTAGGAACTGCACTGTACCAAGTCGGCTGAAAAGTTTCAAACCAGTCAAAAAATCGAGCGGCTTGAAATCCCGGTGTACAAATCACTTGCCCACCTGCTGCGATCGATGCAAGTAGTACGCCGACCAATCCATGAATGTGAAACAGGGGCATTAAACTCAGACAGCGATCACTTGGCGTTAATTCCAAAGTTGTCGCCACATTGTTGGCAGAAGTCCATAGGTTGCGATGGGTGAGAGGAACCATTTTTGGACGAGAGGTTGTGCCTGAGGTGTGCAGGATCAGTGCGACATCATCAGGTTTTGCAAACTCAGGATGTCCATCACACACTGCGTGACCTTCTAGCTCAAATTGTCCTGCTGAGGTTGGAATGAGGTCGAGAACTGGAATGTTGCGAGCCTGGGCGCTCGAACGTGCGGGTGAGGGTTGTCCGGCGAGAATGATCAGTGCTTTTGCTTGCAAGTCGTCTAAATAGAAATCAAATTCTGCACGTTGATAATTTGGATTCAGCGGCGCACAGGTCGCACAACTCGCGATCGCGAGAAAAACAACTGCCATTTCCGTCCCATTGGGGAGCACAACTGCAATCCGATCGTTGGGCTGAATCCCGTGGGCTGTGAGGATGTGGGTAACTTTTGTAATCTGACTGTGGAGGGCTTCATAGGTTAAGCCAGATTGCGGAGGTTCGTAGACAGATCGAAGCGCGATTGAGCTAGGCTGACATTCCGCTTGAACTGCAACGAGATGATGAAGCGTGAGATTCGCATCGCTGTATCTCAATAGAAACCTCCATGACAGAAGTTAAAATTACAACATATTATACTGACGGACTCTCAGATGACCCGGAAATTGCGATCGGCGAATCTGAATGCCAAATCATGTCTTAATTGCGACGCATGATCCCTTGGCATTCAAAAATTTCAGATATACAGATAAACCAGACTAAACAGAGATTTGAGCGATCCAGTCTTTTCCAAAAGGCTCCGCACGGTTAGCCCTAGCATCCCATTTCGGTATGGGTGAATGGGTCTCAACGATTACCTGCAAAATATTCTCTAAGCCTTCTTCCCAAACTTTGACTTCAAATCATCTAACGACGCTGGCTTTTGCTGCGATTTCGATTTTTCTGGGGTTCTTCGTTCGGGTTGTTTCTGTCCTGAGGTCTTCACTGCTTGAGAGGCTTTTGAACCCGATTGTTCTCCTGACTTCATTGATAAACTGATTCGTTTCAGTGCTTCATTCACTTCTAAAACGCGCACTTTGACAACCTGTCCAACTTTCACAATTTGATTCGGATCGCTGACAAAGCGATCGCTCATTTGCGACACGTGAATCAAGCCGTCCTGATGCACACCGATATCAACAAATGCTCCAAAATTCGCCACATTGGTGACAATTCCTTCGAGTTCCATGCCGACTCGGAGATCTGAAATTTCTTTGATGCCTTCTTTGAAGGTTGCGTACTTAAATTCAGCACGCGGATCACGTCCAGGTTTTTCTAGTTCTGCAATGATGTCGCGCAGTGTCGGTTCACCGATCGCGTCTGTCACATACTTCTTTAAATTCGTTTTAAGTTGCGCTGCGATCTGCGCCGTTTGGGTCAGAGGGACGTTGAGATCTTTAGCGATCGCTTCTAAAATTGCGTAGCTTTCTGGGTGAACGGCAGTATTGTCTAATGGATTTTTACCGTCGCGAATTCTCAGAAAACCCGCAGCTTGTTCAAAGGTTTTTGCACCCAATTTTGGGACTTTGAGCAATGAGTTACGATCTTTGAACGCACCATTCTGATTGCGATAGTTCACAATGTTATTCGCAACCGTTGAACTCACACCAGAAACAAACATTAATAGCTCTTTCGATGCTGTATTGAGGTCAACTCCGACATAGTTTACGCAACTTTCAACCGTTTCATCTAGCTTTTTCTTCAGTAGCTTTTGATCCACATCATGTTGATACTGTCCGACTCCGATCGATTTTGGATCAATCTTGACTAATTCTGCTAACGGATCTTGCAAACGCCGTCCAATGCTAATTGCGCCTCTGACGGTGATATCAAGTTCGGGAAACTCTGCGATCGCAACTGGACTTGCTGAATAAATTGAAGCACCGGATTCATTCACAATCACTTTAATCGGCTTGCGTTCTAAAGTCGTTAAAACTTCTGCGACAAATTCATCAGTTTCGCGGCTCGCAGTTCCATTTCCGATCGCAATGAGTTCAATTTGATATTGCTCAATCAACTTCTTCAAAGACACGGCTGCTTGCTTGCGCTTCTCAGCCCCAGTGTGTGGAAAGATTGCTTCGTATTTGAGAAATTGACCCGTTTGATCCAGGACTGAAACTTTGCAGCCTGTTCGGAAACCCGGATCGACGGCGAGCGTTGGCTTCATTCCAGCCGGAGCCGAAAGCAGTAACTCGCGCAAATTAGTTTCAAAGGTTTTAATCGATTCGATATCGGCTTCTTGTTTTTTCTGCGATCGTACTTCTGAAATGATCGAAGTTTTCATCAAGCGATTGAACGCATCTTTGAGCATCGATTGATAAAATTCTCGAACAGGTTTTGCCTTTGTCCGAATCGTTTCTGACTCTAGATACTGCTGTACCGAATCCTCATCAAAGCTGAGATCAAAGCTCAGAATTCCTTCTGCCTCTCCACGGTATAGAGCGAGTAGGTTATGAGGTGCAATCTTAGTAATCTTCGCTTGATAGTTGCGGTACATTTCAAACTTTGTACTGCCCTCGGGATAGTCATCTTTGATCCGCGACACAAAGATTCCAGACTCCAAGAAAAACTCGCGCAGATACGCCCGAAATTCAGCCTTCTCGGCAACTTCTTCCGCCAAGATATCCGAAGCTCCTTGCAAAGCTTCCTCGATGGTTTTAACGCCTTTTTCTTCAGATAAATACCGCTTTGCTTCGTCTTCTAATGACGCGACAGATGCGTTGGGCTGATTCAAAGCAGCGATAAAAACAGCCAACTCACCTAAGCCTTTCTCGCGTGCGATCGTGGCTCTGGTTCTGCGCTTCGGACGATATGGCAGATACAAATCTTCTAGTTCATTCTTCTGCAAACAGGCTTCGATTTTGAGTTTCAATTCTTCCGTGAGTTTGCCTTGAGACTCGATCGATTCGAGAATGGTTTTCTTGCGTTCTTCTAATTCGGTCAGATAAGTAAAGCGATCGAACAAATCCCGCAACTGCACCTCGTCCATTTCGCCAGTTCGCTCTTTGCGATACCGTGCAATAAACGGAACCGTTGCCCCTTCTGCAAACAGTTCGAGTGCATTGCTGATCTGAAACGATCGCAGTGAGAGTTCTTCTGCCAGAAGTTGAGGGATATTCATGATCTCGGAACCCACGCTAAAAATTCTGCTGAGTTCCGAGTGTACCTTAGAATCGCTGAGGTGTCACAGTTCCCGGAGTTGTTGCGGGTGGAGCAGGCGTACTGCCGCCAGGAGAGGGCTGCGCCGGAGAGGGAGTAACGGGTGCAGGTAATGTGACTGGCGAAGTATTCGTTGCACCGGGTAAAACGGTCGGCTGCAAATCGCGGGTAATATCACTCGCGCTGATGCAAGCCGAGATCGATTGCTCGGTGGTCAACTTCAAGTCTCGACTCAAATCGACGACACAATTAGAAAACCGAGCAGGGAGCAAACTTTGACGGCAGCCATTTAAGACATTGACCAAAGCAGTTTGCGGCGCGCGACGACGAATATCGACAACACAGGTCGAAGCTTCTACTGGGCGGCGGACTTGCCGACAGACTGAGAGTGCATCCTCGGCGGACACTTCATTGCGGGTAATACGATCGACACAAATCCCCAAATCTTTGGGACGGATCGCTTTTGCACAGGCATCCGCAGCAATTTGAGCTTCGACTTTTCCACGCGTTAAATCCCGCGCACAAGCTCCAAAATCGGCTTCATCAACACCGGGACGAATAAATACGTCATCCAGCACGCCTGCTTTCACAGGTGATGCTAATGCGATTAAAGTTCCAATCACTGTCGATGTAATCAGCGATCGAGTGATTTTAGACTGCATCATTTTTGAGATCGACATCCTAAGAGTCCTCGCCCCACAGGTATACAGGAGAATTGTGGCACATTGCTGCTGAGTAGCGGCTATCAAATCGGTTTGTTCACTAAATGTTAAAAGCTAAAGTGCAATTACAAGGCTAGATTTTGCGTACGATCGCAAAAATGCAATAGAAAACTTTAAGATGACTGCCCCGGCAATTCCGACAAAAAACGCTCTACGTTTACAAGAACCTCCGGCAAGACCGTATTCATAATGTCCCACAGAATTTCATGATCAACCTGTTCGTAGCGATGAGCAATAATATTCCGTAATCCGATCATATTCCCCCAATCTACGTCAGGATGTGCCCGTTGAAACTCAGTTGAAACCCGACGAGCCGCCTCACCTAAAATCTCAAAATTGCGCTCGACTACACGACGTAACCAGAGTGTCTCTAGATATTCCATCTCAGAGACTCCAGCCATAAACTGTTGAATCTCTCGAATTGCTTCAGCTATATCCCAAAGTGCCGCAGCATCACGATCATGACTTTGCATAAATGATCTGACAGGTGCGTAAAATTTCTGCTCGACGATAAGGATTTGTCAAAAGCTCTTTTCGGACTAAATCCACTTTCCGCCCAAACAACTGCTCCAACTCAGTTTGCAAATTCTGCCAAGCTCTCCAAGACAGCCGATAACCTCTTTCAAACACCACTAAAACATCGACATCACTCGGATCGTTGCCTGTCACTCGAAAGTCATCTCGCAGTACCGATCCAAACACCCCAAATTCTGCAATGCGGTGACGATCGCACAATGCTTTAATCTCTAACACCTCTACTCTCAGACGCGCTTGCAACAGTTCCGCAATGGGTTGTGTCTGCAAAGCGATTGGTGCTGTTGTAACTGGCTCCATCGTCATGACGTGAAATACCACTCCTGTGTTCTACAGATCATAGCTAGCTTTGGAAAGAGTCAGTGAAAGTCTCACGACCCTGATTTTTGAGTAATGTGCAGCATTGTTATCGTGGCATCTTGTTTCTCAACAAAGTCACCGAATTTCTGAAGTGCGAAAATGCTTCAATAGCCGCTATTCCAACGCATTGAAGCGATCGACGATGAGGTGAGATGGGAATAGTCTGAGGTTTTCGTTTCATCGTCGATCGCTTTCACGACTCGTCGATACAAATCCTCTGCCTGCTGCGGAGAATTGCCAATGCTGGTCAATCCCAATTTCCCAAATTCAGACAGACATCCCATCAGGTGAAACACTGTTCCCGTTTCTGTACTCGTATCGAAGTGCAATTCGTGATAAGCAATGATATCCATCAAATCATTGGGTAATAATCCTCGGTATTGCGATTTCTGTAAATTATCCGTTGCCATATAGTACTTGGGTCGTCCCTGTTGGCTATAAAATAAGCCACTTGAAAGGTCATAACGCCCGTTAGTCAAAAATTTCAGCGTCATGAATGGGTGAGTTGTGCCACCTTTTCGGAGATTGATCTCGATCGCATAAACTTTCCATCCTTCTTCCCCACGTACTGCAACAAAATCGACTCCGAATCGCTCCAGCGCTCCCTTTGCGGCTAACGTCCGTCCCACGTGCAAGCTCAAATCCTGAATGCTCATTCGGTACGCTTCATCTGCCGGAAAACGACAGCCGAGATAGATTTGTCCATTCAAAATCTGGTCGTGAGTCGAGAGGATTTCGACTTCTCCATCGGGTGTGACGCGACCCTGCACACTTGGCGAAAACTTATGGTCTCCTTCGATAAAGGCTTCTGCGATCGCGCCCAATTCTGAAATTCGACCCCCATAATTTTCCCAAGTTTCCGACTTTGCCTCGAATTTGAGATGAGCAAAGTGATCGTAAATCTTTGCCACTCGCTGCTGATGCGAAATGGTTCCAGGCTTCACTTCTCCTAATTGTCGCAGATCTAAAATTGCATTTCCTTCTCCTGAAAATCCTTCATTCAGCTTAATCACGACTCGTTTTAATTCGGGATTGCGTTCCCATAACTCAGCGGTGGCAACCGCTAGATCTTTTGCATTCCAAACTAAATCACTGCCGTCTGGAAAAGGAATGCCACTTTCGGCAAAAATCTGCCGACTGCCGCTCTTGGTTCCCCAGTGCAGAAGGGTCGGATCAAGTGCATACAACGGAATGCCTAACTGCACCGACAAATCCCTCTCACACGCTGTCGAGTTGTAGCAAATCATGTATGCCCGCTCTGGGTTTACTGCTTGTCGAATCCGATCGAGTAAACGCGGTCGATCCAGAATTTTCTCAGTCAGAGGTTTCGTTGATGAATCATAAGTCGAAAGCAACAGCAAGCGATCGCGCGCATGGGAAAATGGAATACCAGGTAATAGCTGAAGATAATAATCGACGACACTCGGATGAATCGGTTGCGAAGTCACATAAACCAACCGAGTCCGAGGATTTCGCAATCGAATCAGCGAAAAGAGCAGTCGTTCTTCATAATGCAAAAAACCTTCAATTTTGAGCAGTTCATGCTGATCAATACTTAGCGACGGAATGACGATGATATCAGCATCACTCGTGTCAAACTCAACTACATTGCGCCAGCGATCGCGCAACTGATTCTGTAACTTCTGAAACTCAAGGGTTGGGTCAAGCATGTTCATGGCGCACAATTCGCGATCAAGCTGATACTCGCGATCATATCTACTGAGATTAAGGCACAGTGAAAATAGCAAGAAAGCGTAAAAATGAATAAATCAGACTTAAGAAAAATCTATCTTCAGAAGCGTCTTTCTCTCTCTCAAGTGGAGTGGAAATCAAAAAGTCACGCGATCGTTGAACATCTCAAAATTTCAGAGCTAGTGCGATCGAGCCAAACGATTCTCTCGTATTGCAGCTTCCGCCAAGAACCTGATTTAAGCGAATTGCTGACGCTGCCGAAAATTTGGGGACTCCCGCGCTGTGTGGATCAGTCTCTCTTTTGGCATGTTGCTGGCAATCTACGATCGGGCAAGTTTGGCATTCAAGAACCTGATCCCGATAGTCCTCAAATTAATGTTTCAGAAGTAGATTTAATCCTTGTCCCTTGTGTGATGTGCGATCGAAAGGGCTACCGATTGGGATATGGTGGGGGATTTTACGATCGCCTATTCAGTCAACCGGAATGGCGCGAGAAAAAGGCGATCGGCATTCTATTTGATTTTGCAGTTGTGGATGAATTAGCGATCGATGAGTGGGATCAGCCGTTAAATGCAATTTGTACAGAATCCGGACTCTACAGCCAATTGAATCATTAGAATGAGGGCATCAGATCGCTTCGGAGTGAATTTTCTGATGGAAAGCAACACTTCCCCACACCCGCACCAGGAATGGTTCGATCGAGGCAAAGAAGATGCTTGGTCAGGTCGCTCAAAGCAACCCCCTGAGCATGATCCACAGGCTGCTAGTTTTTACGACTTGGGCTATAGCGAAGGAGAAATCGAACACCCACATACAAGCGAGCCGCAGTTTAAAGCAGACTGACTTTTAGAAGATGTTTGAAAATATCAACAGTTTCCCCGCTTCGTTCTATCTCGCCCCTAGAAGTCGGGGCTAACAGTGTGAAGTCCTTTGGAACGGATTGAAGATCTGATTGTGATTGGCTGTTAGTCCCTTGAGTGGACTTCGTTCTACTAGCCCGGAATTCCATTCCAGGGCGGGTGAGTGCAAGGAACAATACTGTTCAAACACTCTCTTAAATCGCTTTCGTTGCTTTCAGCATGTGATACACAATCAACAACTGTGTCATGGCTAACGGATAGCTCTGAATCATCTCGCCCGTTGTCCCTGAAACTTTTCCCAACTCTGTATCGCTTGTCGGATTACAAACATTCGACAAGGCTGGAAGCTCATCACAGATAAAGCGCTCTAGATGCACAACTTGATCCTTCGTGGCATGTCCATCGATTTCTAGCACATCGACAGGCTTACCCATATCGCGATCGAGTCCCAACCGAATCGCCGACTGCGTGGGAGAATCTTCTCCAACGACCCGCGTTAACTCAGGATGAGGGATCGTCGGACGCAGCACTAATTTCACATCCAATTGTCCATTTGAATCCGTCGTCGATGGGCAAAAACTCACGACTAAATCTGACCAGCTTCGCTGCGGACGAATGTAAGCTTCAGAATCTGGCTCCCGCTTCTGCAATTCTTCTAAAACCTGTTCTTCTGTATAGCCCCGCTTTTGCGTATCTCGCTTAACCTTCCACTGTGCCCGTAACGTTTCGGGTGGGGCAAGATACACTTTCACGTCGTAAGCGTCTCTTGCCACACGAGTTGAATATCCGAGCAGTCCTTCTACAATGACAAACTTGCTCGGCTTGATATAAGTTGGGGCTTCAAAGGTTCCCGTCTTATGGCTGTAATTCGGCTTCAGAATCGGCTGCCCTGATCGCAGCAGCGATAAATGCTGCTGCATGATATCCAAGTGATTACAGTCAGGATGCAAGGCTGTAATTCCAATCTGGGCACGTTGGGTGCGATCGTACTTGTGATAGTCGTCTGTACAAATTGTCGTTACATTTTCTTCACCCAACACCTGAGCAATCCCGCGTGTCAGTGTGGTTTTGCCTGCTGCACTATCTCCCACAATGCCGAGAATGATTGGACGCGACATGATTTCTCCTAGGACTTCACAAGGGCAATCTATCCTTGTAAGGAAAGCACTAATCTCCCTAAATGGAAAGTGACGTGAATCAAATCTTTAAGAAGATTCAGTCTCCAGTGACAATCTTTGGCACTTTGAAGAAATCGCCGTCGCGATCGGGTGCACCTTCGAGAATGGTTTCGCGATCAGTATAGGGTTGAAGCCGATCGACTCGAACGACATTCGAGACATCGATCGCGCGTGTGGTGGGTGGTACATCACTGACATCCAACTCACTCAACTGCTCAAAGTAGTCGAGAATATCGTTCAACTGGGTTGTAAATTTCCCCTCTTCTTCAGGAGTCAATTCTAGGCGAGCTAAGTGCGCGACTTTCTGAACCTGTTCGCGATCGATCATACAAACTCTCTCAAACTAAATCGCTTAGAAGTATACATCCATCCCCGATCGACCGGTTGTTTTTAGCCAGTTCTGAGCTTCGATATAGTTGTTCGGAGCTTGTAGAATTGCCCGCTTCCAGTAGTCTGCGGCTTGATCAAAGAATTTGTCGCCTTCGTCGTCGTTACCTTCTTCTTTGGCTTTCTCGCCCAAATAGTGATAAATCACTGCAATGTTATTCAAAGCTTGAGGCAGGCGAGGATTTTCATCAATCGCTTCGTGGTATAGGGTCAAAGCTCTGTCGTGATCCCCATTGCTGGCGTAGATCAAGCCCATGTTGTAGAGAATGTAGCTACGATCGTTAGAATCTTCTTCGAGTTTCAGTGCTTCTTCATAGTTTTCAAGGGCTTCTGCATATTCCCCATCAGCCTGTGCAGACATGCCATCTCGATAATAAGCAAAAGCTTCTTTTTCTTTGCGACTCGCCGGAAAGACCTTCAAGATCAAATCCGCCATGACGGTGAAGCTTTTATCGATGAAGTTGTCGTTACGTTGAGATCTAGGCATAAACGTTTGTTAAATCGTGAGACTGTCTTTCAGTTTAGCGCCTTAATGAACCAGCCCAAGCAATCGATCCGCTCATCATGATGTCACGGAACAGTAGAAAGTCCGGTATCAGGTTCTGCTTCTGTCCCAAAATTGGGTTGAGGAGAGAGCGGAGAGCATGGAACGCTGATGGACTGTCCACCGTCACCGCGTGAATCCATTCGGACGAATAAATAGGCAAGATTGAGATCGTGTAAAGTGCCCGTGACAAACTCAATATTGTTCAACGACCAATATTGTAGAACTTTCAAATCATCAACTGCACTTTCGTAAAATGCCGTAACGGCGGAAGTTGGATAATTGAGTATCGCTTTTGCAAGAAAACTTTTAGGTTGAAGCTTGGTCTGAATCACTTGTTCTTGCATCTGATGAATCACCTGCCTGCGTAACTCTTCTTCCGCAAGTGAGCGAAATGCTTGTTTAACAAGATCTAAGTTCTGCGTAGCAAATTCTAGTGCTTGTGATTGACTGCAAGAAATCCTCTGCTCTAATAACTCTGTCACAGCGCAGTATCGATCGAAAACTTCTGCATAAGGAGCTGTAATCGGAACACCCAGAATTGCAAACGCATCTGACTGCATTATTTTTCACAAAACTCTTTCGTCGATTATAGCGACCTTGAAATTTATAAAAAGGCACATCCCTGATTACAGCAGGGATGTGCCTCTAGTGGAAGTCTAAAATTTCTGAGCAAATCTTACGATCGTACTTGGACTGGCATGACCAAATACGTCATCTTCAAGCTACCCAGTGGCGATAAAATTACTGGACTTGTTGACGTGTTCAATTGCATTTGCACTTCTGCGGTATTGATTGCCTTCAATCCGTCTAACAGATAGCGAACATTAAATGCAATCTCCATGCCTTCGCCCGAAATCTGAGCCGGGATCGCTTCTCGTCCACTTCCGACATCTTGAGCATCTACCGACAAAGTAAGCTGTTGCGCGGCAGGATCAAGATGGACTTTCACAATATTATTCTTCTGATCTGCGAGTACCGAAATCCGCTCTAAAGAACTCAAAAACAATCTGCGATCGATCGTCAATTGATGCGTAAACTGACGTGGCACAAGCTGCCGATAATTCGGATATTGACCTTCTAGCAGTCGGCTCGTCAGACGCTGATCCGCCCACTCAAACACTACTTGACCTTGATCAAAGCGCACATCTACCGCATTGCCATTTTGACGATCGAGCATTTTCATCAATTCCTGCAACGCCTTCGCGGGAACTGTCACATCTAATTGCGGTTCTGATTCAGACTTTGCATCTTCTTCGATCGTTTTGACCACAGCAAGTCTGTGTCCATCAGTCGCTGCAAACTCCAAACCGTCCGGCTGTAAGCTCACATGAACTCCCGTCAAAACTTGCTTCGTCTCATCAGCACTTGCCGCAAATAGCGATCCCCGCAGTCCATCTACTAAAGCATCTGCAACGAGATGCGTCTGCTCACCTTCTTCAATCTTCGGCAACTCAGGAAACTCCTCAGCTCCCATTCCCCGAACTTGATAGCGTCCCGATGCAGAAGTCAAAGTCGTGACATGACTGCCTTCAGCATCGCTCTCGATCGTCACATCGCCATCCGGCAAACGCGAGATAATATCGCTCAACAATTTCGCAGGCAGAGTTAACACTCCACTCTCTTCGACCTGTGCCGGAAAGCTTGTTTGAATTCCTAAACTGAGATCAAATGCGCTCAAAATCACACGCTGTGTCGACTGATCCGCTTTCAACAATACATTTGCCAAAACCGGATGAGTCGGGCGCGAAGAAACGGCGCGACTGACAAGAGACAGATGAGAATTAAGATGGGTTTGGGCGCAGACCAGTTTCATGGCAGTAGTCAGGATATAGGACGAAGAGAAAGGCTGTGGAAAAAGTAGTAATAACTCTATATCAAGGGAAGACGTGAATCTTTAGATCTACATCTAGCGTTTTCATGTGATGCTTGAGCATCGTAACACTAGATAGCCAGATTGATCAAAGATCAAATTTCTAGGCAAATCAGATGCTTTTTCAGTACTATTGTACGACCTGTGGAAAATGTGGAAAACTCAGCGATCGACGATTTTTTCACAACAAATACGATCGCAGCCTGTGGAAAAACTTTCCCAGTCTCACATCTCAAGCTAAAATTTCCGCAGATTTAGCCCAATTTCCCACAAGTTTTTCCACAGAAAACTGCAAGTTTTCCACAGAAGCCGTTGATTAATAAGGAAAAACTATAAATTTCAGTAGTTAGATTAGTGTTGATTTGCCATAAAGTACCCTACGCTGAAGGAACGCTCAGGCTTACCCAGAAGTCATACGATCAACTTCTAACGGTTTTCCTCGTATGACAGTTCACACTGATCGCCCTCTTCGCCTTAATCTGCCGACTCTCTGCCCTATGGCTTCGATCGCCCGCAAAAATCTATTTGAAGATATTCCCCGTTTTCTCGTTGCTCAAGCCGGCATTATTTTCGCGGTCAGCCTAGTCACGATCCAGATTGGAATTCTTCGCGGTTTCAGTCGTTCCACCGCTCGCATCATTGATCAGTCCAGCGCTGATCTCTGGGTTGCCTCGAAAGATATTGTCCATCTCGAATTGTCTTCTCCCATGCCGGCTCAGCGCGTTGAAGAAGCGCAGAAAGTTGCAGGAGTTGAGCGTGCAGAAGCGTTAATGATTCGATCGAGTATTTGGCGCGATAGCCAAGGGCGAATTACGCCAATTCGGATTTAT
Source organism: Leptolyngbya sp. UWPOB_LEPTO1 (assembly GCF_017302695.1). Classification (NCBI taxonomy): domain Bacteria; kingdom Bacillati; phylum Cyanobacteriota; class Cyanophyceae; order Leptolyngbyales; family Leptolyngbyaceae; genus Leptolyngbya; species Leptolyngbya sp. UWPOB_LEPTO1. The sequence goes on along the minus strand of NZ_JAFLCJ010000003.1, from coordinate 86,735 downwards.
GGCTTTGATCCCAATAGTCGGCTGTTTGCAGGTTGGCAAGTGACTCAGGGTAAGCTCGAAGCCTTGAATCAGCCCTACACCGTCATTGTCGATTACAACAGCTTAAAAAATTTGGGACTCCAGGAACTAAACGAGCGCGGCGCAATCGGCGCATTCCGAGCATTACCTGCTCAATATGTAGGCTTGACCCAAGATACGCAGTCGATCGCATCTAGCGCCTTTATCTATACGTCTTTAGAGAATGCAAATGCTTATGGGTTAGGCGGCACAGACACAGGCGTAACCTGCACCCGGCAATCGAACGGCGAAATAGCTTGTACCAGTCAAAATTCTTCTTTCACATCTCCTGACCCAAATCCTGCTGCACCTCGTCGCGTCAATGTCCAAGACCCGATCTCCTTTGTGCTGATTCGGGCGCAGCCCGGACAAGATCTCCAGCAGCTAAAACAGCGATTAGAATCTGCCCTACCGGACACTCGCGCCTATACTCAGTCTGAAATCGCAGAACTGACCCGCTCTTATTGGACGAATCGGACTGGAGTTGGTTTTGTCTTGGGATTAGGTGCAACAGTAGGATTTATCGTCGGCATGGTGATTGTCGGACAGATTTTATATTCATCTGTTTCCGACCATATTCGCGAGTTTGGAACTCTCAAAGCAATGGGCGCGTCAAACTGGATAATCTACAGCGTGATTTTAGAACAAGCGCTTTGGATGGCAGTCTTGGGCTACATTCCCAGTATTGCGTTCTGTCTCGGTTTGGGTATGTGGACACAGGCGGCTCAAGGCATCATGATTTTAATTACTCCCGCCACAGGCGTTGGCATTTTTGTGCTGACGGTTGTGATGTGTGTCGGTTCAGCAATGTTTGCGGTGCAAAAAGTGACCCGAGTCGATCCCGCGATCGTCTTCAAGGCATGAACTCTATGGAATTTCCCTGAAATTGCGAAGATTCAGCGTAGAATCTTGAATAATCATTACGCATCTATACATAGAATGATATCTCTCGCAATCTGGAATGACGCTAATTATTCACATAGCTGTCACATGAATTCATCCCGTAGCATAATTTGACCTCATACAATAGAGCAATAGAGTTTCTCCTTTTTGAAGGTGATGAAGCTGCCCAAATTGTTTAACGTTTTGTTGAACCTTGGTACAGATTCGAATCTTTGTCTGGAGTTTGACTCGACCTGCCTGAAGTCATGATCAGAAAAGACTGTTTCGACACTCCTCCACACACCCTCTCCTTATAAACTGTTTTCCTACCGTTTGTTAAACGAATGACTGCAACCCCGATTAATGTGAGTTATCAGACTGAGAGCCGGGTGATTGAACCTTGTTCTAACAGTTTGGATGGAGCAGATAACGCGATTTCTGCCTGTGGAGTAGAAATGGTCTATCAGACTGGTGGCGATCGCTATCATGCTCTGCGCCATGTGGATTTGACAGTGCGATATGGCGATATTCAGCTTCTGATGGGTCCTTCAGGATCAGGAAAGACCACACTGTTGTCAATTTTGGCAGGAATTCTGACTCCCACTGCGGGCAGTGTGCGCTTGCTGGGACAAGAAATCACCAAACTGTCAAGCTCCAAGTTAGCCCAATTTCGCCTCGAAAATATTGGCTTTATCTTTCAAGGCTTTAACTTGTTTCCAGCGCTGAGCGCGATCGAGAATATTGAAGTCGCGCTTAATCTCAAGGGGATTCGGGGATCAGCAGCGCGTCAGCAAGCGATGCAACTGTTAGATCAAGTTGGACTTGCCGATCGAGCAAAATTGCATCCTCAAGATCTCTCTGGCGGTCAGAAACAAAGAGTTGCGATCGCACGTGCCCTAGCTGGAAATCCAACGTTGATCATGGCGGACGAACCGACTGCGGCGTTAGATTCGCACAACGGTCATGCCGTAATTGAATTGCTGCGAACTTTAGCAAAAGAGAGAGGGCGGACGGTTTTGATCGTGACGCATGACCCTCGGATTGCGGATGTCGCCGATCACATTGCTTACCTCGAAGATGGGATTTTGACGAATGGCGAGCGATCGGAGATCAGTCGGATGCGAGAGTCTCTGATTGCGAATAACCTATCTTGAGGTGGATCGATTTAACAGGTGAAACCGGATACTTTATTCATGTGAGCAAAACGAGTTGAATAACTACCTAGTTCACAAAGTTGTACCGTTAATTTCTCGCTATACAGAACCCATTAATTAGTTTCAAAAACGCTATATCTAAACCCCAAAGCGCCGTCTTGTATGATGGCGCTTTTTAACGTTTTCTTGCCTGAATGACCTGAAGACTTCCACCTGCATAAAGCTGTTGGGTTTGAATTTCAAATCCAATTTCTTCTAGTAATTCGATCAGATTAGTTTGAATCAATTGCCAAGCGGTTTCTGTCTCAAATAGCCAGAAAAATATCGCCAACCCAGGTACAAAAATAGGGTTGGTTGGGGCATGAAAATCGACCATTGTAAACACACCATTCGGTTTCAAAACTCGATGCACTTGTTGCAAAATTTGCCGTAATTGTTGAGGCTGCATTTCATGCATTGCCGCACTGGTATGCACTACATCAAAAGATTGATCCGGTAACGGATTCTGCTCGGCAAATGCCTCAACATATTCTGCTTCTGGAACATTCTTTTTCGCGCGTTGAATCGATAAAGGAGAGGCATCTAAGCCTGTCACATTGCGCGATCGCTGCACCAAAAATTGCGTAGTCTGCCCACTGCCACAGCAGAGATCCAGCACTTTCGTCTCTGGCTCGATCGTCAATCCCTGTAAGGCTAATTGTCGAAATCGGGCTTCTCCGCCCACACTCAATGCTGCAATCCTCGAAATCCCGTCATACAGCCATTGATATTGATAACTCCAATCTCTCAAAATCGTTGCCATCATTCACCTCGCATTCGCTTCAATGCATGATCAACTGCCATTTGCTGATCTCGTTGCGTTATCCATTGATGATAAGTCCGCGTGTGAACCAGTACCGAATGCCCCATCATTTTTGCTGCTACCGTATCCGACAGCCCAAAATGAATCGTTCTGACTGCCCAAGCATGACGTAAATCGTAAGGAGAAAAGGGCACACCATACCGCCGAAATTGTGCCGTGACCCGTTGCCCAACTTGTCGCAACGTGGTCTTATTTAAGTCTGTTTCAACAGGTGGGAGTTGAAACTCTCTTAAATTAAAAGTTTCAATCCACTCTGGATAAAACGCCCAAACCTGATGGCTTCCCGTTTTTGTTGTGGGCAGAACTTCGATCGAGGTTTCCCCGCGCTTTAACCCATTCAAATTGCAGTAAAACACCTCATGATTTCTCAATCCAAACGTTGCCATCATTCCATACACAAATTGCCAACCTGGATTCGGGATCTTTTCCCAGGCGCTCAAAATTTCCTGATCAGAGGGCAACGTGCGGGCTTGAGTTTTGCTCGCGCCATATCCGCCGGATAGCTTTTTCAGATCTTTGGGCAGCGTCAGGTTGAGAAATTCGGCAAATGCGCTGAATGTGGTGCAGCAGAGTTGGCGGCTTCGGGAATTGAGGGGGATAGATTCAACGGTTTTGTAAATCGCTTCGATCAGCGTAAGAGTGGGAGACTCAGCCGCGATCGCGCTTAACTTCCGTAGATACGGGGCATAAGCGCTAGACCAAGTGGTTTTCGTCGCAGCAGGATTGATGGCTCGCTCAGGCTGATTTAAAAAGTCTTGCTCAAAGGCGGCAATCTGCTGGCTCAGATCTTGCTGGCTCAATCGCTTTCCGTCTGTGAAGCTCAGGTACTCTCGCCAATCGAATTGATTTTGAATTAACTGGGCAGCAACAATTTTTGCTTCTTGCTCGATTTGCTTCAATCCTGCTGCTGTCGCTGGAATTCCTAAGCTCAGACGCTGTTGATACGGGCGTAATTTAGAACTGCCCGGACGCGGGGGTAAGGTTCCTCGCAGCGCGAGTTTTACGCCACGCCGCTCGATCTGAAGTCCGAGTTGGGCTGCTTTGAGACGTTGATTCGTCTGAACAATTCGAGCATCTAAATCTGCCATATGCGATCGCAAAAAGCCTGAAACACCAAAACGATAGAGCATTCAAATCAAGAATCTGTGCTGTTGTCTAACCTATTCCAGTTCAAATCTAGATTCTAAAAGCGACCCTTTTGTCAAGGATTTCATTCTAATGGGGGTTGAGCAAATGTTAACCCCAGTTGATATTTGTTCAGAATGTTCAATATGATCGAATTTTTCGCTGAGATTTAGTTAATTTGCTTCGGTGTAGCTCAGATTTTATTGTTAAAATCGGTAACGAAGCTGAGAATAAACAAGGATTTAATATCGCTATGGGTCGAGTAGGGGTCTTATTACTGAATCTTGGGGGACCGGATAAGATCGAAGATGTCCGCCCCTTTCTGTACAACTTATTTGCTGACCCGGAAATCATTCGTCTGCCGTTCCCGTGGTTGCAGAGTCCATTAGCCTGGTTGATTTCGACCCTACGCGCAAAGCGATCTCAAGAAAATTATATGCAGATTGGTGGCGGTTCTCCGCTGCGTCGCATTACCGAAGAACAAGCACAAGCCCTTCAAGACCAACTGCGCCAGCGCGGACAAGACGTGAGCGTTTATATCGGAATGCGCTATTGGCATCCGTTTACCGAGGAAGCCATTTCTCGGATCAAGCGCGACCAAATTGAGAAATTAGTGATTTTGCCGCTCTATCCACAGTTTTCGATTAGTACCAGCGGTTCCAGCTTCCGACTTCTAGAACAGCTTTGGGAACAAGACCCGGTGCTTCAGAAGATCGACTACACCGTGATTCCAACTTGGTACGATCGACCTGGCTATCTCGCTGCCATGGCAGACTTGATTGCCCAAGAGATTGACCAATTTGAGAAACCTGAAGATGTGCATGTCTTCTTTAGCGCACATGGCGTTCCGGTGAGCTATGTCGAAGAAGCAGGCGATCCCTATCAGCGCGAAATCGAAGAATGCACGTCGCTGATCATGAAGACGCTCAATCGATCGAATCCTTATACCTTGGCATATCAAAGTCGAGTCGGTCCGGTTGAATGGCTGCAACCTTATACCGAAGAAGCACTAGAAGAGTTAGCGGCTGAAGGAGTCAAGAACTTAGCCGTGGTTCCGATTAGCTTTGTCTCTGAGCATATTGAGACGCTGCAAGAAATCGATATGGAATATCGTGAGATCGCTGAAGAAGCTGGAATTGAGAAATTTGGACGGGTTCCTGCTTTGAATACGCATCCCATCTTTATTCAAGAATTAGCAACCATGGTGACGGATGCGTTAAATGCGCCGTCTGTCCATTTTTCAGAAGTGGCTCATCCTCAGAAGCGAGTCAAGATGTATCCCCAAGAAGGTTGGGAATGGGGCATGACGACTTCAGCCGAGGTCTGGAATGGGCGAGTTGCGATGATCGGGTTAATTGCTTTGGCGATCGAGATGCTCTTAGGGCGCGGTCCACTGCACGCTTTCGGGTTACTCGGCTAAGACAGGAAGCTTGATCGTGAATTCTGTTCCGACAGCGGGAGTAGATTCACAGATCAGCTTTCCTTGATGTTTTTCCACAATAATCTGGTGAGCGATCGCCAGCCCTAAACCTGTCCCTTTGCCGACAGGTTTTGTTGTAAATGAGGGTTTGAAAATATCTTGCTGAGTGGCTTCGCTCATGCCAATGCCGTTATCTCGAATGCGGACGATCGCAGTACTGTCTTGAAGTTCAGTGATGACATGAATCTGGTTCGGATTCGCGGCAATCTCCTTGTAAGAACGACCTTGATTTGCTTCTTCGATCGCATCGATTGCGTTGGCTAAGAGATTCATAAACACCTGATTGAGTTGCCCTGGATAGCACAGTACAGGTGGAAGATCTGCATAGTCTCGGGTAATTTGAATCGCAGGACGCTCGGGAGTGGGATTGAGTCGATGTTGTAACAACAGCAGCGTACTGTCTAATCCGTCTTGCAGATTTAGCTCGATCGTATTGTCGTTGTCGCTGCGAGAAAAGGTTCGGAGTGCTCGACTGATATGATTCATCCGCTCGGTTGCAACTCCTAGTGTACTGAGCAATCGAGGCAAATCCTGCATCAGAAAAGGGAGATCAATCTCTTCAGCATTGTGAACGATCGCTTCGGCAGGATTGGGATAGTGCTGTTCATAGAGATGCAGATGGTGGATTAGACGTCGGAGATAGCGCTCTGCATGTCTGAGATTACCCGTCATTGAGTTGAGGGGATTGTTGATTTCATGTCCGATGCCAGAGACAAGTTGCCCGAGCATCGACATTTTTTCTTGCTGAACCAGTTGGAGTTGAGCCTGTTGCAGATCGTTGAGCGATCGCGAAAGTTGATGCGTTCGTTCTGCGACCCGCTGTTCTAATTGCTCATTCAGGTCTTTGAGTTGCTGAGTTTGGCGGCGGAGTTTGATATGGGTTTTCACGCGCGCCAGCACTTCGACTTGTTGAAATGGTTTCGTAATGTAGTCGATCGCACCCAAGTGAAGTCCTTTGACTTTATCCTCGGCATTTGCCAGTGCAGTCATGAAGATAATCGGAATTTCTTGGGTGAGGGGATTGGATTTGATGCGATCGCAGGTGGCAAATCCGTCAATGCCCGGTAGGAGTACATCTAACACAATCAAATCTGGCAAGATAGTTTCGAGTTGCTGTAAAGCATCTTCGCCGCTTTTAGCCGACAAGACAGAGAATCCTGCTGTTTCAAGCACATCTGCTAAGATACGCACATTCGTTGTGCTATCGTCCACGATTAAGACTAAATTTTGGTCAGACATTTCAACAGCTTCCTACCTCTGCATTACGATATCCGCGTTCGTCTATTTTGGCTGAGTTATTTCGTAAGAAATTGACTCAGATCATCGAGAAATTGGCTCAGATCATCTGGTATCGCATTCCAGGAACTTGCGTAATTAAGCCGAGCAATTCTAGATGCATTAATGAGCTAGAGACGGATGCTGTTGGCATTTCCGCAGTTTGGACAATCAAATCAAAAGAAACAGCCGCGTGCTCAGAGCGTTGTGCGATCGTGTGAATGGTCTGCAACACTTTTGCAAGGCTGGGATCTAAATTCGCCAGCGTCACGATATCCGGATTTTGCGGCTGATCGAGGGCTGGAATCGTGCCAATCATTTCTAAAAATTGTGATGTCCCTAAAATGATTTGTGCGCCTTTGCTGATCAGGGTCAGACAGCCGATCGCATTCGGGTTATCCAAGCTGCCCGGCAGTGCGTACACATCTCGTCCATAATCATTGGCAAGATTTGCGGTGATCAGTGCGCCTGATTTTTCTGGGGCTTCAGTCACGATCAGGGCGCGGGATAATCCGGCAACGATGCGATTACGCTGAGGGAAATGTCTGCGATCGGGCTGAGTTCCGGCGGGATATTCGCTTAACGCTAATCCGGTTTTGAGTAACTGATGGTAGAGTTGGCGATTTTTGTAGGGATAAACGACATCTACGCCTGTTCCCAGAATTGCCACTGTTTTGCCCCCGGCTTCTAAGCAACTCTGATGTGCCTCGGTATCGACTCCCGCTGCCAGCCCGGAGATCACGATAAACCCGTTATTGGCTAGAGTTGCGCTGAGTTTTCGTGTCCAACGTTTGCCATATTCGGAAGGTTGGCGAGTTCCAACGAGAGCGATCGCACTTTGGCGATCGAATTCTCGAATTAGCTCGATTTGCCCTCGATAATATAAAACCGGAGGCGGGTCAGGGATTTCAAAGAGTAATCGAGGATAGTCTGGATCGGCGGGAGTGAGAAAATTTTGGGATTGATCTAGGCGATCGACTGAAATTTGATCGCGACTTGTACAAATTGCGATCGCGCTTTGCGCTCCGATGCCCTCGACTTGAAGCAATTCTTCAGGTTTGGCTGTCCAAGCCGTTTTCAAACTGCCAAATTGAAGGTAAATGCGTTTTTGCAAGATGGGACCAACTCCTGCAACTCGCGACCAGGCTAACCAAAACGCACGTTCCTCACTCAAGCATCGATCCTCAAATCATGAAATCAGTGTTCCCGCACTGATCCCCAAGGTCAAAATTCGTTTTTGAGATCGTAAGTTTTCCGACGGCAAAAGCTGGCATTTTAGAAGCAAGCTGTTTTGCGATCGTCAGGCTTGCTTATGCTTGAGGTATTCAAATACGCTTTTATCTCCGATATCGGGAGGGATGGGTTGAATCAGTTTTCGGATTGCAAATATAGCAAATAAGACTGCCCAACCGCCCAGTAAAACTTGCTCCCAGACCAAGGGCAATATGCCACTTAAATGCCCAAGCAGTAATGAGGGCACGATCGGAGTCAGAAATTTGGTCTCAAAACGATTAAAACAGAATGCTTCTTTAACGAAAATTCCAGTCAAAGCAGCGAAGGTAAACCCGATGCCAAAAATGGTGATCGGATGCTGATACACATACAGTGCGAGCGGTTCAGAACTCAGCAAGAGCATTCCAATCGAAGCCAATCCGCCAATTGCCCAGAATGCCTGAAGTGCGAGGTGTAACGGTTTCAGGTAAATATGAATCGTGAATAGGCTCACGCCTAACGCCGTCCAAAATACAAAGTAAAGCGGCGTTATCCAGGCAAAGTTTTGCGAGAATGCTAGTCCAACCGCGATCGCAAAACTCAAAGCAGCGATCGCTAATCCGCTGCGATAAAGGATCACGCCCTGGCGATCGTGATCATCAATGCTAAATTCTCCGAACTGTCCTTGGTATACGATCGGCTCTTGAGTTTGCATAGGACATTCATAACTCGATTTGCTCTATGCTACTGCGATTCTGCCTGTTCGTCCTCAAGCGCCTGAATGGCTAGCAATAATTCTTCTTCTTGTGCTTCAAAGTCTGCTTCAGAAATCTCGCCCATATCAAACGCGAGTTGTAACGCCAGAAGTCGCTTACTGAGATTTTCGGTTTGATCGAGTTCTGTATCGACTCGTTCTTGAATCTGTTCTGCAATCCAACCAATCCCAGTCACAGGCGCAAATAAAAGGCGTAAAACCATAGAATTTACTCCCGCTCGAATTGAGCAAAGTTATACGGTGCAGTGAAATCGTTGTATCGAATTTTCAAGCGCCCGTCGAATTGTTGATCTAGTCTTTCCACGGCTTGACTAAATTCTGATTCGGATTCCCACGGAATCAGGTAGGCAGCGTTGTAAATCATCGCTTCAGTCAGGACATCGTTCTCGACAATCTCGATCGCCATTGCATTCAAAGTGGTTTGAAACTCAGTAATAATGGCTTCGCGTCGATCGCTCATCGCATGTTCGATCGCTTGCCCGATGCGGACAATTTCATCCATGCTCAGCGATTTTCCTTCTAAGCTATCGCGCTGCTCTCGAAGTTCAGCATTCTCTGCCATCAACGCTTGTAATTCTTCGGCACTGTCCCAAAACAGTTTGATACTAACTTCGCGCCGTCCATCTAGCTTTTCAAATAGAGTTTTTAAATGGTCAAAATGCGGAGCAGTAAGTTGATCGGAGACGGTTTCCCAAGTCTCGATCGTTAATCCAAACTGAAGCGGTAAAAGTGTCCGATAGCCTGCCTGCATTGCTTGCTCTAACACTTTTTCATGCCCAAGCAGGTTCCGACGACTCGCGAGATAGCGTTGCTGCTGTGCTTCCGAGTAGAGGAACGCAAACCCATCTACAATCTGAGTCTGTACAGGTTTTTGATCGAGTCCTTGCAGGTCGAGATCTTGAGGACCGGGAGCGGGGAAAATGCCGTACAAATATAAATTGCTCATCGTTTCAACCGGGGCTAAATGGGCTTTGCAGTCAGAACTAGCTGGAGTTTTGCGTGAATCAGATCGATTTGAGCGAGACCGAGATCAACATTGCCTTCGAGAACGACACCTGTGTTGAGTAAGCGATCGAGCAACTCTAAAATCGTTGGACTGGTCGATCGTTCTCCAGGATAGTACCCGCCATTTTTCGGAAGCAATGTGCCAACTTCACCGAGATCAATGTTTAAATCAGCCGGATCAATCTCAAAGACATCGCACAATCGTATGACTTGTGCTTCAAGTTGACGAAGACTATCTGCGGCACGATCGAGATCCGCATCGTTGAGTTCTCCGCTATCCATCCGACGAATCACTTGTGCTTCCATCAATTGTCGAATCAGTTCGACCACGGTGAGAAGCAAGGGAGCAAGACCTGCATCGGGCTTAGCTTTCGGGGCAAGAGAAGACATAGCTTACAGATCTTGGAGCAGTGATTTCAAGGTTTCGGCTGGGGTCGCGGGTGGTTTTGGCAGAGATGGCGAAACTGCTGGACGCAAAGCTTTTAGCTCTGTTTCTAGCGATTCTACTCGCTCCATCAGTGCGCGATTGGCTTCGAGCAGCTCTCTCGATTGAGCACTGTAATGGGGATTGTTCTCCCACCAGTTGATTCCCATCTCACGTGCCTTATCGACTGAAGAAATCAACAATCGAATCCGAATCGTCAATAATTCAGTCGTCGCAACGGAAACTGAAATGTCTCCAGCAATTACAATTCCTTTGTCTAAAACACGCTCTAATACATCTGCCAAGGTGGAACCTTGGGTGGCCGTGGGCATCGGTCTCTGAATGCTCTTCGTCGGGTTCGTCACACTTAGCTCTCCAATGCAGGCTCGACAGCAAAGAAACGTCGATCGCGGTGAATGACTAAACCTTGAATGGTCAAAGCTCGAATCGATTCGAGCAGTTCAGTTCGGACGAGACTGAATTCACTTTCAAGGTCTGAGAGTCCTGCACCTTTCGATCGAAGTAAATAGCGATAAATTTGCTGCTCTTGAGAAATCTCATCGGCAATCTCATTCATCGTACTCGCTTCTTCGAGTTCTGGCAGATCACTTAAGAGCGCTTCGACTTGTTGGTTGAGAGGAGCCGCTTCGAGTGGCTCTTGAAGTGCTAATTCCGCACGTTCTTCTGCATCTAAAAAGGGTACTTGCACGGGTTGAGCACTTGCAATTTGCTCAACTGCTGCTTGTATCGTTGAAATTACAGGGATTTCAATTGCTTCAGTTTGCTCATTGAGGGATGCTTGAACGGTTTGAGCAATTTGCTCAACGGTTGCTTGTGGGGTTGAAATGACGGGGATTTCAATTGCTCCAATTTGCTCATTGAGAAGTGCCCACAAAATTTTGGTTGCATCTTCAGGCGCGATGCCAATGCGTGAGAGCAAGACATCTGAGCAGATATCCCGAAATTCTGCGTCTTCAGGGAGGACAGCAATGTGATGTTCTTGGCAGACTTTTGCAATCATCAAGCACGATCTCAAGCCAGAAGCTTTCTCTGCGCCTGTTTTTTGTCGAAACGCTCGCACAAATCGCACAATAAATGCAGCACTCGATCGCTCAATTTCTGTCTTCTGAATCAGAATTTCTTGCTGCGTCAGTTCATCTGGCTCAGGCATATTGATGGTGACCAAGCGATCCATCAAAGCGTCCTGGGTCGAATGCACGCCACAATATTCTTCTGGATTCGAGGTAAGAATCGCTCGAAAATGCGGATTGACTCGAATGTATTCGGTCTGATTGCTCGTCGGAGGTAAGACGAGTAGCTTTTCTTCTAAGGCTGAGAGCAGCACATTATTGACTTCAGGACGCGATCGATTAAATTCGTCATAGACGAGTGTGAATCCTTCTCGGCAAGCTAATGTCAATCGAGAATCTACCCAAGTGTGTTTCATCTCGTCTTCAACCTTCATCACGCTATGAATGAAGTTATCGACGACTTTCTTACGGGTGTAGCCTGCTTGCGCGCCAATCATGTCTGAACTTTTCGAGTCGTCATCGCCATACATCAGCATGATGGGACGAGCTAGCAAATCAGCTAAGTGCAGTGCTAGGGTCGTTTTACCGACCCCTGCACAGCCGCGCAAGTGAACTGAAAAACCAGACTGCAAATAACGTAGTGCGCGCAGCGTAATGCGATCGAGCGCGGGCGTACTGACAAAGTGGCGGGGGCTAGCTCTTAATACAGTCGTCACAGGGCGTGTCCTTTCCTTATTGATGGATTAAATAAACGCGATCTTTTTGAGTGATTTTGCCTTGCTGAATGAGCGATCGCAGTCCTTCTACAGCCTGAAGTCGAGTAATGCCGAGTGCGGATTCAATTTCAGTTAATCGCGCACCTTGCATGTCTGCGATGTAGTCATAAATTCTCTGCTCATCTGAGGAGAGTGCAGGAACTGCTTTTACCTCAATCTTAGGCATTACAGCAGTTGATGGTGCTGATGTTGCAACTTGGAACCCTCGTCCTCTCTTTTCGGGCTTTTTCAGGACAATGATCGGCTTAGCAGCGGGTTTTACGACAGGAGGTTCTACAGGTTCTACAACTGCTACAGGCTTCGGTGTAGCGGGTTGGGCGGGTTGAGACGCTGGCTCAGAAATGTCTCCCCAAACGCTATGGGAAAGTTCAGTGCGATACTGTTGTAGCTGTGCTCGAAATTCAGCAAATTTCTTGAACAGTGCGGCTAATTCAGTTTCGCGATCGAGTTGAGCTTGTGCTGCTTTTTCCTGGCGCTCTAAGGCACAATCTGCGAGAAATGCGTCAACAGTTGTGTGAAGTTGCTCAACAAAGATGCGTAGGTTTCGCGAGTGTCGAACCTGATTTTTGATTCTCTGCTGGCGTGCGTCATCTAGCTGCGCTTGAACTTCAATCTGAAGGATCTGAAGATCGGCTTGAATTTCTCGCCGGAGTGATTCTACAGTTTGCTTGAGTGTGGATCGAAATGCACTGAGGTCATGTCTCAACTGTTGTGAAATGAGACTGCGCTCAGCTTGGGCGACCGCTAAAAATTCTTGAGTCTGTTCTTGGAGCGTTTCACAGAACTGATGCAAATTTTGACGGCGCAAGCTGGTGTCGTAAGCGAAGGTTTCGCGAAATAAACTCAGATCACTTCGGAGTTGAGACGCATTCAGTTGACGTTGTTCATGCGTTGCTTGGAGGAGCGCAGAAACGGCTTGACGGCGCTGTGCTACCTGTTGCAGTCTTACTTGTCGTTGCTGTTGCCAGGAATCTTTGAAAGCCATTGCTGTAAGTACTTGAGTTTAAAATTCAAAAAACAGAGGAGATCTCGATCTCCTCTGTTTCGTAAAACTATGCAGCAGGAACTGCAGCTTGAGCCGTCAAGCCGACAGCTTCAGCATATTTCAAGTAGGTTTCTACAGATGCGATGACGACGCGAGCTTCAATTGCTAACAATTCAATCCCTACGAGCGAAACACGCACCCAAGCATCAACAACAATACCTTTGTCGAGAATGCGATCCACAACTTCTGCCAAGCTCGAAGAAGAGTTTACTTTTTCAACAGCCATGATGGTTTGTAATTCCGTGATTAAGAGTAGTTGAATGTGGAAGTGTTCCGGCTCAGATTCTGATGGATTAGTCTTCCACACTTAACATGGACAGATTCTGATTTAAGACTATCGAGAACAATCACGTAATCTTTATATTTCAAGTCTTTCAGTCCCGCAGTTTCACGGATTGTGCTGCTATTCGATAGCAGCACACTTCTACCGACGTTGGCTTAGGAGTGCTTGATACGCGATCGCGAAATCTTCTCCGTTAATTGCTAGATTTTCTGGTTCAGTCATTCCTTGAGCACGATAGCGTCGAATCGCTTGCAGTGCTGCTTGATTGCTTAAAAGTGCTAAGTCCGCCCCGTTCCAGCCTTCGGTCTGAGCTGCGATCGCGGCTAAGTCAACTTCGGATAAAGGTCGATCGAGATTGTGAACTCGCAAAACTTCTAAACGACTCGCTTCATCGGGTAAATTGACTTGAATTTGCAAGTCCAAACGTCCTGCACGTAGTAACGCAGGATCAACCTCATCCGGGCGATTGGTCGCTGCAATTAAAAGAATCGCACCACAGTCTTGTAACCCATCAAGTTCAGTTAGCAATTGACCGACGACGCGATCGCTGACTCCCGAATCGCCGTTAAATTTGCCACGGACGGGAGCGAGCGTATCAATCTCATCAATGAACACAACACAAGGGGAAGCCTGACGTGCTTTGTTAAACAGATCTCGAACTTCTTGTTCTGCTGCTCCAACCCAACGGCTCATCAATTCTGCACCGTTCACCGAGATAAAATTCGCTCTTGCTTGAGAAGCGACCGCTTTCGCGAGTAAAGTTTTCCCGGTTCCAGGTAATCCCCACAGGAGAATTCCTCGCGGTGCTTTGGCTCCTGTTTGTTGATAGAGTTCAGGATAAAGCATTGCACCTTCTGCTGCTTCTTGTAAGGTGCGTTTTGTGGCTTCTAATCCACCGATTTGATCCCAATTGACCTGCGGTGATTCGACTTCAACCGATCGCAGAACAGACGGTTTTACTTCTTTCAAGGCTTGTAGAAAATCGGATTGGTCGATCGTTAATTCATCGGGAACTGCATTTAATGAGGGAACTTGCCGTCGCAAGGCTGTATAAGCTGCTTTTTGACAGACTGCTTTGAGGTCTGCGCCGACCATGCCAATCGTGAGATCGGCAACCGAGTCGAGATTGACAGATTTGAGAGGCATCGATCGCGTCAGAATTTTGAGAATTTCCAAGCGTCCATCGCGATCGGGGACGCGGAACTGAATTTCTCGATCGAATCGTCCCGGTCTGCGTAATGCTGGATCAAGATGATCCGGACGGTTGGTTGCTGCGAGAACAATTACACCTTTTGTCTGTGCAAATCCATCCATTAAGGTGAGTAATTGGGCGACGACTCGCTTTTCGACTTCGCCTTCGACTTTGGCACGATCAGGCGCTAAGCTGTCGATTTCGTCGATAAAGATAATGCAAGGAGCCGACGCTGCCGCTTTCTCAAAAATACTGCGAAGTCGCCCTTCTGCTTCACCATAGTATTTGCCCATTACCTCAGGAGCAGCGATCGCGATGTAATTGACACCCAGCTCTTCCGCTAGTGCCCGTGCAGTCAAAGTTTTTCCGGTTCCTGGCGATCCGGCTAGCAATACACCTCGAATCGGTTCAAGTCCCAGTTTTGCGAGAACTTCTGGACGTTTGAGGGGCAATTCAACTAATTCTCTGAGTTCTTTAAGAACTTCACCCAGTCCGCCCACATCCTGAAGTGAAGCAGTCGAATCGGCAGGCGGTGGAGTCACGATTACATCTTGAGTCGGAGCTTGAGGAGAACGATTCGCGCCCATGCTACTCACGCCGATGCCGCCTGTGTTGCGGGGAATGCTGCTAAAAGCGGCACGATTGACTTGAATATTGGCTTTGAGTTCACCTTTTTCGGCTTTTTCTTCTAGCACTTTGGCAAGTTCTAAAAGTTGCTCAAATCCTTTAAATAGCTCACTCATTGGGTGGTACTGGGTGGGAAGACTACAAATACTGATTGGATCGGGGTGGCGATGGGTTTTGAGCTTCTTCAGTTTCTGCACTGAAGAGAATCTCCCAAGAATTTGCACCAAACTCGAATTCATTCAGTACAAGGATTGTGCCCAAACTCGATCGCAGAACTATGTTGAATTCGTTTGATTCTCTCCATCTGGCAATGTTTAGCGGTAAAGGCGGTGTTGGGAAATCGACACTATCAAGCGCATTTGCTTGTCGCTGGGCAAAACAGTTTCCTAACGATCGTATTTTGCTGCTTTCCACTGATCCGGCTCACTCTTTAGGTGATGTTTTGCAGATGGAAGTTAGCAATACGGCTCAAACCATCGAGAGCTTGCCGAATTTAAGCGTCAGGGCATTGGATGCTGAATTGCTGCTAAAAGACTTCAAAGCGGAATATGGGGAGATTCTAGAGCGATTAGTCGAGCGAGGCAGCTTTGTTGGGCAAGGTGATTTAGCGTCAGTTTGGGAATTGGGCTGGTCGGGCTTAGATGAATTGATGGGGATTCTTGAAATTCAGCGATTATTGCGCGATCGCGTTGTGGATCGGATCGTAGTGGATATGGCTCCAAGCGGTCATACGCTGGCACTGTTTAATCTGATGGAGTTTCTCGAAGAGTTTTTATCGGCTCTCGAACTCTTTCAGCTCAAGCATCGAACAATGAGCGAGGCTTTTACAGGTCGCTACACACCGGATGAAGTCGATCGCTTTCTAGAATCGATGCGCCGAGATTTAACCGACGGTCGCCAATTACTTCAAGATTCAGCAAGATCTGCTTGTTTTGTTGTCGCGATCGCAGAATGGCTCAGTTTGCTGGAATCTCAGAGATTAATCAAAGCTCTAGAAGCGCTTAAAATTCCTTTTGGCGGAGTGTTCCTCAATCAAGTTCACGCTGAACGGGAGGAATTGGTTCGCAAGTTTCAAGAGATTGCAGATCCGGTGCTGACATTCTCACAACAGTCTCAGGAACCGATTGGAATTGCAGCCCTTGATCGCTTAATTACAACTCATTCAGAATTCGTCCCTTCAGCGATTCCAATTGCACCGTCTCAGTCTCTTCCCGATTTCATCCTAGAACAGCGTAAGTTAATTCTGGTCGGCGGAAAAGGAGGGGTGGGTAAAACGACAGTTGCAGCCGCGATCGCGCTCAATCTTTCTCGGCAGCATCCGGATCGAAAAATTCGAGTCATCTCGATCGATCCGGCTCATTCCTTGGGCGATGCTTTTGGCACTCAGCTTGGACATGAGCCAACTGACATTCTTCCCAACCTCAGCGCTCAAGAAGTCGATGCTCGAACCTTACTCGATCGCTTTCGGGAAGAGTATCTTTGGGAATTAGCGGACATGATGAGTGGCAAAACTCAAGATGAATCGCTGCAAATTGCTTACACGCCAGAAGCATGGCGCAAAATCATGGCTCAAGCCCTTCCGGGCATTGATGAAATGCTCGCGCTCCTCGAAGTTATGGAACTGCTGGAATCGAATGCACAAGATCTGATCATTCTCGATACAGCTCCGACTGGGCATCTCTTGCGCTTTCTCGAAATGCCGTCTGTGTTAACGGATTGGCTCACCTGGATTTTTAAGCTCTGGCTGAAATATCAGAACGTCGCGGGACATACTGAACTGATGAGCCGCTTACGCACGTTAAGACTGCGAATTATCAAGACTCACAAACAGCTTCAAAACGCTGAGCATACCGAATTTATTGGCGTGGTTCAGGCACGATCGACGATTTTTGCCGAAACCGAGCGCTTAGTGCGATCGCTCGAACCATTGCAGATTCATCAGCGGTTTATCGTCAATAATCGCGCAACTCAAAGATTAGAAGAATTCGCTGGTAAAACAGTTGTGAATCTTCCCAACGCGCCCAGTGATCTTGCTCCAATGGCTCAAATCGAAAAGATTTCAGAATGGCTGATCGCGCCCAACTCTATTGCTTCACTCGTTTCTTTCAATCCACAATCCCAAATCTAAAATCCAAAACGCCGATGAAAGTCGTATCCTAAGAATAGTGTGAAGTTTTTTAAACTGAACGCTTAACCCTTTCTCCAAGACTCTATGAAATGTATTATCGATCGCCGTGCCCAATTTTCGGCAAGTCATCGGTACTATCTGCCGGAACTCAGCGAAGCGGAGAATATTGAACGCTTTGGGGCATGTACTCGATCTCCCGGACATGGACACAACTATGTGCTGTATGTCTCCATGTTGGGAGATTTAGACGAATACGGCATGGTTCTAAACTTGTCTGATGTTAAGCATGTCATCCGGCAAGAAGTGACCAGTCAGCTTGACTTCTCTTACTTAAATGATGCGTGGCCTGAGTTTCAACAGACTCTTCCCACCACCGAAAATATTGCTCGATCGATTTGGAAAAGGCTGGAATCGCATTTACCGATCGTCAATATCCGGCTCTACGAACATCCTGAACTCTGGGCAGATTATCTAGGAAACAACATGGAAGCCTATCTCACCATTAGCACTCACTTTAGTGCGGCTCATCGTCTCGCTCGTCCTGATTTGAGTTTTGAGCAAAACTGCGAAATCTACGGCAAGTGCGCTCGTCCGAATGGTCATGGTCATAACTATCATTTAGAAGTCACGATCAAAGGCGAAATCGACCCCCGCACCGGAATGATTGCTGATCTCGTCGCCTTTCAGAAAGCAGTAGATGACTATGTGGTTGAGCCATTTGATCATACGTTTCTGAACAAAGATATTCCTTACTTTGAGAAAGTTGTGCCGACTGCGGAAAATATTGCCGTGCATATTCGCGACTTACTAGAAGATCCCATTCAGCAAATTGGGGCACGCCTCTATAAAGTGAAGCTGATTGAAAGCCCGAATAATTCTTGTGAAGTGTTCGGTGCTTCTGTCAGTGATGTGATGCCCCTGTTAATGCGCGAACCTGCATTTGCAGGTGCATAATCTCACACAATTTGTTTCTCAGCAAAAACAGCCGATCGTGGTTTCAACGATCGGCTGTTTCCGTATAAATTCTATGTCTTAAAAATTAGTCGTGCCATTTTTCAAATCGCGTGTAGTATGCACAAATAGGTGTCTCTAATCATACAGAGGAGGTCTAAGTATCGACGCTGAACTGATTGAAACAACACCTTTTTAGGATTGCGAAATGCGATCTCTCATGTGCGCGAAAAGCAAAGAAACAATTACATCAAACTGATCAAATTAGAGTAGTTTCTTATCTAAAACTGCTCCATTTTCATTGCTTAAAAGTACCGTAAATACTGGGCTTTCAGGATTTTTAACTTTTTGGATTGAGATGTTTATTCTTGTAAAAACCTGGGCAGTCTAAATTCGTTACACCAGATGTTTGTTGAACTCAATCATTCATAAAATAGCAGATTTTTCCTGTTGTTTTCCGTATGATTACCCAGAATTTTCTGAGTCGAGTTCAGCACCCAAACAGCAGCAAACTTGCAATATTTTTATTGCGAAACCTGTCACTCATTCACTCAATAGCGGGCTAACAAAACTGTGGTTAACGGTATCAAGAGTTTATTCTCAAAACAGTCAAAGGGGGTTGGCATTGAGTTAGCCGCCGATCGCCTCAACATTGCGGTACTTCGCAAGCAGGGGCAAGGATTTCGGCTTGGCACTTATGCAACCGTTCCCATTCCTGAAGGTGTCTTTCATGAAGGACAAATCACCGATCCGCCTGCCATGGCAGAGATCATTCAGTCTGCGTTAGCCGAACACAAAATTAAAGTGAAACAGGTGGCAACTGCGGTATCTGGTGGACGTGATACGGTGACTCGAATTATCCCCGTTCCAGCAGAACTCGACGATCGAGAACTGCGCGAAATGGTGCTGAATCAAGAAGCGGGTCTATATCTTCCATTCCCTCGGGAAGAAGCGGACGTAGACTATCAGAAATTAGGGCTATTTATCGATGAAGATGGGATCGAGAAAGTCCAAGTCTTACTGGTTGCAACTCGGAAAGAGGTAACGGATTCGTATATCAATACGTTCCAGCAAGCAGGGCTGAAAATAGATGTCTTAGAAGTTAGCAGTTTCTCACTGATTCGTACGATTCGCGAACAATTACGGCAGTTTGCTCCTCAAGAAGCTGTTGCGATCGTCGATATCGAATTCGAGAGCACTGAAATCTCAATCACAGTAGATGGTGTGCCTCAATTCTCGCGAACGGTTCCGATCGGAACTTATCAAATTCAATCTGCACTCTCTCGTGCGATGAATTTACCGCCTTCGCGCAACATTGACCTGCTGCAAGGTATGACGATTCCAACGGCTGATTCTAATCGTCCAGGTGGCAATCCGGGTGCAGCAGCCATGCTGCGAGTGTTGGGCGAGCTAGGAGATGAACTGCGGCGATCGATTGATTTTTACCTGAATCAAGGCGAAAACTTAGAAATTGCTCAATTGATGTTAGCAGGACCTGGAGCCGCAATCGGACAGATTGACGAGTTCTTTACCCAGCGATTGAGCTTGCCTTGTAACTTAATCGATCCGATCTCAGCCCTATCGATCAGTGGCGAGGATATTCCAGTCAATCTCCGTCCAGGTCTGGGTGTCGTGCTGGGTTTAGGACTGCGGGAGGCGTGGTAAATGTACAGTTTAGATGTCAATTTTCTCAACGATAGACCGGATATTAAGCCCGATAAGCGACGGAGTGTCGGTCGTCCAAAACCGACAGGTTCACCTGAAGAAAAGCGTCCTTTATATTTTGGGTTTGCGGCACTGATCTTTTTCCCAGTGCTTGCAGGTGTCCTCTTCGGGATTCTCACCTTGCGCAATGGCGACTTAGAACGTCAGCAAGCGGATCTCGATACTCAACTCGGTAATTTAGAAACTGAGAAGAAGAATCTCTCATCGATTCAAGCGGAGACGAAACAGGTCGAAGAAGAAGCCCAGGCACTCGCATCGGTCTTTAACCAAATCAAGCCTTGGTCAGCGATGACCCAGGATATTCGCGATCGCTTGCCTTCGAGTATTCAACTGGCATCGATTACTCAGCAGAAAGTCGAGATCAATCAGGCTCAACCTGCTCCAGCCGCCCCAGCAGCAGGAACTCCGGCAGCAGCAGCAAAACCTCCAGTTTCTGGGCAGATCGAAATCAGAGGGCTGGCGAATTCGATGAATGATGTCAATGATTTCTTGTTGACGTTACAACAGTCGAACTTCTTGAAAGCAGAAGCAACTAAAGTGGTCAGTGCGGAGTTGGGTGAGGAGAAAACGCTGCAATTACCCGATTTTCCTGGGCTGAAGCGCGAAGGTGAGATTAAGCCGCCCCGCTTGCCGAGAAAAGTGCAATTTGTCATTTCAGCCGCGATTAACGATGTGCCTGCTTCGGAACTGATTCGAGAACTCGATCGTAAAGGGGCAGTGGGTCTTGTGACTCGGATTGAATCTTTGAAAGAACGCGGTGTGATTTCGACGACCCCCAAAGCACCTGCTAAACCTGATGCGACTGAAAAGAATGGAGCGAAGAAGCCATGACGACTGATTTTATGACGGAATCGGAGTTGGAGAATTCTCCAAGCTATCCGACTGCGTTTGGAGTTACTTTTACTCCAGCAATTGGCGGAGTGTTGTTAGGAGTGCTCGGGCTTGTTGCAGCAGGTGGCATCGTCTCTTATCTGGTCATGCCTGCTTGGGAGACGAATCAATCCTTAAATAGCAGCGTTAGAGAGAAGACCGAACAGCTTGAACAGCAAGGAGAAATCCGGAAACAGATTCAGAATGCAAAGGATCAATTAGCAAAAGCCAAGCAAAAGCGCGATCAGGTCTATGGCTTGTTTGCGAGTGAAAAAACGTTGAATACCTTGCTGCTCGATCTCAATCAACTGATTGAAAGAAATAATGCAGGTTTACTAGCTGCGACAAATACCAAGCTCAATGCTTGCCCAGTGTATGTGCAGCAGTTGTTTGCGACTCCGGGTGGTGCTCAAGAGTTTAAAGATAAGTTTGGAGATTTAGTCGCTGAAGCCAAACTCAAGCGGTTTAAGCCGGATGAGAAAGGTGCTGTGGTGATTAGCGATGGTTCACTCGGCACACCGATTAACGGGAAGTTAAAGCGGCAATCGATCAGTATTGATATCCGAGGTAACTTTAATCAGACTCAATCGATTTTTAGAACGATCGAGCGACTTCAGCCGTTACTGCTGATTCGCAATCTCGATGTCAAAGTGATCGATAACAAGATTTCCGAAGGGTTGTATGAGATTCAGCCGGATGGCACGATTCGCTACTTGACGAACTGCCAACCGGACAACCAGATTGCAACCACATTCGAGATGGATGCGCTGTTGCCGTTGACCGATGCTGATCGTAAGGCACTGCAAGCTGTTCCGCCTTTAACTCCGGCGAAATAGCTAAAGATTGAACCTTTATTTCCTATTTACCCCCAAGAGGAGTGTTAACTCGTGAAAGAGCTTCGAGCAATCAGTCTAGCAACTGCCGCGACCGTTGCCTTATTCAGTGGTCAAGCTGCATCTGCGAATCCGACGCAAGTCACTAATGTTCGCATCAATCCGAATGGTGCTGGCTTTGATGTGATCCTAGAAACCCAAGGTGGAAAAGCGCCTCAAGTTTTCAATGTCAATCAAGGCAATACTTGGAATGCTTACGTTTTTAATGCTCAAATTAGCCAACCCTTCCGTCAGGCAAATCCTGCGCCTGGAATTGCTCAAGTTTCTGTAGTTCCTTCGGGTGCGAATGGGGTGCAGGTAACGGTTGTGGGAACAACAACTGCACCGATCGGGCAAATTGCGAGCCGCAATGCTCAAGGTGTGATCTTGAATGTGTCGGGTGCGGGGGGTGGCAGTGCGCCGGATGCTCCTGCGAGTGTTCCAGCGAATGCTCCGACTGCTGCGGTTCCGTTGAATGTTCCGCCTGCTCCGATGGCTCAAGCAGCGCCTTCGACATCGTTACCCGGAACTGCGATCGCGCAAGCAAGACCGACTTCGACGACTCCGGTGACTCCATTTGTGCCGAGCGCGCAAGTTCCGAGTCAAGCTCAGCCAACGGTTCCAGTTGCCCCGACTCCGCCTCTGATGAGACGAGCAGTTGCTCCTCCTGTCGGCGATCAAGCGGTGTCACAAATTGATGCGTCTCCGACGACCATTGACCTGGGAACGAATGAACGAATTCCACGATTGGTCTTGAGAGATGCACCCGTTCGGGAAGTGCTTTCTTTGCTAGCACGGGCAGCGAATCTGAACTTGGCTTATAGCGAATCTGGTGCAGGAGCAGCAGGAGCAGGACAGGCTGCAAGACCCAATGGACCTACGATTTCTTTGGATATCCAGAACGAAGCGGTTCAGGACGTGTTCAACTATGTGTTGCGAGTTGCTTGTATTCCGGTTGCAAATGCAGGACCAGCAGCAGGCGCAAATGGTGGTGGTGCATGTGCAGCACTCGATGTGAATCGAGTAGGACGAACCATCTTTGTTGGTCCTCGCTTGCCGGATGATGCGCGCAATATCATCACCCGCACGATTCGGCTCAACCAGGTTTCAGTTGCAGATGCTTCAGCCTTTTTAACGACACAAGGGGCAGAAACACAGCGTCCTTTTGAGCAGGTGCAAATTCAGACGATCGGAGAAGGTGCAGCAGCACGAACGATCGAAACTCGCACTCCTACGATTTTGTCTCTCAGAGCAACAGAAGGCAGCGCACCACTCGTATTACGCGGACTCGCTGTTTCCTCGAACGATCGATTAAATTCGATTACGTTGACGGGTTCACCTCGTAAAGTTGAAGTTGCAACTCGCCTTTTGGGTCAACTTGATGCCCGTAAGCGCCAGGTTGCACTGAATGTGAAAATTGTAGATGTTAACTTGCTGAAGACCGAAGACTTCAACACGAGTTTCTCGTTTGGGATTGGCAACAATTTCTTTAACGTCGATCGAGGAGCAGCCGTCTTTAACTTCGGCTCGACGCGACCAGCAACGAATGCAGAAGCAGCAGGTAGTTTGACAGGTCGTCCGACGATCGATAATCCTTATTCAGGTGCTAACATCTTCTATGATCTGAATGGTCAACCTGTTACTATTGCGAACACCGCCCCAGGCACAAGAATCATCAATGGAGATCAGGTTACTGAGAATCCACCGCCTCTCAGCATTCGAGATGGAAACTGGTACAGTCAGCGCGCTGGGATTTCGTCTGATCCATTTCAAGCAGGGATCACTGAAGCAACCACAGCAACACCAACTGTAATTACTAGAACTCCTGGGACAAATGGTTCCCCTCCGACTGTAACCGTTACACCGGGAGCATTTGGAACGGTTACTGGTGCTCTACCATCTTTATTTCAGTTTCCAACCCAATTCTTAGCTCGCTTGCAATCTCAGGTTACAAGTGGTAACGCAAAGATTCTTGCTTCTCCAACGGTTGTTGTTCAAGATGGAGAGCGCTCGACGGTTCGGCTGACGCAAGAAGTCTTCAGCGGATTTAGAAGAAATTCTCAGGTGAATGGAACGCAGAGTACTGAAACGAATGAGCCAATCATCCGGGAAGCAGGTTTGATTCTGAATCTGATTGTCGATCGTATTGATGACAATGGTTTCGTTACGTTGCGCGTGAACCCTGTCATTTCTGCGCCTTCTAATGCAGTCAATTCGCCTCAAGGTCCGATTACGCTGATCAGCGGTCGGAGTGTTGAGTCGGGTGCGATTCGAGTCCGCGATGGACAAACGCTGATTCTTTCTGGAATCATTCAAGAGACCGATCGAGCTTCTGTCACGAAGGTTCCTATCCTAGGAGATCTGCCGTTACTCGGAGCATTGTTTAGAAGCACGAACCGCAACAACACTCGTCAGGAAGTTGTGGTGATGGTCACTCCACAAGTCATTGATGATGGCGATCAGGCTTCTTTCGGTTATGGTTATGTTCCAGGTAGAGAAGTGCGTCAGTTCTTGCAACAGCAAGAAAGTCGCTAATCAGATGGTGCGATACGTAATCTGATCTCACTGAAAATGTTCACTCAATACCAGAGTTCAGTAAAGACTGAACTCTGGTTTTTTTATGCGATCGTTTGCGGATGAACAATGCGGAGATTTGCGATCGCTGTGAAATCATTCGGATTGAAGGTTAGTCAATGATCAACACTATGCACTAGCATCACAGCAACTAGGCAAATATTATGCGATCGCTTTCCCATCACGCAATTTGAGTTGATCAAAAAAGCCTCCAGAGTATCCTGGAGGCTCAGTTCTATCTATCAATACTCAAGCTAAGATTCTTTCTTTGTCTCAGAGAACAGACACTTATCAGAATCACATCCTGCTGGGCCTGCTTCAATCAAGTCACCACCATCATGTCGTACCAAAGCTGCATAGAAGTCATCGGTCGATCGACGTTCTAACACTTCAGCTTGCAATTTCTGATAGGTCGCTTGATCGATTTTCTCAAACGGTAAGCGAGGGAAAGGAGCATCAAAGCGCGCTAGTAACGCTGCACTAATGTAGCCTTCATCGTTTTCGATCGCTTGATGAATCCGATGTGCTAATCCTTCTACTTCATCTTCTCGAAGCTCGATCGTAGCGCTGGTATTGTGAGCAGTATAGTATTTCTGAACTTGGAGATAGAAGTCCATTTGAGCGAGAGCCGAGAACTTCTCAATCTCAATCTGGTCGGCTCCTGGAATGTTTGCCCAAGGCACTTCCACGGGAATCTCAACTAGCCATTCTGTACACCGTGGATCAAATGGATCATTCAACAAATTGCCGTTTTCATCCTTATCGGACTGAGACGGAACAATGCTGTATCCATAATCCAAACACGCCAGTGCAACCGGATCATTCTTCCGGAAAGTAATGCGTCGAATAAAGCGCTGAGCTTTGGGCGGATGCCAACCTGAACTCGCACCTGTTAACAAAGATTTTGTTCCAGCAGGTTGAACCGTGGTACAACGATTCGGGCGACGAATCCCTTGGCGATCGCAGTACTCACCGACTACTCGATGCACAATCTCTTTCCAGCGCGATAGATATTCTTTTTCGCGCTCTTTGAACTGCATTCCAGTCAAAGTATCGGGTCTACCTGCTTCCCACCAGCGCAACCACTCTGTTCCGAATGCATTCACAAAGAAGTCAAACAGTCCGGTGAAGGAAACTCCAACGATCGGATCTACTTCTCGCGAATACTGATAGCGAGGCTCAGCAAATCGGTGATTGAGCAAAGCTGCAACTGAAAGTGCGCCTGCTGTAAATGCCTGCTCTTGAGCTTCGTAGTCCAGCGGATCAATCTGATTCAGGTGAACCTCAGACAAGTTACAGTGGAAGTCCTCACCAAGAATTTCTCCACATGGATTCAGCCCGTACCGTCCCAACCGATGCTCAAGTTCCTTGAGCGGCATGTTTGGATGTTTGGCTTGAATCCATTGCTGCCCATTGCCTGCTTCATACGCCCGAAGAAACTCGGATTTTAATTCGGGAGTAGTCAGAATATCAGCATTCGATCGAGCAATTGCTTCTGGAGCATACTGAATCGCACCTTCGCCCGAATAGAACTGCTTGCGAACTGCTTCTACACATTCTTCTAAGGTTGGCTTGTGGTGATAAACCCGAGTGTGATTTGCCATGCGGAGCACGTCACGATCGGGATCAATTCGCCAGTTTCCTTGCTCATCTTGCTGCCAGAGGTTGTCTTTTGCACCAGCAAACTCAGCATCTTCACTGCTGCCTTGACGCATCCCGGCAGATCGTCGAATGTTACCAGCAACAACACAAGCGGCAGCTTCATCAATCAGTAAGCAGCATTCAATTGGGCTAAGCTTGCGACCGAGTGCGCGATTGAGAACTTTGGCACAACGTGCATAGAGTTCAGGTAATTTGATCGGATTCGCAACGCCCCCAAATCCTTTCAATCTTTCACCTGCGGGACGGACATGACCTAAATCGATCGAGACTTCGACATCGCCTGTAAACCGCTCATCGGTTGAGAGTTCTAGCAAACTCTGATAGGACTTCACCCAACCTTGACGACTATCACCCACTTGAATCGTGACTTGATTGCCGTTGATCTCAAGCGCGGTTGCTTCTTCTCTTAAAAAGTCCGCTACTTCGCCAATTTCGCGGGTTACAGTCACATTCAAGCGATTGCGAATGGCAGGTAAACGATCGGTATATTTCGGTTCTAATATTGCCCCTGTTCCACTGCCCATCATGGCAAGATCCATCATCAGACCAAAGGCGCGCCAGTCGATCAGATTCGTACTCGTACAGTTGTACGATCCTGAGAAATTTTCTGGTTTGGCAATCCAATTTGTTCCACCGACCCAGAGCCACCGACCCGACGGCAAACAGTGCAGCGATCGCTGCATCTGTTCGATCAATTCTTGCTCTTCTGGGGTAAAATTGCCAAGGTCAGCGAGTCCTTGGATTGTCCGCTGGCTGACTTGTGCCCAAGACTCGCGACGAGTTTCGCTCAGCTTGCGGCTATAGGTTCGGTAAAAAACCGGATTTGCGGCAGGAGCCGAAGCCGGAAATTGACTGTTCTTTGAGTCAAACTCTGGCAAATCAGAGCCAGACGACCCTATTGGGCGTGCGATATCTTGAACCATGCGAAACTCCCTTTGTCTAGGTCTAGCGTCCTGAATTGAATTTAAAGAGATGAGCAACGCCATATATAGCGTTTTGTCTAATAGCGATCTACTCTACACCATCTTTCTCGAAAGTGGATCATTTTTTCTTAGTTCGAGCGTACTAAATTAGCGTAGCAGGAATTTCCTCGATCGTATATTTGTTCTATACAATCGGATGCGACCTTGCTTCCGTCTAAGGTTTTGTCTATGATTTGGCGTTAAACAATCCTGGTCAAATCATTAATCTGTTGTAAAAGAGAATAGTTTTCGTTTCCATTTCACAAACCTGACACTCGATTGTTCGATCGCTGTCCTAAAATGCTGAGATAGTCCCACATGCTCGATCGCTGAACCCCGACTGCATATGATGTCTTCTTCTGCCTTCTCCAACTTTCTCCGCGACCTCCCCGAAACCCTCCAGCAACCTGCGGCGTTGGCGATGCTCGGCTCTGTGGGCGCACATCTGATCCTGTTTGCGACTCTGCCTGCTTTTACTTCCTCCCCAGACCCCGCGCAGTCCGAGATTCGCCGCGTCCGTCTGCTCGAACCTCCTCAGAGCAGCAGCGCTCCTCAAGCTTCAACGTCCCGTCTTGGACTTCCTGCTATCCCGAACACTGCTAACAGCAAAATTCAACTTCCTCAAACTGGACAGACGATTCCCCCAGTTCCAAATCCCCTCTACACGCTTCCTGATCTCACGCCGCTGCCGATTCCTTCTTCTCCGCTTCCGCAGCGGCGCAACCTGGGTAGAAGTCTGACGCAAGCAGAGATTGATGCGATTCGAGAACGCATCAGAAAATTTCAAGCGCTTCAACAGCCTCCAACTCCTCCTCAAACCAAGCCCACAACTCCTCCCGAAACTCCTGCCCCAACGAACCCACAATCTCCTTCAGGGCTAACTGAGGCGAATCCGGCTGAAGTGGCACGAGGTACGACTCCAGTTCCGCCTGGAACCCCCAATCAGTCTGAGCAACCGCAACCTTCTACACCGCCTACACCCGTTCCGCAAACCCGTACCGATCAACTTCTCGCACTGACGCGCTACAATCCTCAAGGCACGACAAACCAAGACATTGCTGTCAATTCCCAAAACTTTACGCAATCTCTGAAAGACAAAGGATTGGTGTGGGAGCGGATTCTGCTGAGAAAGCCTGACGATCCGATTCAAGAAGTTCCTTTTCCTGATGGTTTTGTGCTGCAAAATTATCAAGAACGTCAACATCCTGCTGCGATCGCGGTACTTGTGGACAAAGACGGCAAACTGTTAGACAAGCCTCAGCTTCTTGCAAGTACTGGCTATGGGCTTTTGAATCAGAAGGCAGAAGAAATTGTTCGAGCCAATGCAACTCCAGAGAAAGTCGTCGATCTGATCCAGAAATACGAAGCGGCAAAAGCAGAGAACGATAGAAATAAAGCTCAAGCCTATCTTCTGGTGTATGAGCTTAAGTTTAAAGTTCCTGAGAGATCAACTGCTTCGGTCACACCTCCTGCCAATTAGATTTTTAGGATCACCCTGAAATTGCCGCGATCGCATGTCTCAATGATGCTGATCCGAAACTGCTGATGAATTCTCATCACCTAGAAGTCGAATCGTGAAACCGCGATCGCGATCGCAATTGCTGAGCTTCCTTGAGGTTTAAGCTCGTACAAGTCGCTGAAGTTGGCGGCTCTCTAGCTCTAAAATGCGTCGAGCAAAATCAGGATCACGATCGAGTAAATCATCGATCGCATCGATTGGAATAGCAAGGATGCGGGTCACTTCGCTTTCTGCAACGATCGTATTTTCGGAATTGCTATGCGTCAGCACCTCTAACTCATCTAAAATCTGCCCAGGATGCAAATGCTCAACCCGAACTCCGTTCTCGGATGAGTAGTGAATTCCTGCTGCACCTTCTAGCAGTAGAAGCAATTCGCGGCAAGTATCGCCTGTCTCTGTGATCACCTCTCCTTTTGAATACGGCTTGACTTGGGAGCGCTGCTCAATCTCGATTAAAGTTTGAGACTGAATTCGGTGGAAGAAATCACTGTTTGATAAATAAACTAACTTCTCAAGCGTCGGGAGCTGTCTGAGATCTGAAGATGGGAGTTGTTTCGCAGTGTCTTGAACAAGAGGATGATCAGGAAGCTTGTGCGCCAACGATTGCACGCGATCACCATTCAATTGAGCGATCGCAAAAAGGGTGGCTGCTTGAACAATTGGATTGTAATGTGAAAGCAACAGCTCTAAGTAGCTGATCGTATCTTGAGTTGAGATTTCTGCTGAATTCGGTTGTACTGAAGTCGCATCTGAATTCTGCTTCCTTAACTCTACGACGATTAACTCCTGTTTGCGCTGAACCGTGTCTTTGAGGACTTTGAGCACTGCTGCCTGACTTTGAAGCATCGGATGATTCAAAGCTCGATCGCATTCGATCCATTCGGACAATCGCGCCTGCAAACCTGCTAGTTTCTGATCTGCTTCTGGAGAAAGACCGCTCTGAATCCAATCTTCCTCTTGTTGGCTAATTGAGTATTGTTGATTGAGTGTGCGAATTGTTGCACCATCTTGCTGTTGAAGCCGCATCAAGCGTTCAAGCGATTTTTGATAGCCTGTTAATCGGATTTGGTTTTCGAGCGATCGCTGACGATTTGGATTTAAAATCTCTGGATCTTCAATTCCCAATTCTTCTAGCACTTCACGGTGTTCATCATCGGAAACGCCCAACTCTTGCCGCATTTGCTTTAAGACTTCTAAGCTACTAGAGTAGTTCACATACCCTTCTTCTAATGCCTCTTTCACGACACCTTTGTAAGCTTCATGGCGTTTCTCACGGGTGAAACCGGGCAGAATTTTCGCAAGAACATACACTTCGTTAGTATGCAGATCATCGAGCGATCGTCCCTCTAGATACTGCGAAACATCAATCTGTAATTTTGCTAACTGCTTGCGGAAGCGACTCGCTAAATTCTCACGTGAATAGAGATCAGAACTCCGTCGCCAAGCCTGTTGTAACCACAGTGTACTGAGAAAAACGATCGCAATATCAAAACTCGCTTGCACCCAGTATGGCATCAGTCGCAGTAAAGGACGACCTGCAAAAAAGAAGAAAAAGTTAAAAACACCGAATGTACAAATTACAAAAATGCGATGCTGAATGATATCAGGATGCAGCTTGAGTTGAGATTTGAGACGGTGCTCGATCAATCGCCCCATGAAATAAGCGATCGTAGTCGATGCACCTAAGACGAGAGGAACTGCCAAAATCTTAGGGATTGGAAGGGGTTGCCCGTTCAAGTACAGCCCAGGACTCATCAAAGATGCAAGCTGATCAGCATCACGATTCCATGCTCCAGAAAAGTAATAGTCCCAATTACCCGCATAGAGATAGTAGTAAACAAAGTAACCGATCACTAATCCAACATAGCCATATCGAATCAATGATTCTTCCGGCTTATTCAAGCCATCCCAGTAAGTTCGCTCAGAGTCAATGTCAAGACAAGGGCTTTGACAGGCAACACACGCACTTTTTTCTTTGCCATCGGTCTCGACTGTCCGACACATCGATTGCGTAATTTGGCTATCACTCATGTGCGCTTTACTGCCAAGTAGTCCTCTCGGCTCACTAAAAACAGTCTGTACCGGAGCCATCGGACAAAAGTACTGACACCAAGATTTGCCGCTATAGAAATAGCCAACTGCGATCGCAGCAATGATGGTAAAGACCAGCCATAAGCCCAAAACGAAGCGATCGGCATTAAAGAACAGAATTCGTCCACACAGTCCTACAAACAGCCAGCCAAATTGTACATAAAGATAGTTCCGACCGAGCCACGAATCAGAATTGACCTTTGCTAACTCATAGCGGACTTTCCCTGTTTTCTGATTTTCCCGTTTGAACTGACGCTGCCAACCCAGGGCACGTGGAATTTGAGAGAGAAAACTCAGCGGACAGATGCGCCGCCAGAGTTCGTGTCCAAACACAAGCAGGATAAAAATTCCAGCAGGAACGATCGCCCCCCAAAATAAGATGGCTCCGATCGCGTAAGGTGCTTCAGCAATACAGGTTCCTTGAACTTGCACACATTCTCCAGTCAGGCGCAATGGACTCCAAGGATGACTTTGTTCTGTCAAGGCTGGAGTCCAAGGGTCATAAAACAGAGAGGCAATAACAAGAAGCCACCCGATCGTAAGAACCCATCGAATGACGTGCATTTGACGTTCTGGCAGTTGTGCAAACATTAGGTCGCTCCATTCAATAGAGAACTGTTGATAGCTTTCTTCAGAAGAACTCAGTGTTCCGCCCTTCTTAAATCACGTTGGGAATTTTCCCAAACGATTACGAATCCGAATGAATGGATTTCAGCATCATAACTTTGTACTGCTCTCGTTGTATGGCTTAAGTTCTCCAGATGACTCATAGAGTAGAATCACTCCTCTCAAGGTGGATTCACTCTGGAACTTCCATGCTTCAAGTTGAGCGTGAGCTAAGCCTCAAGAGCGATACGAATCGCTTCGCATTTTCATATTCTATGCTGAGAGCGATTTCGCCCTTGTGGCATTCTACTTTAGCGCAGAGGATACATGAAAGGATTAGCAGGCAAGACGGTTTTAGTGACGGGAGCAAGTTCTGGAATTGGTCAAGCGATCGCGATTCGTTTTGCTCAAGAGGGCTGCAATGTTGTCCTGAACTATCGAAGTGATTCTGAAGAAGCAGAACAGACCGCAGCGATCGCGCAACAGAGCGCAACCGAAGCGGGACATTCTGTGCAAACGCTTTTAGCTCAAGGTGATGTTGCTCAAGAAGCTGATATTCTGCGGATGGTGCATTCTACAATCGAACAGTTTGGAGGCTTTGATATTCTGGTGAATAATGCTGGCATTCAATCAGAATTTGCGTCTCACGAGTTGCCCACTGAGAAGTTTGATCAAGTGATCAATGTCAATTTGCGAGGAGCCTTTCTCTGTGCGCGCGAGTCGATCAAGCATTTCCTAGCACAACACCGTTCTGGTGTGATTCTGAATGTTTCTAGCGTTCATGAGATCATTCCCCGTCCGATGTATTTGAGCTATTCCATCAGTAAGGGTGGAATGGGCAACTTGACGAAAACCCTAGCGCTGGAATACGCTAGTCGCGGAATTCGCGTGAATGCGATCGCACCTGGAGCAACGATCACTCCGATCAATGAGAGTTGGGTCGAAGATCCGCAGCAAAAAGCGATCGTCGAAAGTCATATCCCGATGGCGCGAGCGGGATATCCTGAAGAGATGGCGGCTTCGGCTGCATTTCTTGCATCTGAGGAAGCGGCCTATATTACTGGGCAAACACTATTTATTGATGGGGGGCTGACGCTGTATGCAGATTTCCGAGAATCCTGGTCAGCCTAGTCCAGTTGTTGCGGCACGTGCCCGTTTGGGCGAATGTCCAGTGTGGGATACCGAGCGACGAGTCTTATTTTGGGTCGATGCTTACAATCATCGAGTGCATCAATTTGATCCAGCAACTCGGAGAAATCGCTATTTGGAAACGGGCGATATCGTCAGTGCAATCGTGCTAGCGGGTCAAGATCGCTTACTCATCGCATTACGCGATCGGCTTGCTTTTCTCGATGTAAACACAGGCGCGATCGAGGTTGTATATCAAATAAAATTCCCTTGCCCGAACACTCGCTTCAATGATGGCAAGTGCGATTCTCAAGGGCGATTCTGGATTGGTGCGGTGAGTGATGCGCCAGAGCAAGCAGAACTTTATCGCTATGATCCTGATGGTTCGATGCATGTGATGGAAACAGGACTAACAATCTCAAATGGATTGGGGTGGAGTCCGGATGATGCAACGTTCTATTTGACCGATTCGGCTAAGCACTTAATCTATGCTTATGACTTTGATGCGAAAAGTGGTGCGATCGCGAATCGTCGTGTCCTGATCGATTTGAGCAGGGAGAGTGTCGATGGTGTCGTAGTTGAACCAGATGGCATGACGATCGACCAAGCCGGAAATCTCTGGATAGCCCTCTGGAATGGTTGGCGAGTCGCTTGCTTTAATCCGAACGGTGAAGAGATTCACAGCATTCAATTACCTGTTCAGCGACCAACGAGCGTTACCTTTGGCGGGGCTGAACTCAGAGATTTGTATATTACCAGTGCTTCAGTTGGATTGAGCCAGAAAGAAATTCAAAAAGGATTTAACGCAGGAGATTTGTTTTGTGCTGCGGGTCAAACCGCGATCGCAAAGCCAAACTTTAGATTCGGACACGATCCCTTGTAATCACTCCCCACTCCCCAAAGTAAATACCCTCAATAGCAACCCAATCACTCGATCGCTCTCCCCTGCCGACTGCCAAACAGATGAGCATACACATAAGTAAACACACATCCAAAGAGCACAATCTGAAACGTCAGAAAAATCCACAGCATCAAAATCATCACACTGCCAATCACACCATAAGATAGAAAAGCAGCCCCAAGCGAGATCACACTATTACTGACTAACTGCTGTAATCCGACTAATCCAGCAGTCGTCAGTAATGCTCCTAACCACACATCTTGCCAAGCCACCCGCACCGAGGGCAAAATCTTGAACAATACACAAGTTGCTAATGCCAGAATAAAAAATGCTGATCCAGTTTGCAGCCCTTGGCTCAATTGTGATTCGTCGATCTGGAGAAAAGCAAAGGTCGCTTGAAACGTAGACACAAGTTGCAGAATTGCTTTAATCGCAATGCTAGTTATCAGCGAGGAGAGCAACAATAAACCTGCTCCCATCATCAATAAAAACGAAAACAATTTGTTCACAATAAAGAAAAGCACGATCTTTGGAACTGAGCTACTTTCAGGCGATCGATTGGACGATCGCCAAATCTTATTCACTGAAGCTCTCAAAATCTCAAACACCGAGCTAGCTGTCCACAACAGCACTCCAAACCCAATAATTCCAGCGCCAGCACTATTTCTGTACAGTGCAAGCAGTGTGTTTCTGACTAAGCCATGAACTTCAGGGGGTAGAAAACGCTGTCCTGCTGCTTGAATTTGTTGAAATGCTTCTGTTCCGGGTTGAACCCATGAGCCAATCACGCTCAAAAGCACGAGAAGCATAGGGAACAGAGAAAACAGTGCAAAATAAGACAGAGAAGCTGCCATTCCAGGACAATTATCGTGATTCCACTTCATTCCTGTCCGAATCAGCAATTGGGCAGGCTTGGAAGGCAGAATATTCGATCGTAGATAGTGCAGCATTCTAGAGCGCCATCAGTGAGATAGGTTCAATGTCTGGATCATAGCTCATCAGATCGCGTGCTCTTTGAGCGATTGTCGTGCTGTGATCAGAATTGACTTTCAGAGTGGAGTAGACATCGGAATTGCCTGAGATTCATCAAATTCAGGTAGCGTTGCTAGCTTACGAATCGAAACATGAACATCCATATTCAAGTAATCGCCAGTTTCGCCAAACCATGATCCCGACAAAGGAATCACCTGCCCTGGATGCCGTGCGATCGCCACTCGAATCAAATCATATCCTGCTGTAATTCGGTTCGTGGGATCATACGCTCGCCATCCCGCACCGGGTAAGTAAACCTGCACCCAAGCATGAGTCGCTCCTGAACCTGTCATTCCAACTTCACCGCCATCTAAAGCAGAATCATAGAGATAGCCACTGACAAATCGACAAGCAAGCCCCAATCGCCGCAATGCTTCAATCATGAGCCAAGCATAATCCCGGCAAGTTCCCGACTTTAAGCGCAAGGTTTCCGCTGGACTCTGAGTTCCTTCGACTTCGCGCCCTTGATAAGTCAACGTCTGGTTAATGGAATCCATCATCCGGTGCAAGACATCCAAGGTATTGTCTTGATCCCCTGCGACAAAATGTTTTGTCCATGCAGCGAGATGACCTTCGGGATCTTCAGTGTGGGGACGAATGAAACTCGATAAATCATTCCATTCGTCTGGTGTGTATTGAACGGGGATCTCTTCTGCACGGTGATCGAGGGGAAAATCCGCGATCGCTGGAATCCCAAAATGCTCGCCTCGCATTCGGTAGGTCACGATCAATTCCTTGGCAGGCTGGCTAAATGTTAGTAACGTCACATTATTCGAGAGCGTATCCATCATCCAGCGCATCTCACAGGGAATATTCGCCTCTAATGAATAGCTAAGGATGCGCCCACCAAATCCCATACTGGGCAAAAAAATTGCTCGATGCTCCCCAAACGTTACCGGGTTTTGATACCGATACGTGGTGATGTGTTCCAGATCGTAAATAACACTCATAGTATTTCATCAAAATTTACTAGTAACTGAAGTCTGTTCTGCCCGGCTTGATGAGGGTTCTCTCAAAGACCATACGATACAGTAAAGCCTCAGCGATCGCGAAGTCCGCTGAGGCTCTGGGTTCAATGAAGCAGGCTAAATTTCTTCGTCTTTGCGTTCTTGGCTGAGGCGATTGATCAAATTCAGGACTTGATCGCCGCGCTCTAGGGATCGATCTTCGATAAAGATAACTTCTGGGGTGCGGCGCAGCCGAATCCGTTGTCCTAATTCACTCCGAACATAGCCTGTCGCAGATTTTAATCCTGCCATCGTTTCGGCTTTGGCCGTTTCGTCGCCGTAGATGCTGACAAAAATCTTGGCATGTTGTAAATCGCCCGAGACATCGACATCAGTGACGCTCACCATACCCGTTCCGACGCGATCGTCTTTGATGCCATTTAACAACATTTGACTCACTTCGCGTCTGATCGATTCTGCGACACGAGCCATTCTTCGATCTGTCGCCATAACAATTCGTTCCTATGAGGTGCTTAAGGTTTTGATTCTAACATTTCCGATGTTCTACACAGGATTTAAGCCCAACATCGCCCGTAAGGTGAAAGAAAGAAAAGCAAAACTCGCGAGGAGGATGCCAACGGTCGCGATCGCGGTAACAGGGCGTTTGAATAGAGGCGCAAAGGGTGCAAGCACATTGAGAATGACACCGAAAATGACACCAAAGATAAAACGTGGATACTTAGAAACAGTATTCCAAAGGTCTTGCATCATAACGTTAGGTTCCTAAACTATTCTCACTTTATCAATTTTGTCCACTCGTAACTGCTTTGACTAATGCGTCAAATAACCAAATCGACACTTTGCGGCGAGTATAAGCCCGCGCCAGCTTAACTTTCACGCCTTTAGGTTTTTCGTTGCTGTGTAAACTGTAGCGATCGAGTGCAGCTTGATGCAGTTGGCGCGCTTCCAGGATGCGAGCATTGCTCGTTTTAGTGCTCGTTTCAATCCGGGTGAATATCCATAGCCAGAGAGCTTTTCGACACAAGGATGAGCCGCCAGCGCGCGATTTTTTGCTACTGCCTGAGTCTTCACGGACTGGAGCACATCCGATCGCTTTTTGAAATCGTCTCAGTGACAGATAGCGCGTGGTGGGATTGCCTGAATTTCTGCCCTTGCGAATATGTACTTCTGGTTTGCCATTGAGTAGAAAGTCTTCGAGTGGATAGATCGCTGATAGCAATAGGGCTGAAACTTTTTCACCGAAGCCAAATTCTGCAAACACTTTCAAGTAGGGTGTGAATTGCGGATCGCTCTGCACTAAGTGGCGCAGTTTTTGGGTGATGAACTGCTCCTCTCGAAAGCAGGCGGTGAGCGCTTTGGCTTGTAGCTCAATTTCGTCGGTAATTCCAAACCCGATCGACTGCTCTAGCAGCCTATCGTAGCGCTTTGAGTTGCGCTCTCCAGCGAGCCAGCCCCAAAATAGCGGCGCGCCATCGCAGTGTGCGTTCATCTTCTCCGGAAAGGCTTGCGCCAGGTCTTGCCGCAGTCGATTGACGATCGGATTTTTGCGGCGATCGAGGTGCTGGAGCCGAAGGACGAGTGAGCGAATCTGTTGAATTTTAGGCTCGCGTTTTCTCAGATAGTCGAACTTGCTTTGCTTAAATGGGTCGAGTCCATAGCAGGCGAGTGCGAGCGAGTCGGCAAAATCATCCTTGTCGGGTAAGCCTAATGATTTACGGTAAGCTCGCGCTTTGCCGTGATCAACGGCACGACACTCAACTCCTGCTTCTTCGAGTCGCGCTACCCACAATGCAGAATAAGCCGTTCCGGTGGGTTCATAAATCGCGATCGCGGGTTTGAGAGCAAGCAGCTGATTTAAGCCCTCTCGATTGAGGGTGAATTCATGAAAGTCGTATTGCTGGTAAAAGGTCTGCGGATGCGTGGGGCGCTCGGTGAGTAGGCACGCAACAATTTTGCCGGAACCAATATCGATTCCGACGACGCGGGGGCTGTTCATACTTTCTATCCGGGGACTAAATTGAGTGGAATTGTGTCAATCAAGCCTACGAGTCCCCACAATCGGTGAGATTAATTCACTTTTCAGGCGTTGAGATTGACAAATTGAAAGACTTTGAGCCGCGCTTAAGGGAACTAGAGGCACATGAGCCTACTTCATCATGAAAGCGCTTAGCTAAAAGCCACGGGACGATCAACCGCGCTTAGGAGAATAGAAAGGCAATATGCCTACTTCACTTTGAAAGCGCGGGACTCATGCCGCGACAGACATAATTAGGCATTCAATCGAGGGATTTAAACATCCGAATTATGTCTGTTTCATTTGCTGAGTTTGGCAAAATCATCAGGCGGACTGAAATCGGAAAAGTATCGGACGGATTTCGGAAAAGTATCGGAAAACCTGATCGGATGGAAATCCGCTAGGCTTTTCTGTCCGAATCCGATTTGTCCGAAAATCCGAAGTTTGTCCGAACGGACGGGTTAAAGAGTTAGGAGAAGTCGCCATTCTTTCTGGTCAGAATTGCGCCATTCTCCTGCTTGAATTCCGGTTAATGCTGTTAGTAATTGCCTCACTTGCTCAGTGTTCAAGCCGTATTTTTTAGCCCAGTTTGATCGCAATTTCTCAACCGCAATCCATCCTTCTTGATCGCCATACTGCGCGCCTTGACCACTGAGATATTCAACGCATAGCCAGCCAATATCGCCACACGCTTGCATCACGTCCTGCTTGATTTTGAGTAAGTAGGTGGCTTGTTCTGGCGGTGCAAGTTCAGAGTGAGGAGTCACTCCCCACTCCCCACTCTGCTCCGGGTAAAGGTTGCCTAACTCCTGCATCTGCTGATTGTGATCGAGATCCATCGTTGCCAGGTTTCGGTGATGCTGATTCATCATGCCGTGTGAGATTTCTCGCTCGATCAGTGACTCGGTAAGTTCCTGTCTACGTCCTTCTTTCTGCCACTTGGGGAGAATGTGCAAGGCGTGGATAAAGCAGAGAATCGGAACCAGAAAAGTGAGCAGCTGGATCGACGGCGGCAAGAGTTTGGCAAAGCAGATGAGGATAAACCAGGTAAAACAACCTGCACCAAACGTGACTGCCCATTGTTGCCCGTAGTCGGCTTGAGGCATCCAGGTCATGAAGCGAGCCATCCGATTAGACCTCCAATCATGAATACCAGGAAAAGTGCGATCGCTAAACCGAGTGAGGTGTCCTCCCCCCATCCAAAATGCTGATCGAGCAGTGGACCCGCGAAGTAACTCATGAGGGTGAGAACGAGCAGGATGAGAAGAACGACCCATAATCCGACTGTGAGCGGGGGAAGGTGGCGCGCCATTAGCCCAATAAAAGAACTAATGGCTAGACCTAACCCCAATAGGGTCGCGAATCTAGCCATTTTGAACATATTCGATTAGCTCCAGCGGTTGCTTACGTCAGAGTAGAGCGCTTGGTATTCCGAGACTTTCATCTGAGCATCGTGGTGAGACGCGCCCAGGCTGTAGCCCATTTGAGCGTATGCCGGGGTGAGGTTGTAAAGCGTCTTCGCCTTGCTGACATCCGCTTTTTTCTTGGTGGCAGTTGTGCGAGCCACGGTCGTTTGATAAGCGCGGAAGCTGGATTGATCCGCTGCATCTGAGGATTCAATCGATCGCAATGCCTGATAAGCCTGACGGTTGTTTTTCGCCTGACGTTTGCGAGTGGCGGCGGTGATTCTCAGTTTGTCCGCTTCTTCTTGGGTGAAGTTGCGATGTCTGCTGACAACTTTCTCGGTGCGAATTTCGCTACTGTCACCCGGATTCCAGGGAGTAGGCGCGCCGCTGGCGACATTCATCACGTCGTTTGGGGTCATGATTTGATTGACCTTGGACATTTTACCGTTTGAACTTCCGAGTCTCATTTGATGTGCTCCTTAATTTGCAGAATGAATTTATCGATTGCAGAATGCGAGACAGTTGGTGGGAACCACTTTCTCTTGAGTGACGATCACGGGTTTTTCGATAATTTGCGGCTGAGCCGTGGCAGCAGCTGGCGGTGTGATCAGATTGATAGCGACGTGAGTGACGGCGGCGATCGCGACGGCAGCCATGCCCACTGCGAACCAGAACAAGCCGTCTTTATCGGAAAGTAGCTTGACGAGTGCAGAGTCAGGAACCAGCCGATAGTCTGTGCCGTTGTGACGGTAGACCGGGTAATCGGTCGGTTTGGTGCTATGCCATTGAATTGGCTGATGTTTGGTTAGATTTGGCATGATATGGATGAGTAGATTTGCACAAACAAATCAGCGATCGCACTTCCGCGGAGAAGCACGATCGCTGATTTCATTGATTGAATTCTGAGGTTACTTGCATAATTGGATTGCTCCGTCTGGGTGATGCTTGTACGGGGCTAGGGGGAGGCGAACTCCCCCGAATCAAGAATTTATTTTGGCTGCGATTTCACCTCCTATGGAGTTACTGTGTGCGCTGAAGTGTAGATAAGGACTACGCTTCAGTGTTTTCTGTTTCTGCAAGTAGCGCGTTCCTGTCTGGAAACTCGAAGCCTATAGCTTTCAAAACCTCGTCAACAGGCGTTTCTGCGAGTACAGACACCTTGAGAACAAAATCAATCTTGTCAGGCAAGCGTCCTTCGTTCTCGTATCTCTGCCACATGCGAGGCGACACGCCGACAGCTTTCGCCATCTGCGACCTGTTAAGTCCAGCTTTTTCTCTTAGAGCTTTCAAGCCTGCATTACCTCGAACTGAAGTATTGACCTCCATATTATCAGACATCCGTGTCCGTCGGACATAGATGTCTGGTATCCTTAAGGACAGGACACCCATGTCCGGTGTGCATCCGTGCGGGGAAGGACTGCCAAATCTAGCCCTGCACGGCTAACCAAATGATCTAACGAATCGGACATACACTTCCGATTCTCTTTACACCAGTGAAAAAAGTACTCAGATTTAAGTCCGAAAAAAAAGCGCGATCGCATTTCTCCGGAAGGTGCGATCGCGCGCTTACCTGAAACGAGGCTATCTCATGACTAACGAAGAAATCATTGATCGCTTACGCCGTCTCACGACCTGGCTCGCTGAAGACCAGCAGGAACAAGCAGCCGACTTACTGGATGAACTGAGCAGCCGACTCAGTGATCAGGTCATAACCATGAATCTTGGTATTAGTGGCAGTCCAGCAATTCTGGCGGCTGCAATCGGCAAAATCATCACGGACAACACCAGCGAAGCCGATTTAGAACAACTTCGCAACGACTTGATGTTGAGCCTTGCCAATCGACCGGACTAAGAAAAAAGCGATCGCACCACTTCCTGGCAGTGCGATCGCTCAAAAAAAATTGCTTAAAGATGTAACCAAAGGATAGCTTATGCAACTCCAATCAAGACCAACAAATCGCGATGCCGATATTTTGGCGGCGATCGCGCTGGAACTTGGGGACTATCTTGAATTTCTCACCCCAGAGCAGCGCCGTGAGGCTTTACTCCTGATTTCGCTCACAACCTATACAGGCTCGATCCACCTGGCGGCAAATCATTTTGCCCTGTCCATTTCCACGATGTCGCTCCCCCGAAAATTCGGTTTACTGGCGGGGCGGTTGTCGCGAAATGGGCTGCTCACTTTGTCGATCTCGCTGGCTCAATCCCTCAAGGACTACCCATGAATGATTTAGAACGAAATCGCATTCGTCGGTTAGAAAACCAAGTCAACGCCTTGATTGCTCAACTTGCCATCACAAACACCGATTTATGGCATGTGGTCGGAGAACTTTACAACCTCTACGATCCGAGTCATCCGAGAGCGATTGAACTGAGTAAGAAGCAACTCTCAATCAGCAATCGGATCGAAGCGATTCGATCGCTCAATCCTCAACCCAAAACCTTCTAACACCAAACAAGCCAGCGGGAAGATTTGACCCCTTCCCCGCTGGCTTGTTCTCTGAAAGCGCAAATTCATCTACCGATGCCAACAAATAACCGTTTGCTGGCGTTTTTACACGAGAAAAATTACGTAACTAGGACTTAGCTCAAATGGTAACAAGCCATAACGCCCCCGTCTACTTCGATATCCGCAACTTTGTGGAATTCGACAGCCAGAATCGCGCAATCTGCCCCGCTTGTCAGCAGGACAAAGGAACGGATTACACCAAGCGCAATTTGAGTGTTGCGACAAACGGGGCGTACAAGTGTCATCGCGGCTGCACTACCCAAGAAATTCGAGATGCACTCGGACAATCTAAACCGCGCATCGTTCCCACTGCCCTCGCTGCTCCCGTCGCTGCTCCGACTACGACTGTTTCTCCACAGAAGATCAAAGAGTCTTGTGAGCTTCTACTCAAATCTGACAATCCCGCTCGCCAGTGGCTCAACGATCGCGGCATTGATGACGGCATGATTGCTCGCTATCAGCTAGGGCTAACCAGATCGCGCTGCAATGGTCAGATGCTGCAATCGATTTCAATCCCTATTCCCGCAAATGCAGACGGCACGCAGTTCTACCAAAAGAAACGAGTCGCCCCGTGGTTAGAGTCGCCACCACCGGGGTATCAACCGTGGTCACAGAAAGGAATCCCTGCTTCAACTTGGTTCACCTGGAAGCCTGTAGAGGCGACTGCCACCTATTTGTGTGAGGGTGAATGGGACGCGATCGCACTCGGTTGGGCAATGCGACAAGCTGACATTCCGATTGCGGTTGCCTCATTCACCTGCGGCTGTGGCACTGTACCGTCAGACGAGCAACTTTCTCTACTCCCTGGTACGGTCTACATCTTCTACGACCGCAACGATAAGCCAACGAAAAACGGCACACGACCAGGCGAGGAAGGAGCCAAAAAACTGGCGGCTGCTCTTGGCGATCGTGCGCGCATTGCTCAAGTTCCGATGCCTGAATCCTGCACTGTGAAAGGTTGGGATGTCTCGGACGCGCTGAAAGCAGGATTTAAACCCTCTGACTTTGTGAGCGCTGCTGAATCTGCCACGGCATTGCAGCCAGAACCGATCGAGAATAACCCCCTCTGGGCGCGATTGCAGTGGAATGACGAACTACTCGACACCGCACCTGACTATACCGAATGGCTTGTGCCCGACCTGCTCACAGCAAATGAATTGTTTCTGCTTGCCGCTGGACCTCGTACCGGAAAGAGCTTGCTCGCAATGACACTCGCCCTGTCGGTTGCAAAAGGCGAGTTATTTCTGGGTAGACCGACGACTCAGGGCACGGTTCTCTACATTCGCATGGAAGACAGTCCTGCTAAAACCAAAGAGCGTGAAACAGCGCAGGGCTGGACAAGAGGGCTTCCGGTCGTATGGCTCGACAAATTTAAACTTTCAGAACTGGCTCACTTACGTCCGATTGTGGAGCGACTTGATCCGCGCCTGATTGTGATCGACACCCTCTCACGAGTCAAAGACTCCCAGGTGAGTGAATCCAGCGCTGAAATGAGCCAAGTTTTAGAACC
Organism: Leptolyngbya sp. UWPOB_LEPTO1; assembly: GCF_017302695.1. Taxonomy (NCBI): domain Bacteria; kingdom Bacillati; phylum Cyanobacteriota; class Cyanophyceae; order Leptolyngbyales; family Leptolyngbyaceae; genus Leptolyngbya; species Leptolyngbya sp. UWPOB_LEPTO1. Next base: position 44,102 of record NZ_JAFLCJ010000003.1, on the reverse strand, counting down.
TCTACAAGAACTGGCGGGTGAGTTCAATTGCTGCGTCTTACTCGTTCACCATACGGGCAAGGTTTCAGTTGATGCAGCTGACAAAATCGACATTTTTGACACGATTCGCGGTAGTTCAGCGATTCGCGCCGTCTGCCGAGGCTCACTCATCCTTGCCGCCGGCGATCGCAATTTTCGCCTGCTCGCTGAGAACGGATGGGGAAAACATGACCTCAATATCTTGCTGGATGCCAACACATTGCAGTGGCGCTTATTGGGTCACTGGAATCCGATGGTCAACGGTGAACAGAAAGAAATGGTGCTGGAATTCATGCGCCACACCGAGAAAGCCTCGCTAGAAGAGTTGCACGAGGCGTTAAACATCCCGAAACGTAGTCTATACACGGTTTTAGACCGTTTACAAACCACTGATATCGCAGGCGAAAAAATCGTCAAGGAAGGAAAGCGCAGAAGCTATTTTTATCGCCTAGAGCATAAAGACGCTATTCAACAAGCGGAATATCTGTTGAATAGGCGTAATCCAGATGACGACTGCGATAGAGGGCTATATTCAACAAAAAATACATTTTTTCCTGAAAATGGATCGATCATCGATCAGAACTCCGAAACTGGCACAATCTACGCACACGAAGCTGATCGATCCGAAAAATCAGATTTGCCTGTTGAATTGCCAAAAACAGGGGTAAAACAGCCCTCAAATCCGCATGAAATAAGGGAAGCTCAAAATCCACGATCGATGATCGATCAAAATCCGGATGCTCTTTTGTTGAATAAGGGGGCTAAAACAGGATCAAAGCCAGATACAGAGGGCAATGCGCCTATTCAACAGCTATTCAACAGTATTCAACACGTTGAATACGACTGTCACACACCTTCTGTGATCGATCCAATTCAACAGCAAATATTCTCTGGCGGCATCGATCGCAGAATTGACCCGCGAAAATTAGCCCTTGAAGAAGGTGATCGCGTGGAGATTTGCGAGGGTCGATTTTCGGGGTCAAGGGTCAAAGTCGTAAGCATTCTTGACAACGGATTAATCGAAGTGAAAGCCGATCGCTGGCTCGTGACGCAGAAGTATGAGCGCAAAGATTTGAAGCTGCTGAAGAGGTTCACCGAATGATTACCGCTTCTCAAATCTTTGCGGCTCGCGAGGCGTTGCTGAGAATGGCGCGTGGTAGGCAGTTGGCATTACCGATCACCGTGGAAGTTGTGCCGATAAAAAAGCACTCTCCCTTACGTCGGATGAGGGAGAAGCGGCGGTATGAGCAGCTGAGACTGTTCTAGGGGTGAGATGCGATCGTCACTCAGATGTGAATGCCGGATATTCCGCGATCGCAGTTCTAGAAGCTGCGATCGCTCGATACTCTTGAGCCAGCTGCTCTAATCCCAACGCAAGCTCTAAATGTGAAATGCCACCTATTTCTGGCAAGTGAATCACTAAAAATCCAACGTGAGTCTTAACGGCTCTCACGTTCTCCGGGTCCATATTTTCCATTGGTTGTCTCAGATGTGGTGAGGCGATCAAGTTTTTCGTTGAATAAACTCATCTCTTGCTGAATTTGCTGAAGGGCGTGAAAAATCTCAGTTTCCGTCCGCTTGCTCATCTGCAGGGCGAGATTAATATCTGTCGTAGCTGCACCCATTCGCTCGATCGCGAGCGCAATTTTATCGTGACTACCCTTCAGCTGGATCAGCATTTCGGCTTGCTGTTTGAAGTGGATATTGCGATCGTTGCGAATATCCTCAATCAAACTCGCTGTCAGCTTTTCCTCGCTGGCATCTTTCTGCTTGAAAAACCCTACGCCTTCTTTGATCAGGTAAACGACGATCGCCACCATCAGCCCACCTTCCATCAGAGGAGGGGCGGCAGTTGGGAGGGGTGAGGGTTGAAGCGGTTGAGCGGTCATCGCTGAAATATTACTCATGTTGCTTGCCCCCAAAGCAGCATCTCACCGACCGAAACGTTTACGCCGCCTGTGCTGTTAGAAAAGACAAACGTGTAAATCGTGTGAGCGGTGTTGAAATCTGTATCACTAGCGAGGTTGATCGTTTGGACTGTGGATACAGTTGCCAGAGTGCCAGAGTATAGCGGCGTTCCAGCTGTGCTGGTAACTGCTCCAGCAAAGATGCTCAAATCTCTAGGATGATTGAAATTTCCGTTGAACTGCCCTAACCAAAGCTGCACTTGATTAAGGTAGACAGCGGTTGAAAACTGCACTTGTACGAATACCGTTGAAGCATTCGTCACCATCATTCCAACGGTGTTACTACCATCACGCAAAGCGCTCATTGTGTAGGCTGTGCCGTGATAGGTGTAGCTTCCGTTATTGATCGGCGTGTAGGTCAGCGGGTCAAGCTGCGCTGTATTGCGGCTTGAGATTGTGTTAGACACTAAGCCTGCGTTCCTCAAGCAATCTAGAATCGCCACGCTCGTTGTCCTCAATTGCTCGTTCGTTGGGTTCGATGGAGGATTTGAAATTGTGGGCGGTGTAGTAGAAGCCCTAGCAGCGCGGGTTACTGGCATTAGACAAACTCTCGTACTAAAGCGTTTCCACCTGTAGCCGACCAAATCCCGGCGATGTTGCCTGTGTAGGCAATCGGAAGCTCATACAAATCGCCATTGTTGAGCGAGATAGTAAACGCAGAAGTCGAAGCGGTTGCACCTAGCTCGACATACAAAATACCAGTGCCGTTGTTCAAGATAGAAGCGCTCTTTCGGTTTGCGTTTGCAGCGAGCAGCTGGACAGAAGTTGTCGAAGCTGTGACAGCCGAAGCTACGACATTTGAGCTAGTCGGAGTATTTACAGTGACTTGAGTTGCGCCACCACGAGAAATGGGCATAGAAGAAACCTCAATCTGAACATCAAAGGGCGTTGCAAAATTCGGCACTCTGAGGGCAAGAGCGCGATCGCTGAAAAATGGGGGCGCTTCAAATTCGAGAATCCGGGCGTGAGGGGTCGCAGTAATGCGGCGCTCGTCATAGATATCAGTGGAGTCCGGATCAACTTGAGCAAGCCAAACCGGAACACCAGCCGTCTCAAACGTGAGCCTGACATAACCTAACTCTGAGCTAATTACTGGAGTAGATTGCCAGTCTTGCCCTGCGGTAATCGTCGCGATCGTTGTCCAGGTCATCAGAATAAAAGTTGGACTTGCGTTTGCAGTTCTCGAATCAAGTCTTCAGTACTATCGCTTTCTGAGCCGATGTACTCGTACAGAGTCAGAGCAATCTCACTAAACCACCACGGGCAACTAAATTTCAGTTGATAAGTGGTTGAGAACTTCGGGAAAATCAGCAATCTTGCACCATTGCAGGGCAACTGGTAGCGATTAAGCGCCAATTGCCCAATGTCAGACATACCAGAATCGACTAGGGGCGTGAGTGATCCGCCGCTTCTCCAAGTCGATTTAGCGTACTGACTGAACGTTTTAACCGCCAGAATGCGCGATTCTGCTTGCACGGGTAGCACCGTATCAGGAATCAACGATCGCTCTCTGGCGCTGATTTGCTGAGTCGTAAATTGATGCTGATAGAGGAATTGCCAGTTTGTACTGTTAGCGGGATTGATGATTAATCGGCTCATACATGAGGCAACCAGATGATCGTGTCTGCATCCTCTAGAGCCGTTCCCTGATCAATCACAGCGCCAATGTTCTCGTCAACAATGCCCCAGTACTCATCTGGCTCTACGCCAAATTGAGCAAGGCAATCCTCTAACTCATCGATCGTCGCGTCTCCCTTGAGAAACTTCTCAGTTAGGCGCTGGATCGTGAAATGAGCATCAATTTCAGCTGCAATATCGCTTTTGTTGTGATCTGGGGTGAGTCCCAGATCAAGCAGGAACGGCTCTAGAACGTGCATGAATTAGACCTTCTCTTCGACTAAGGTGAATTTAAGGTTAGTCGAAGAACCTTTCGCCTGAGTTGCGATTTCGTTGAAAGCATCCACCATCGTATCCGTGCTTCCCGCTTTACCAAACGGAATCGAAGCGCTTTCGGTGTTGTACTTCAGGTACTTCAATCCAGTGAGCTTAGAAGTAGCAGCAACACCAGTTGTACTAGACTGCTGACGGCGCACGATTCGAGCGGGGCGGTACGTGTTCAACTTGATCGGGGTGTCTGAGCCTAAAGTCGCTGTGACACGGGTGCTTACCTCGCTCAAGCTGCTGAACAAGTTCCAGGACGGAACCAGGGCGGAAGATTGAACTACGATCGAAGTTCCTAGGGGCAAGGCAAAAGGATCAAGGTAAAGCTTAATCGAGTCTGGACGGTTGCCTTTCGTGCCGATTCCCTCGCCTTGTTCAGCCAGTCCTTGCAAGTAATTAAGGTATTTGGTGCGAGCGTTCGCGCCACGCATTCCGCGTAAAACGAGTGAAAATCTGGGTGCTGTTGACATACGTTGTAAAAGTGTTTGAGGGTGAGTAACTATGCGAGAAACTTGCATTCAATTTACCCACCCAAAAACACCTATACGAGTTTCTGGAAAGGTTGAACCTTTCCCAGTAATGTCTAGAATTTTAGGTTCGATAGCTCGTCACCAAAGCATTGTCATACCGTCCAGAGCGGTCGAATAAGTACACGGGTTTCGCTAGACCTGCGAGCTTCACCGTGGCGTATTGAAACCGCACCTCAGCAATTGGGCGACGGCGGGGAAGACGGCGGGATTTGCCAAGAATTGTCTCTCTGGGTGGAATGGTGGGAAAGGCTTCAGAAGGGCTACCGTTCTCGATACGGTTGAAGAACTCCCAATCAGGCGTATGCGATTGCAGGTCTAACACTTTGCCGATAAGGGTTCGCGCGTCGGTTTCATTGCGGGTCAGCAGTTGAAGCTGATAGCCTTTGTCCCAGTCGGTGTAAGAGCAAAGTTCCTTACCCTTGCGCCACACAAACCCTTGACCTGTGCCGAACTCAGTCTTGATTTTGTTGGCAAGGGCGAGAGCTTCGGAGTTAGAAAAGGTTGTACTCGTTTGAGTCATCAGACGGAATGAGACTTCGCCTGAAACGGGGTCATAGCCGGGTTCAACGTCTTCTAAATCTTCCAGGAAGTAGAGCGTCACTTGTGGACGGGTGCGACGTAACACGCGGTAATTCAAATCGCGATCGCTGCTCACTATGCCCTGATTCCATCGCTGTTTAATCAGCATGTCAAAGAGCAGCATTCTCGATAGAGTCATATCCATTGTGTCCATCTCTGCGTGAGTGCAGGCAGTTCTCAAACTAGCTCTAGGGGTGTTGATGTCAGGGTCATCAGTCGTAATGTCGCTGAACCATTCGCGCACCTCTGGGTTATAGGTGCGTCGAATGGTGTCTTGCAGGTGTTCAGCGGGGCTGAAATTGTTCGGTAAAGGCATTACTCTGCATCTCCTTTTGTGCGGTCTGTTGGTTGCAGAGTGGGCGATTTACTTGCGGCATTCGACTGATCAGCCGTGGCTTTTGTCGAATCGTTATCGGGGCGACTGTTGGGGGTTGCTTCCTTGATTGCCTTGTCAAAGGCTTCTTTCTGCTCCCTAAATTCGTTCACTTCTTCAGTGATTGATCGAACCTCGCCCACAACACTAGCAATTGAGCTTGCGGCATCATCTAGGTTTTCTTGACCATCCCTAAATTTCTGCATTCTCTGCTGCCATTTGCTCTGGGCTGTAACCCGCTCTGGCATCCAGGGATAAGCATTCTCGCCCACGACTCGGAAGCGTTTCAGCGCGTTGCCAATTTTTCCGGTATTTTCTGCCGTCCATTCGGCAATTTCGCGGGATGAGTCAGCGATCGATCTGACTGTCCAAACAATTTGGCTCGCAGTGGTGACAATGCGATTGAGCTTAGTAAAGGTTGCTTTGGTCCCGTTCCAGGTTTCTGCCCCTAGCGCATTCTCCATCGTTTCATTGACTGCCTTACCTAGCACTTCGTTAAAGTCAAAAGCTTCGGCGGCGGTCTTATCTACGCCAAACATCGGGGCAAAGGTTTGAACGGACTGCGTAACGACATCGCCCAAGGTTTGACCCAGATTTGCAGACAGCATCGCGGCATTATGCAACGATGCAGCGGTGCTGAGTGTGTTCATCACTTGGGTGAGTCGCGCGCGCAGTTCAGCCAATCCAAAGCGCGATCTGATGTTGGCAGTGCGATCGCCCATCATCTGAGCGAATGGAGCCATATTTGCGGGAACTTGCACGGGTTCTTTTACGAAAATTGGACCTGTGATTCGATTCCAGTTAATGAACTTATCAACCATCACCGTAACGGTTTGATTCTGGTTCTGTTGCCCTCGCTGTAAGTCGGCAATGCAATCGTTTTGGCAAAGTGGCGGAGTCGATAAATCAGGCTCAACTCTGCGCTCTGCCTTATCTTGAATTTCCTGGATTTTGTCAGGCTTCACTCTGCCATCCTTGAGAAAATCAGTAGTCACTCTGCCATCTAATCGCTGTCTTAGCCCAACTTCTGGAGCGAAGTTAGGGCGCTGCCTTAAATTGACTTCTGGAGCGAAGTTAGGGCGCTGATCTGTCCTGATTTCCTGTCGAATTTCATAGCGGGGCTTGGGGTCGATTCCAGGCTCGATCGGTGGGCGCACGGGTGGCTCAAGTCTTCGACCGGGCGGCGGTGGAGCAAAAACCACGGGCGGCGGTGGCTCAAGTCTTCGACCGGGCGGTGGCGGTGGTTCAAGTCTTTGATCTGGCGGTGGCGGTGGCTCAAGTCTTCGACCGGGCGGTGGCGGTGGCTCAGTTACTCGCCTTCCTGGCGGCGGCGGTGCAAAGATAAATTGAAACGGCGGCGGCTCAAGATTTGGGTCGATTCCGTTTTGGCGATCGCCTTGGAATTCGCCGCCATTAAAGGGCTTTGCCGCGTCGGAGTTGTATCGAACTCGAAAATTACCAAACCATAAACCAGCGGTAGAAACTGGCTCCCCGATTAACTCTCTAATCTGCTCGCCATTCGCGTTTTTCCACACCAAATAGAAGCGATTGACAATTCTCATGCCAGATTCATCGATCGTCTGCGGATTAGTGGAATGAGGGGTGCTTTCATCCGCTGTTTCACGCTCGATCGATAAGGGAATTCCGATTCTCGGCTGAAAATTGCTAACATTCGTGTCTTCTTCTCCCGGTCTGAGAGTTAGCGACTTATCGCCCGGATTTGCTACCGATCCGGTGTTTCGGTTGTAACGACTCGCCACAACGAACACTACAAATGTTTGAACTCCAGAGGGTTCAAAGCTGTAAATCGTCGCATCTTGAACTTTTCCTTGCTCCCACGGCTTCCAGCTAGTGCGCGCATCCTGTGTTTTTCTTTGCTGAAACTCTTGTAGCTTTCTGGCTCGCTCAAACGGGTTAGGCTCCTCTTGAATACGCGCGATTTCTTGCTTTTCCTGCTGAGTCAGTGGAGGTTTCCCGATCGCCTGTCGAATCCAATCTGATAGGGTATCGCGCGCTTTGTTGCCTTGAGTTCTGATAATCCAGTCACCCACTGCACTAATCGCAGCGCCGCCAATCGCAGCACCACCCATGCCACCGCCAAACCCGCCACGATTGACGGTGACGGGCGGCGGCGCTGCGTTCCCTTGTCCACGTGGGAAGGGTTGAGCAGAAGTAAAACCCTGATCAAATCGTTGCTGAGCGCTGATTCGATTGCGGTCTGTTCCATATTTGACGATCGATGATGACGAGTCAGTACTACGAATCTGAATTTCATTGGTACTGAACCCTTGGCGGCGATCTGCCTCTGCCATCTTGATGAGGCGGTCTACGTCGATTCTGCCTGTGTTGCGGTCGAAAGCTGCATTAACTCTCAAGGCTTCCGCCATGCGTGCATCATAGGAACCCTGAGAGACGGCGTGAGGCTGAATCGGTTTAGAAGGCGGCGGCTCCGGATTCCTTCCGTTTCCGGTGTAATTTTTCCCGGTGATAGTATCCCAGTATTTTGCGTAATCAATCCGACCTGTACTATCGGTGAAATAAGTACGGGCATACGCTTCGCTAAATGACATAACAAGCTCCTAAACAGAAAAGGAGTGCCTTGCGACACTCCAAACAATGGCTGTGAGGTTGAAATTAATTCGAGGTATATGACGAGGGAATTTGAGTTTGTGAGAATTCCCTAACGTGAAGCCATAGCTTTTTAGAGTTGTCAGAAGCCCATGCCGGATCGATTTCAAAGCTCGCTCGCATCCATAAGCGGGTTGTGCCGTCTGCTGCTTTGAAGATTCCAGAATCGACTACACGTTCATTTGCTAAGTCGGTTTCGAGAACTCGCATTTGTGGGTTCATCGCTTGAAGGGCGAGCAGCGCCCAGGCGGCTGTCCCTTCGACTGTGTTGATCGCGGGTGGAATTTGATTTGAAAGATTGATTGCACTCATGTTGAATTAAGCCTTGCTACGGGCTTATTAATCCCTGCAATGATGCAAATCACAGCGATCGACGAAAAAAGCCCACAGCTGAACCGCTACGGGCAGACGGGAATCATAAACGCGACGGGTTTAGATTCCATAAATTATGAACAGAATGACCGAATGGCTGAACGGATTAACAACCAAGCTAGTGATCGCTCTCATTGTTGCAACTGGACTTCTCTTTGTCTTGAGAAGTTGTCGAGTCCAGCAGTACAGAACCGATGTGACTAAGATGCTTGCCGATGCTGAAAAGAAGGGTGTTACACCAGATATTATCCTTGCTCGTATGGACAACAAGGATTCATCCAGCCGAACCGAGATTGAACCTTACACGATCGCTTTCGGCGAGTTACAGCAAAAATGTCGAGAACCTCGTGCGGATTTGGCGGTCATGGCTGCCGAAATCGTGAGATATGAGAGAAGGTCGGACGCTCAAACGACTTACCTAGATGGACTTGAGTATTTTTCGGCTATAGTCGAGGGCGAATTTGAGCGCTTCCCTGCCAGATGTACAGAGGCGTTTACCGACCACATTGAGAACTACCAGAATGAAGATCACCAAAAAAACAAATTGAAATCACCCAAACCAAAGAAATAGCCCTCGGACTAAATTTGGCTTAAATCGCTTTTCGGTTATGTTCTGAAACCCCGATTCTGTCATTACCTTTGATGCGAATGACAAACGAGAGAATCGGGGTTTCATGCTGAACTTCTGCGGCGTGCTACAGAAGTGCAAGAAAGTTTCTGGGGACTCATCATATCGAGAAGACGATCAATTACGAAACCTGATCAAATTGCCGTCGCGATTTATAGAATTCTGATCAGATCAAATGTATTTTAGATGTTAAATAATAGTCATGATGACTCAAGTGAAAACCCCGGTTTCGCCGCGTCCTTTTATTAAGTGGGCAGGCGGAAAAACTCAACTAATTTCGCAGTACGCTGACTATTTTCCCGATCGCTATTTGAATTACTACGAGCCATTTGTCGGTGGCGGTGCAATCTTTTTTCACCTACAACCGACGAGCGCGGTATTGTTTGATATTAATCTCGAATTGGTGAATGTGTATCGCTGTGTGCGCGATCGACTGGAGGAATTAGTCGATCGCTTAGAAGAACATCACGAACAGCATAGTTCTGATCATTACTATGCCGTGCGTACTGCTATGCAAATCTCGAAATCCGAAGATTGGTTTGCTCAAGGCTCGAATGTTGATCGAGCAGCACGATTTATTTATCTCAATAAAACTTGCTTCAATGGGTTGTATCGCGAAAATTCTAAAGGGCATTTCAATGTGCCGTTAGGAAGTTATAAGAACCCCGCGATTTATGATCCAGAGATTTTGCGAGCAGATTCGATCGCGCTTCAGTCGGCTGAGATTCAACCGGGATCGTTTGATCAAGTGCTGCAATATGCTCACACGTCTGATGATTTTGTCTATTTCGATCCGCCTTACTACCCGATTAGCCCGACGAGCAATTTTACAGCTTACAATCGCTATGCCTTTGGCGAAGAAAAGCAGATCCAGTTGCGCGATGTGGTGAAAGAATTAAGCGATCGCGGTGTGAAGGTGATGTTATCGAATTCCGATTGTGAGTTTGTGCGTAACTTGTACCAGGATTTCAATATTCATACAATTCACGCAACGCGCAATATCAACTGCAATGCTGAAAAACGGGGCAAAATCACCGAAGTCCTAGTGACAACCTATTAGAAATTTTGGGTTGAGAGCAAGGAGATTCCATCAATCCTGCAAATGTGAAAATTGATAGGCTCCAATGCCGGATAACACGATCGCCATGACGAGCAGCACCGGAATCACAAACCAAGGAAATTGCTGAATCGGCAAGTAAGCTGCCGCCCGCATTCCCAAGGTTGTGTAAGTCAGTGGCAGTAGATAGACGATCGCTTTGAGTGCGATCGGTAAAGTGGAAGCATCGAAAAATGTCCCCCCTAGAAAAGACATGGGAACAATCACAAAATTGTTGTAAATCCCAACGCCTTCGAGCGATTTCACATTCAGTCCAACAATCACTCCTAGTCCAGCAAACACAGCACAATTGAGGGTGAGTACCAGCAAAAATAGCGGATTCAGAAAGCTCCAAACTTTTCCTGTAAAGATGATAGCCACCAGAATCACTGAGCTAGCCGTGAGTAATCCCCGCAGAATTCCTGCCATCATTTTGCCCAGATGCACCGCTAACGGGTGAACGGGCATTAATAGCATCTCCTCAAACGTTTTTGTAAATAAGCGATCGCCACAGATCGAAAACGTTGTTCCTCCAAAACTAATCACCATCGAAGACAGTGCAACCATTCCCGGCAGAATGAACTGCAAATAATTGTCCCCGGCACTCGGCTTCGTCACAGTATCTAAAGAACTGCCTAGACCTAATCCAAACGCCAAAATATAAATTAAGGGCGAAATCAACCCCGAAGAGACAATCTGCACAATCCGCACCCGCAAATCCAGCCAATCGCCCCAAAAGACAGTCAAACTATCTTGCAGCAAGGTAGACAATGGAGAACGACGCAGTTGAGCAGAACGCATAAGTTGTGAATCTGTTGATGAATCTTTACAGTGGAGGTATTTTCGCATGATTTGGGAGCGTTTCTGAATCGGTTCACCCCCCACTCCCTACTCTCCACTCCGCAGGTAGCATAATCCCCTTCAAATTCGTCACAATAGGCAGAAGAAAGTCTGGAGATGCCTCGGTGAACTTGCTGCTTGTTCTACTTACAATAGGCGCGATCGCATATTTCTTTCTGTCTCACCACAATCGCCAAATCCAAACGATTCGAGACAGTGATGTTGTCGTGGTCGAAGGCGCGATCGAACGCTATCCGAATTTGCCGTTGGGAAATTTCGCCGTTCCGAATCGATTTCGCAGCCCTGATCGGGTTCAAGTCGTTTTCCCCATGCTCACCGACGCAGGCGACGTGGAATATCTCTACTCTTGGCATAGTCTGCGGGCAGTGACTCCGATGACGTTATCTCGCGACCATCGCCAAAACAAAGTGCGAGTCATGGCAGAACTCGCGCCTTTGATCAAAGAACATCTACGGCTCGAACTCGACCGGGTTGCACTGGAAAACCAACTGATCAAAATTCAAAAACTCGCGGAATTAGTCGCGGTGTCTGATCTCTATTCATCGCAGATCGGAACTTATGAAAGAGCGATCGGCGAAACCGAAAAACTGATCTGCAAAGTTGAAGAACTCAGCCGCATCTATGTCCGCATGGTCAAAGAAGCCTTGATTGGAACCCGAATTGCCGAATTTAATCCGGATCTGCTTTTGGATCTGCATGTTCCTTTAGACGAACAATACACCCGCGTCAAATCCGAATATCAATTCATGAAAGACTCAGCCCAAGCCTATTACGACCTGCTGAAAGAGAGCCAAGGCGCAACAGACTTGACTTCTTAGATAAAATAGAATCCACCCCTTCTCAATGACACCTATGAAGCGTAGACCTAGAGGCAACTCCTACAACGACGATCGCTACGACGATCGTTATGATGAATACCTACCCCCTAATCGAGGAACTCCTCCTGTGAACAAGACACCCTCTTGGTTCAATGCAACCGCGATCGCGGTGATTGCAGGTATTTTCATCTTAGGAATTGGTGTTGGGATTGCTTTTAGTGCTGCAACGCCGACGAATCCCACGAGCGTCGTCACGAACTTACAAATTGATCAACAAGCTCCTAATCCCGAACTTTGTATCCAAAACGGAGCCAGCGCGATTTCGGTGAATACGCGCCTGTATGTGACCCTGAACCCGTTCAAAGTGTTTGTGGCTCAAGCTGCAATGGAACCAGCTTGTATTTTGAGACGCGCCAACTGGACAGTCTTAGAGCAGCGTAAATTGCTGACTTCTGATCAGACTCGCGAATGCCGTCAGAAGATGAACACCTTTGGCTATGTGGGCAATCTCGACAATAAAGATAAAGTCTCGATCGATTGCGTCTACCAAAGCGACAATGCCAAAAATCTCTTCCTTGGCGGCGCTTCAACGCCCACAATTGGCAACGACGATCAGTTCTAACGTCGTCTTTCTCACAACTCTAGAAAGCACTGTGAATCAACAGTGCTTTTTTCTTGCGGTGGCATCGGAACATGGCGCGATGCAGGGGAGATTGTATGTTTTTAGCGATCGCATAACTCAGAAAAATTCAGAGAAGAAAACAACCTCTGATGCGTAGTAGTTAAAGACGATTTTGTAACAAACAATAGGCTGATTCCAATAGATGAATGTTTGGCGTGTTGTAAAACTTAATGGCTTTTTCAAAATCCCTTCAAATTTGGGGCTTAAGCTGCACGATGTAACCTGAAAAAAAAAACAGCTTGCAACTGTAGTTCTTCCCCTTTCGGGCAACACCTGATTACGCAGCCTGTTTGTGCAGTTCATGTTCAAAATGCTCCCACAATTTACCTTCTTTTTGCAAAACCATCCCAACTCAAAACATTCAGTTGGGATGGTTTTAGAATGGCTGAGTTCTTCCATGACTCCTTCTCTCAGTAAAGTATCGTTCGGATGAGGAGCCTGTGTGAGAATCCTGTTGATTGAATCCGAATCCCAGACGACTGCTGCGATCACCACCGCTCTGAATGCTCAACAGTATGCGATCGATGCCGTCGATCAGGGTCAAGTCGCGATCGAAATGGTGCAAGCTTATGAATATGATCTGCTGATCATGACCGCTGGAGCAGAACTTGCGGAGATTCGTTGGTGTCGAACATTACGATCGCAAAATTACTCTGCGCCGATTCTGATGTTGATGACGACGAACAATAGTCGCGATCGTGTACTCGCCCTCAATGCAGGAGCAGACGATTGTTTAGCCAAACCCTTTGATATTGCAGAACTTGTCGCACGAGTTCAATCCCTGCTCCGCCGTCGGCAAGCAGTCTTTACTTCAAGCCTAGACTGGGATGCGCTTAAACTTTATCCCGATAGCCGTCGGGTCACTTGGCAAGATAATCCCCTGAGCTTGACAGCGAAAGAATTTCGGCTGTTGCAGCTTTTTCTTGAAAACCCACTGCGAATTTTTAGCAAAGATGTCATTCTCGATCGCTTGTGGGACGCTTCAGAAGCACCGGGAGAAGGAACAGTCGCATCGCATATCAAAGGACTTCGACAAAAGCTCAAGGCAAGCGGGATCACCTATGAAGTGATTGAAACCATTTATGGACTGGGATATCGGCTCACGCCACCCCCGGATGCAAAAAATAAGTCTACTCTTGCATCTCCCGATCGCGCTGTCTTACAACAAGAAGTTTTAGCAGAAGTCGCTGCAATGCAAGCCGACTTGAGAGAAAGCTTGGATGAAGAAGTTGCCATCTTTGAGCAATTTGCAGCGAAATTAGTGGCTGGACAACTTAATCAGAGCTTGCTGTCGCAAGCCCAATATCAAGCCCATCAACTCATCGGTACGCTCGGCTCGTTAGGGCTTTCAGAAGGATCTCAAGTTGCCCAGCAAATCGATCAACTTCTCCAGACCTCGGGATCATTAGGACAAGCTGACGCAGAGCGTCTCTTACAACTAGTGGCGTCACTCTCGATCGCGATCTCAGCGGCACCCGCGATTGCCATCCCCGCTCTGAGTCCCAATGTGGATTCGATTCGACTCCTGATTATCGATGATGATACAACGCTGACCAAAGTGCTGAGACGAGCCGCGATCGCGGCTGGATTTGAAGTAGAAGTTGCAACAACCTTAGAGCAAGGTCGTGCGGCATTACGTCGCTCCTATAGTGGAGAAATTCCGCCTCCTGATGTTGTCTTACTCGATTTGATCTTTGCAGATTCCGAGGAAGATGGATTGAGCCTACTATCAGAATTGGCTGCGCAAAATTCAACCATTCCAGTTGTGGCATTAACTGTGAGAAATAGTTTGCGCGATCGCATTACAGTCGCTCGTCTTGGTGGACAAGCTTTTCTGCATAAACCCATTTCACTCACGGAGGTGTTGCGAGTTGTGACCAAACTGCTAAACCCGGCTCCACCTTCAGAAGCAAAGGTGCTGGTTGTCGCTCATGAATCACAAATTCTCGAACAGATTATTGAACTCCTACCTCCGTGGGGGTTGCAAGTTACGACCTTAGCTGATCCCGAGCAATTTTGGGAAATCTTGACGGCAACGGTTCCTGACTTGCTGATTTTAGATGTCGAAATGCCAGAGTTTAGCGGCATTGAACTCTGTCAAGTGGTGCGTCAAGATCCGCAGTGGGCAGATTTGCCCATTTTATTGATGACGAGCTATGGCGATTCTGAGGTGATTCATCGTGTATTTGATGCAGGAGCAGATGACTTTGTCGGTAAACCGATTATTCCGCCAGAACTCATTGCTCGCATTACGCGCCGCTTGGAATGGACACGCCTACGCAAACGAAACCGATAATAAAACTTGGAGTGACCGACTATGACAGACGATTACCGAAAAATTCTGATCGTAGATGATTCGCTCATAGATCATGAAATCTATCGCCGCTATCTACAACAAGATGGTGGTCAGACTGATCAAATTTGGCAAGCAGAATCGGGAGCAACGGGATTGTTTCTCTATCAACAGGAGTCACCTGATGTCATTTTGCTAGATTTTTCGCTGCCCGATATGACAGGATTAGAGTTTTTACAGCAGTTACAGCCGCAGCAAGATCACCAGTTCACTCCTGTGATTCTGTTGACTGAACGCGGCGATGAGGAAATTGCAGTCGCTGCACTGAAAAGCGGGGCATCTGACTATTTAGCAAAAAATAAAACGACACCCGAGAAACTGAGACGAGCCGTAGATCAGGTCATTGAGAAAGCTGAATTGAAGCGGCAACTTGAGCGCAGTCAGCGCCGTTTTTATACGTCGATCGACAACATGCTAGAGTGTTGTGCAATTTATCAGAGTGTTCGAGACGCTCAAGGACAGATTGTTGATTTTGTCGTGGATTATGTGAATGCTGCAACCTGCGCTGCCAATCAAATGGAGGCGAGCGAACAAGTTGGGAAATCCTTGTCTGATTTTATTGCTGAAGACTATTATGCCAACATCTTTGCAGGCTGTTGCTCTGTCGTTGAAACTGGAAGACCGCAGAGACGTGAGTTAGTGTTTAGGAATCCCTCTTGTGATTCAGCGGCTCAAGCCTTTGAGGTCAGTGTCGCAAAACTTGAAGATGGATTTGTGGTATGTTGGCTTGATATTTCTGAAAAGAAGCGGCTCGAACTTGCATTACAGAAAGCAAACGAAGACTTAGAACAGCGCTTCCGAGATCACACAGCAGATCTTCTCAAAGCCAATCCCCAGTTTCAGCAGAACTTCCGAGAACGTCAACCTATAGAAGCTGAGTTTCGCGTTTTGAGTGAAGCTGCTCCGGTTGGCATTTTTCGCACGGATGCTCAAGGCGGCTGTATCTATGTCAACCCTCGTGCTCAAGCCATTTGTGGCTATACGTTTGAAGAAGCACTGGGTGATGGATGGCAGCAATTAATTCACCCGGATGATTATCAGCAAGTGCTACCGCACTGGATAGATTCGGCGAAAGCTCAAACTGAATTTTTAGAAGAGATCCGGTTTGTTCATCGCGACCATACCGTGCATCTTGTGCGGGCAACAACGGCTCCAATTTTGTCGGATACGGGTGAGCTGATTGGGCATGTTGGCACGATCGAAGATGTGACTGAACGCAATGTGATCGAGCGAATGAAACGTGAGTTTTTGTCGATCGTGTCGCATGAATTAAAAACGCCCCTGACTTCGATGCGAGGAGCGCTAGCACTTTTATCGAGCGGTCGTTTATTAGATGATCCCGAAACTGCTCAAGAAATGCTCGAAATTGCGAAAGTAGATACAGAACGGCTCGTGCGCTTGGTTGATGATCTGCTCGATCTAGAACGTTTAGAGGCTCATCAGCTAATTTTAACGAAACAATGGTGTGATACAGCGAGTTTAATGCGTCGATCGATTGAGAGTTTGCAACTCCTGGCAGAAGAGTCACAATTAACCCTAGTTTGCCATCCATTAAACGTCGAAATTTTTGTCGATGGCGATCGCATTGTACAAACGCTGATTAATCTATTAGGGAATGCGATTAAATTCTCCTCTGCAGGCAGTGAGGTCTATTTGAAGGCAGAATTGGTCAACGGCGATCAGTGGGTACGTTTCCAAGTTAGAGATTGGGGGAGAGGAATTCCGCAAGATAAGCTTGACCTGATTTTTGAGCGATTTCAACAGGCGAATGCCACGGATGCGCGACAACATGGAGGGACTGGCTTGGGATTGGCAATCAGTCGCGATCTGGTGCAGCTGCACGGTGGGCAAATTTGGGTAGAGAGTGCGCTAGGTGAGGGCAGCACCTTCTATTTTACTGTTCCGATTCGCTAACCTTGTTTCTTCCTCCTGCAAAAGACACATGCGACGAATTGCAATTCAGCAGATAATTGATCTGCGGTGGGGGAGAAAGATGTTATGAGCGGAGACGAACAGCCAAATTTGTCAAACTTAAATCCTTCGTCTCAGATCTCCCAAACGTTTGCAGCAACGATTGATCATCTGACAACAATGGTGCTCGATCGGTTTGCTCAAGAAGCAACCGAGAAGCAGCTTTTTTATCACAACCAAGACCATGTTCGAGATGTGCAGCGACGTTCGCAGCAGATTTTTGCTTTGATTGCTCCGAAGCTTGATCCTGAAATTGATCGAGAGCGGACTCAATCGCTGCTCGATTTTTGTGCGATCGCGCATGATCTAGTGCAGCAGTTTGACCCGAATTCTCCACCGCATACGACTCGTCAGCGGCAGCCTGGTGTCAGTGAAAGAATGACGATCGAGCAACTCATGCGCCTGATTGATCAGCATAATCAACAGACTTCTGACCGTGCTGCACAACTGACTGAGACGGATATTGCAGTCATTCAACAAGCAATTACAGCCACGATTTGTACTTATAATTTACAAGAACAAGCCATCTACCAACCTTTACTGTATAGTGGCGAACCTTTGTCGATCGTCAGTCGAATTCTTGCTTTAGCAGACTTAGGAACTCTGGGAATTGATGGGATTGAAGTTTACAACCGAGAAGGTAGCTTACTGTTTCTAGAAGAAAATCCTGATGTTGTTTCTCTTGTGCAAAGCGGTGAAATCTATCAGCTTGAGGAAACTGACCCGACACTTGCTGAGAATATTCGTCAGCGTCTACTCAAGCGATGCCGTTTCCAGATTAATTTTGCCAAGAGTCGTTTGTCTCACCTAGAACAAGAGCTTCAAGGTTTTCCGGCAGCGATACACCCTGTATTACTAACAAAGATATTTCGGCATCTATCTCCTGCAACGATTCAGACGCTCGAAGCGATCACACCGACTGAACCGGATACGCCTTTGAATGTCCTACTCAAGTTCTTTCAGTTTGAAAAATATGTGCCGCGATCGACTGAATAACGTGCTTCTGAAATGAGGGCAAGTGATCGATTCAACCTCAAATCCAACGATCTAGACGGATTCCAACAGGTGACTGAGTTCATTCTCCCGATGTTGGAGGCGCTCAGCGAGTAAAGCCACAACAAAACGGTGAATGTTCGATGCCAGCATTGGGTCAGAGGTTTCAATCCGCTCGAACGTTTCAGCCGATAAGAAATACAAGGTGCTTGGCTTATCGGCAACGACAGATGCCATGCGTGCTGTGCGACGATAAAGCCCCATTTCCCCGATCGTGTTCCCGATGGTGTAGGTTCGGATTCGTTTGTTCTGTTCATCGCCGAAATTTAGCACCACACTGACTTGTCCCGACGCAACAAAATACAATCCATCAAACGGATCGCCTTGATGAAAAAGATATTCTCCTTCTGCTAAGTGGCAAACTTCCAGGCAACTCATTAAGCGATCGACTTGTTTTGGATCAGAAAAGTCAGCTTTGAGATGAGCCGCTAACGCCGCTTCGGGTGTCTGTATCTGATCTTCACACAAGGGATGATACTGTTGCAGCACTTTGCCTTCGTACCATTCTAGCCCTCGGTCTAAATCTGCAAAAAGATGGCAGAAGGGATCAGTGTCCTCGAGACATTCCCCCTGTTCTAATCGTCGCTTTGCTTGCGTAGACAGATGAGTATAGACCAGATGAATCTGTTTTTGGTGTGCAATCTGTTTGAGTTTGGCAAAGCTCAGAACGGCTGAAGCATCGAGATCTCTCACCATCCGAAAATCTAAAATCACATAGCATACAGGCGGTAGCTGTTCGTCATGAATGCGATCGCGCACTTGATTCAGCAACTTGGTGGCTGTCCCAAAAAAGATCAATCCCTGCAATTCGACGATGTAAGCTTGATCTCCCTGCGCTTCGAGTGTGTCTAATTCATCAGAAGTCCACAACACATTACTATGATGGTAAGTCCCATTACTAATCCGACGAATCACTGTAATCCGACTGTAGCTAATCACAAATAGGACAATCGCTGCTACTAATCCCACTCCCATGGCCTGGAGAAAGCCAACCGTAACCGTCACAATCACGATCAGCACAATGATGGCATAATCTGCACGAGCAAACTTAAACCACGCTTCGTAGAGCCATTCGTTAAAAAACTCGAGCGTAATCAACAACGGCATCCCAATCAAAATAAACTTGGGAAAGAAAGAGAGCAATGATGCCCCGCCCAACAGCATTGCTAGACACATTGCTGCAACAATCCATCCCACTAATCTGCCTCGCGCTCCTAACTGATGAGACAACGCATTCTCCCCAGCACTGGCAAATCCACCGACTCCGCCTCCGAATCCTGCAAGCAAAGAAGCAATTCCTGCGGCTTTCAATTCCTGATTGAGGTCGAGATCCCGCGATGCAACCAGTTCAACGCCATTACAGTGCAGCAGTAGCGCGATCGCTGAAATCAACCAGAGCGCTGCAAGCGTCGGAATCTGTTGAATGATCACATTCCAGTCAGCCTGCTGAATAGCCTCCAAGCTGACAAAGCGATACAGTCCATCACTCGGAACATTGCCTAACAGCCAGCCTCGCTCTGTTGCGTCAGCGATCGAGGTTCCTGTCACCGCGAGAGCTGCATAAAAAAGCGCCACTGCCCCGGTAATGATACCTGGATAAACTAAGACATGCGTAATCCGCTGAGGTAACACAAACATCGCTGTTGCAAATAATGCTCCTGGAAACCATTGCAACAAAACATTCGTCTGAAAGAAAGCTGCCAGCGAAAACGGCTGCAAATTTAGTCCCGATACAGTCTGAAATGCTGCCACCAAAAGCAGCGCACCAATACCTGCAAGAAAACCGCCCACAACCGGATAGGGAATAAATCGAACAAAACTGCCAAGTTTGAACCAGCCCAATCCCAGAAAAATGATTCCTGTGACTA
Organism: Leptolyngbya sp. UWPOB_LEPTO1; assembly: GCF_017302695.1. Lineage (NCBI taxonomy): Bacteria > Bacillati > Cyanobacteriota > Cyanophyceae > Leptolyngbyales > Leptolyngbyaceae > Leptolyngbya > Leptolyngbya sp. UWPOB_LEPTO1. The sequence goes on along the minus strand of NZ_JAFLCJ010000003.1, from coordinate 24,364 downwards.
AGCTATTAATCGCCAACGTTGCGACAACGGTCATGAGCTTTTGCTCAACCGATGCATCGGGCATCGCAGCCACAATCTGTCGGGCAATCAGACTAAAAATCGGAACCGTCACTTCTGCGATCGTCGCCACGATCGCAGGATATGAACTGAGGGCAGAAACCACAGCACTGATGATCACCGAACTAAAAAGAAGTAGCCCAATGCCGAACGGCATATAGGGTGCTAGCTCTCCTGAGAAGATAAGCGCCCCAAACGATACTGCACTCGTCACGGTGAGCAGACCCATGATCGCGCCTGCAATACTATTTGAGATCATAAATCCTGTAGCTGCTGATTTGGACTCTGCGATAGGAATCACTGCGGTTAGAGAATAAAATAGAAACTTATCTAGATGTGCTTATCCTATAGAACTTCGTACAAGTCTAGACCGCTCAATCCAGAATTTCCTACTTCGGACATATTTAGGGTAGAACGGAAATTTTTGTTGAAATATAATTTTCCAACCTCAAGGAAGATGTGGGTAATATACACCTGTTGATAAAGTTGCGAAACCTATGCTAATTCAGCAAAATTCTGAGAGGTGTTTTAATAGTATAAAAAAGCTCAGCGCTCACGGTGTCATTCCGGGCGGATGAACGTGTATCAGCGATAACTCTCGAAACGTTCTCTTAGTTTTAAGCTCATTAAACTCATAAGTTGTATCTAACGCAATGTTGCTGCTCCTGTTTCATATTGGAAACAATCTCTGTGCGATCGACACGAGTAAAGTGGTTGAGATCTTACCAATGGTGATACTGAGAAGTATTCAACCTGCTCGTCATTCTGTTGTCGGAGTTTTTAACTATCGTGGACGGATTATTCCTGCTGTTGATCTTTGTCATCTGATCAGCGACAAGCCTAGCCAGATTTGTTATCGCACTCGTATGATTTTGGTGCAAAGTGCGACTGATGCAAAGCCAATTGGTTTAATTGCAGAACGAGTCAGCGAAACCTTAAAAATCTCGATCGAGGAAGCAGAGACAGCAGAATTCATCACTGAATCTCCTGAACTGGGGAAACTCTTGCTCACCGAGCAGGGTATGGTGCAACTGATTCACTGGGAGCATCTTGTCTCAGATGCACTTGCAGCACTCCCGAATGAATCAAAGGAGGGTGAAGGGTGCAAGACTCGATTGAACTCATTCTGAAACAGAAGTTAGGACTCGATGCGAATAGCGTGGGTTCGCGAATCATTGCCCGTGCGATTGCACAACGTCAGGCTGCCTGCCAAGTCCTTGATCAAGCTGCTTATCTCGCCCTAGTTCAAACGTCGCCTCAAGAACTCGAACAATTGATCGAAGCAGTCGTGATTCCGGAGACCTGGTTTTTCCGAGACAAAGGCGCTTTTGCAGCGCTGCAAGAATATGCGCAAACGCAAAGACTGTGCCATCCTCATCAGGTGATGAAACTGCTGAGTTTGCCTTGCTCGACTGGAGAAGAACCTTATTCGATCGCGATAACACTGTTAAAAGCAGGATTCACTCCTGATCAATTTCAGATCGATGCGATCGATGTGAGTCAACAAGCGTTAGCGAAGGCAGAACGAGCAATTTACAGTCAAAAGTCATTTCGAGGCAACAGTCTTGCAGAGTGCGATCGCTATTTTCAGCAGACAAATGACGGTTATGCAGTGCGCTCAGAAATACGTAAAACCATCAATTTTATACATGGCAACATTTTGCAACCGCATTTCTTGATTGCAAAACAGTATCACGTTGTTTTTTGTCGCAATTTATTAATTTATCTCGACCGCTCTGCTCGCCTGCAATCGATTGATGCACTTGACCAAGTTCTTTTGCCCCTCGGTTTACTGTTTTTAGGAGCGGTCGAAACTCCCCAACTTGCTCATCGAGCTTATCAATTGATCCATTATCCTGCTGCATTTGCCTTTCAGAAGCAGTCTCCAGACAATCGGTTACTTACACCCGGCTCTAAACTGATCAAGCAGAAACAACCTCATCAATCCTCAAATTTATCGAATCTCATCAGACAGCAATCGAATTCGATCGCTCTGCCACCTCCGCAGTCTGAACCTACTTTATTAGAGACGGCTCAAGACCTTGCCGATCGCGGAAAACTCCTATCCGCTGCAGAAATTTGCGAATCCTATATCAGAACCTATCCAGGGCAGGCTCCCGCCTACTTGCTCCTCGGACAGATTTATCAAGGACTCAATCGGCTCAAACAAGCAGAACAATCGTTTCAAAAAGCACTCTATCTGAACCCAGACACTTACGAAGCATTAATCTATCTTGCGCTGTTGAAAGAGCAGCAAGGCAATAACATAGAATCACAGCGGTTTAGAAAGCGAGCAGCGCGGCTGATCAATTCAGGATATTCGTCTTCATCAGGTAGTCAACAATGATTCGATCCATGTGGAACAACAGCACAAATCGCATTTTACTCGGTTATTCTATCCCGCTTCTCGCCTTGTTGGGATTGAGTGCGATCGTGTATGGCTCAACCACACGCACGTTTCAACTTCAGCAGGAAAGCAATCGCATCGAGCGGCAAATCCGCAACGTCAACGGCTTGGTCGATGGGCTGAATCGGATGATTGGTCATGCTCGCGCTTATGTGATTTTTCCGGGCGATCAGACTGCGACAAATGCTTATGAGGATGCGCGTCGATCGTTTGCAGAAAATGCCAGAAATGCAGCCACGATCGCAGATGCTCAAACCCGACCCGACGTCATCAGCTTGACTCAATCCGGTGAGAACTATGATCGAGTCTTACAAACGGTGTTTCAGCTTGTGGATGAAAAACAGCTTCCCCAAGCAAGAGCAGCAGTCCGAAAATCTCGAATTGTCGATGCAGTTGCTCAGCGCGATCGCGTTGTGCAAGAACTCCAAACTCAACTCGATCGCAACAATCAAGCAGTTCAAGATGCACAAAATGGTCTACTCAGGTTGATTGTGATTGGAACTGGATTGACCTTTTTAGCAACTTTAGTTGCTGCTTTAGCAACAACTTTACCCTTGCGACGCCAGCTTCCTCCCGTTGTCGATGCAGCGACTGCGATCGCTCAAGGCGATCTGACTCAATCAATTCCCCACAGCACAGACTCAACTGAAATTGGACGATTGCTGAGAGCGTTTGAGGGCATGACCAAAAGCCTCAATAGTCTGATTAGACAATCCCAGCGATCGGGAATTCAAATCAGTACTTCGACGACACAAATCGCAGCAGCAGGCAGACAGCTCGAAGCGACAGTCAATGAACAAGTTGCCTCAATGCATGAAGTCAAAGCAACGTCTCGTCAGATTGCAGCGACCAGTGGAGAACTTGCAAAAGCGATGAATGATGTCGAAGACATTGCTCAGGCGACCACTCAAGCCGCCTCAAGTAGCCAGGACAATCTCAACAAAATTCAAACGGCGATGCAAGGCTTAGTCAGTGCCACGCAGTCGATCGCGTCCAAACTCAAAGTGATGGATGAAAAAGCAAACAGTATTAACAATGTCGTCACCACGATTACAAAAGTCGCGGATCAGACGAATTTACTCTCGCTGAATGCAGCGATCGAAGCGGAAAAAGCAGGAGAATACGGAGCAGGATTTGCGGTCGTGGCAAGAGAGATTCGTCGTCTGGCGGATCAATCTGCTTTAGCAACCTTAGAAATTGAGCAGATGGTCAAAGGGATGCAAACGTCTGTGTCTTCGGGAGTGATGGAAATGGATCGATTTAGCCGCGAGGTGACGCAGTATGTCTATGAAGTCGGAGACATTAGCCACCAGATTGCGAGCTTTATTCAAGAAGTCCAAGGACTTGCGCCCCAGTTTGCAACGATTACTCAGCGTATGGATGAGCAATATCATGGTGCCGAGCAAATTAGTATCGCGATCGCTCAATTGAGTGATGCTCATTTGCAAACGATGCAATCGCTTCAAGAGACGAATAATGCGTTGACTCAGCTTGATGATGCAGCGCAGGGGCTACAACGAGAAATTTCTCAATTTAAAGTGTAATGGCGATAGAGAACTGCTGGAATCAGATTGGTGTCGAAGGAGATCGCTCTTGTGAACGCTTGGAAAGCGTGCAGCATTGTGGAAATTGTTCAACGTACCTGGCAGGCGGACGTAGCTTACTCGATCGTGAAATTCCATTCGATTACCTGCAAGAATGGACACAAACGCTGGCACAGCCGATCGAATCTCAGCTTTCTAGATCACAATCCGACCTGCTCGAAATCAGCCAGGTTCGACAAACTCTATCTGCGATGATTTTTCGTCTTGGGAGTGAGCGTTTTGCCTTACCTGTGTGTCTGTTGCAAGAGGTTATTCGTCCTATCCCCATTCACACGCTGCCGCATCGCAGCAATGACCTGTTTCTAGGATTAGTCAATTGTCGAGGCGAAATTTTGCCCTGTGTCTCATTAAGTCAGTTTCTCCAAGTTGAAATGCCGATTGATCCAACTTATAGTCGTTTGAATTTAAAGCGAATGATGGTCGTTGGGCAGCACAGACCGCTTTGGGTCTTTCCAGTAGACGAAGTGTATTGTGTGCATCGATTTGATCCATCTGAACTGCGAGATCCACCTGTTGTCATTGCCAAAGCAAGCCAAGCCTATACCGCAGGGATGATTGACTGGACTAACGGAAAGGTCAATTATCTGGAGATTGATTCTCTGCTCGATACTCTTGATCGTCGGTTACTCTAAACCTATGTCCGACTACTCGATGCTAGAACTATTTCGCCAAGAAGTGAAGGTTCAGGTCACTCGCCTGAAGCAGAATTTTATGCTGTTTGAGCATCAGTCTCCGTCTGCAAATGAGATCCAAGATGCACTTCATGCTTTAGAAACGGTGCATGGGTTAGCGCAGATTGTCGAAGTAGAAGCAGCCGTTATGCTCTCTGAAGCGATGCAGAGCCGATTGAAAATCATTCAGCCTGAAAAGCGTTTGGACAGTATAGAGTGCGATCGCTTGATTCAATCAGCAGATTGGCTACTTGAAATGAGCTTATTAGAGGACTCAGAGCGTCACAATTGGATTGCAAATCACCAGCAAGCGATCGTAGAAATTCAGGCAAGTCCGACAACAGATTCCTTACCTCTTACTCCAGATTCCTTACCTCTTACTCCAGATTCCCAGACTCGAAGCAATGTTTCTCTTGCTCTGATTGATTCCCAGATGATGGATCTGTTTCGTTTAGAGGTTGAAGAACAAGCCAAAACCCTCAATCAAGAGTTACTGACCTTAGAAGCAAATCCGACAGTGACCCAACCTTTAGAAGCATTAATGCGTGCGGCTCACTCGATTAAGGGTGCAGCTCGCATTGTCGGCATTGATGCGGCAGTCGGTTTAGCTCATACGATGGAAGATTGTTTTGTCGCAGCTCAGAATCGTAGCTTAATCCTGACTGCTGAACTAGTTGATTCATTGTTGAGTGGTGTTGATCTCTTGCAGTATCTTAGCCAAGTCAGTGATCAGGACTTACCGAACTGGATCGAGCACCACCAAGCCGCGATCGCGGCTGTACAATCGAGCATTCAAACCCTACGAAAATCCCCCACACAAGTCTCTGATGTTGCCTTACTCCCGATAGCATCGCCGCAGCAGAGTCTCAACCTGAATCAGCTTTCTCCGATCCAAAATGGCAAAGATCTGAACTCGTCTGACTCATCAACTCAGGATAGTGCTCCCTCTTCTCAGCGAGTTGTGCGGGTGAGTGCAGATAATCTGACTCGTATGATGGGACTGGCAGGAGAATCGCTGATTGAGGCAAATGCTTTACCTGCTTTTGCGGATAGCTTGAGGCAGGTACGATCGCGACAAATTGAACTCTCAACGACTCTAGAAACCTTAGAGCCGCATGTAAATGCGATGTCGGATAAAGTGACTCAAGCGTTATTTGAAACAGTTCGCCAGCAGGAGCAGCAATGCCGAAATCTCCTCAGCGATCGCTTATCAGAACTCGAAGACTTTATTCGTCGTACCACCAATTTATCCGAGCGTCTTTACCAGGAAGTCATTACTTCTCATATGCGACCCTTTGAAGAAGGAATGCAAAACTTTCCTCGGATGGTACGTGACCTAGCTCGTAGTCTCAATAAACGGGTCAAACTAGAAATTCTCGGTCAAACAACTTCGGTCGATCGTGATATTCTCGCCAGATTAGAAGCCCCGATCACGCACATCTTACGCAATGCGATCGATCATGGGATTGAGTCCCCTGAAACGCGCGTTGCAGCAGGCAAATCTGCTGAGGGAACAATCCAGATCGAAGCCGCTCATCGGGGTGGAATGCTCGCGATCGCAATTACGGATGATGGAATAGGAATTGATACTCAGAAATTGCGGCAAGCAATCATTGCCCGACAGCTTGTAGCTCCAGAGATAGCCGCAAAACTGAGTCACAGCGAATTGATGGAATTCCTATTTCTACCTGGGTTCTCTCTATCAGAACAAGTGACTGAACTATCCGGTCGAGGCGTTGGACTCGATATTGTTAAACGTATGGCGCAGGAAGTCGGCGGAACAGTGCGGGTGACTTCTCAGCCAGGCAAAGGAACAGGGTTTTACTTTCAGTTGCCGCTGACCCTCTCAGTTGTCCGAACTTTACTCGTCGATGTCGCAGGAGAAGTTTATGCATTTCCATTGTCGCGCATTGATCAGATTGTCACAGTAGAGCAGTCTGAGATTTTTACGGCTGAAAATCGTCAATACTTCACCTTTGATCAGAATAATATTGGACTCATTCCGCTCTACCAGGTACTAGATTTATCTCGTCCAACGGGCACTTCTGAACGCTATTGGGTGGTGATGCTCAGTGATCAATCTGCTACTTATGGTTTGATCGTCGATCGCTGTTTGGGAGAGAAAGAACTGGTTGTGCGTCCGCTTGATCCGCGACTCGGAAAAGTTCAGGATGTGAGTGCAGCAGCATTGATGAATGATGGTTCTCTTGTGCTGATTCTAGATGTGTCTGACCTCATTCGCTCCACCAATCGACTCTTACAAAATACGCGCCTTGCAAAAGTCAGCGAACTCCGATCGCTGCAACATCAGCAGAATGCAAAACGAGTCTTAGTCGTTGATGATTCGATCACCGTGCGAGAACTCGAACGGAAGCTACTTCAAAATCATGGCTATGTCGTCGATATTGCAGTCGATGGTATGGAAGGATGGAATGCGGTCAGGTCTTACCCTTATGATCTCGTGATTAGTGATATTGATATGCCGCGAATGAATGGCATTGAGTTGATCAAAGCGATTAAACAACATTCCCGGTTTCACGCAATTCCGGTGATTGTTGTGTCTTATCGCGATCGCGAAGACGATCGAATTCAAGGATTAGAAGCAGGGGCAGATTACTATCTGACTAAAAATAGCTTTCATGACGATACGTTGATTCGAGCGGTTACTGACCTAATTGGCGAGTAGAAGAGATGAGAATTGCAATTGTAAACGATATGGTGATTGCGATTGAGGCGATGCGGCGAGTTCTACTCTCTGTCGCGGACTATCAAGTCGTTTGGATTGCAAAGAATGGGGCAGAAGCGATCGCGAAATGTATTCAGGACACCCCTGACCTGATTTTAATGGATTTGTTCATGCCTGTGATGGATGGCGTTGAAGCAACTCAGCAGATCATGCAGAAAGCTCCCTGTGCGATTTTGGTTGTGACTGCCGACATGAAACAGAGCGCAGCAAAAGTATTTGAGGCGATGAGTTATGGTGCGCTAGATGTCGTGAATACGCCGATTCTCGGCAGTTCCGGCGATCCCGAAATGACGCAAGCCCTGCTTCGGAAAATTTCAACGATCGAGAAACTGATCTGCAAATCTGCTCACCCTTCTACTATGATTCGCACAACTCCGACTCGGTCTTTTATGCCGTCTGTTTCTACTGCGCCTGATCTAATAGCGATCGGTGCATCGACAGGTGGTCCTAAAGCTCTAGCAACGATTCTGGCTCCCCTACCCGCTAGCTTTGATGCAGCCATTCTGATTGTTCAGCATATTGATGCACAGTTTGCCGAAGGCTTGATCGATTGGCTGAATGATCAAACAGCACTGACGGTAAAAAAAGCTATGACCGGAGATCGATTGACGAGCGGCACAGCCTTTGTTGCCTGTACGGATGATCATTTAGCGATGCAGTCAAATCGTACTTTAGCTTATGTGAAAGAACCGCTTTACTATCCTTACCGTCCCTCTGTGAATGTTCTGTTTAAGAGTTTGGCACAATACTGGCGACCGCCTGGAACAGCAATCCTATTGACTGGAATGGGGCGTGATGGAGCCGAGGGATTAAGCCTGCTTCAGCAACAAGGTTGGTACACGATCGCTCAAGATGAAGCGAGTAGCGTTGTGTATGGGATGCCAAAAGCAGCGATCGAGCTACATGCCGCATCAGAAGTTTGGACTCCAACAGAAATTGCTCGCCACTTAACTGCAAAACATTCGTGATGTCCTATGAACGAGCCGATTACAGTCTTACTCATTGACGACCAAGCCATCATCGCAGAAGCAGTGCAGCAGATGCTTGCTTCAGAACCCGATATCAGCTTTCACTACTGCAATAATCCACTGCAAACATTAAAAGTGGTGCAAACTTGCCGTCCGACTGTGATTCTCCAAGATCTCGTCATGCCCCAAATAGAAGGGCTGTTGCTCGTTCGACTTTTACGATCGTCAGATGCACCCACCCATCAGATTCCTTTAATTGTCCTATCGAGCAAGGAAGATCCCGTGATTAAAGCTCAAGCTTTTGAGTACGGGGCAAACGATTATCTGGTTAAATTGCCCGATCGCGTTGAACTTCTGGCTCGAATCCGCTATCACTCTAGAGCTTACACCAACTTGCTCAAGCGCGAAGAGGCAGAAGCGCTACTCCGCCAGGAAAATGAGGAACAGGCGCTTTATATTGAACAAGTGAATAAAATTACGGACGCAGCTTTTGCTGTGGAGCAAAATCAGTTCGAGGCAAAGCAGTTAGATGAAGTAGTCGATCGACAAGATGAGCTAGGACAACTGGCACGCGTTTTCACCCAGATGGTCAAAACGGTGAAAGTTCGAGAGGCTGAACTGGAGCGCTTGAAGGATTCTCTAGCTCGGTTTTTTCCAGAGGAGTATCTGCAATTTCTGCGAAAAGATAGTGTGATTGATGTTCAACTGGGCGACTTTGTCAGTAAAACCATGGCAGTGATGTTTAGTGACATTCGTTCTTTTACGACGATTTCTGAGAATATGTCTCCCCGCGAAAACTTTGACTTTATCAATGCTTACCTCAAACGAGTCAGCCCTGAAATTCGCAATCACTATGGCATTATCGTCAAGTTCTTAGGCGATGGCATGATGGCAGTTTTTCCGGATGGAGCCGATGATGCGATCGCTGCTGGAATTGCCAAGCATCAGCGCGTTTGGGAATATAACCAACAGCGTTTAGCAAGAGGCGATCGCCCTATCCGGATTGGCATTGGAATTCACGTGGGGCATATGATGCTCGGTATGGTTGGGGAAAGTAACCGCATTCAAGGAGATGCTTTTTCTGACAATGTTAATCTCACGTCTCGATTAGAAGGTCTGACGAAAGTTTATGGCAGTGCTCTCCTGATCACTGGGCAAACGCTCGAACAATTGAGCAATCCTGAAGCGTATGACGTTCGCTTTCTAGCCAATACGATCGTGAAAGGACGGACTGAGCCGATTTCTGTGTATGAGATCTTGAATGCTGAAGTCGAAGCAATGCGAACGCTAAAACTCCGGACTCTACCTCAGTTTCAGCAGGGGATTGCTTACTACCAAGATCGCGCCTTGACAGAAGCTAAAACTTGTTTCGAGCAGGTGCTTAGCATTCATCCTGACGATCGTATGGCTCAGCTTTACTGCGATCGCGTTGACGCTTTACTATCACAAGGGATTCCTGAAGACTGGCAGAACGTTGGGTCTTTTGAATCATTCTGATTGCGAACCACAAAGCCCAGAACTGACGATTCTATGAACGAATTGCGATCGCACTGGCATGTCTAGATTTATTGACATTGCAGCATTCGGAGAAACGGGAAGAAGGCGATCGTTAACCTGGCTGCCAGTTTCCCTAAATTGCCAGTCAAGTCAATCAACCTGCGGCAAGATAAGATAAATATCGCACTTATCAATTTTTTGGACTTCAATGGCTACTCCTCTCAGCGGCGCTCAAATTCGGCAAACATTTCTTGATTTCTTTGCACAGCGCGGACATCAACCGTTGCCTAGTGCGTCGCTTGTGCCTGAAGATCCAACCGTTCTGTTAACGATCGCGGGAATGCTTCCCTTCAAACCGATTTTTCTGGGTCAGCAAAAATCGGAATTTCCGCGGGCAACGACCTCTCAAAAGTGTATTCGGACAAATGATATCGAGAATGTCGGACGGACGGCTCGACATCACACCTTCTTTGAGATGTTGGGAAACTTTAGTTTTGGAGACTACTTCAAGTCGCAAGCGATCGCTTGGGCATGGGAGTTATCGACGAAAACGTTCGGCTTGCCTCCGGAGCGGATTGTCGTCAGCGTTTTTGAGGAAGACGACGAAGCCTTTGCAATCTGGCGAGATGAAGTCGGAATTCCCGCTCACCGAATTCAGCGCATGGGTGCGAAAGATAATTTCTGGAATTCAGGGCCTACAGGACCTTGTGGTCCTTGCTCAGAGTTGTATTACGACTTTCATCCAGAATTGGGAGACGACCACATCGACCTCGAAGACGACACGCGATTTATTGAGTATTACAACCTGGTTTTTATGCAATACAACCAGGACATTGATGGAAACTTAACGCCACTCCAGAATAAGAACATTGATACTGGAATGGGCTTAGAGCGGATGGCACAGATTTTGCAGAAAGTGCCGAACAACTACGAAACGGATTTGATTTTCCCGATCGTTCAAACTGCCGCAAAGATCGCTGGCATTGACTACTCAACCGCAGATGAATCAACAAAAGTCTCGCTCAAAGTCATTGGGGATCACATTCGAGCAGTCGTGCATATGATTGCAGACGGCATCACGGCATCGAATGAAGGGCGGGGCTATGTGCTGCGGCGATTAATCCGGCGGGTCGTTCGACAAGGGCGATTGATCGGCATTGATCGAGATTTTACAACTGATGTTGCCGAAACTGCGATCGCGCTTTCTGAATCGGCTTATCCGAATGTCCGGATGAAAGAAACGGTTGTGAAATCGGAACTCAAGATCGAAGAAGAACGGTTCCGTAAAACGCTCGATCGCGGCGAAAAACTACTCGAAGAAATTCTGAACCGAGAAACCAAGCAAATCTCTGGCAAAGATGCGTTTGAGCTATACGATACTTACGGCTTCCCGGTGGAACTCACAGAAGAAGTCGCGATCGAGAAAGGCTTAACGGTCGATATGAAAGGCTTTGAAGCTGAAATGCAAGCCCAACGCCAACGCGGTCGCGATGCTCACAAAACCATTGATTTAACCGTTCAAGGAACCTTAGATACCTTAGCTGAAAACTTACAAGGCACTGAGTTTCTAGGCTACAAGCAACCTTCTACTCAAGCTGAAATTCAACTCTTGTTAGTCAATGGTGAACCTGTTGATCGAGTCGAAGCGGGTACAGACGTTCAGGTGATCTTAAATCAGACTCCGTTCTATGCAGAATCGGGCGGACAGATTGGCGATCGCGGTTATCTCTCTGGCGAGGATCTGGTGATTCGAGTCGAAGATGTGAAAAAAGAATCGGCTTTCTTTGTTCACTTTGGACGAGTCGAGCGTGGCACAGTTCGATCTGGCGATAAAGTCACGGCGCAAATTGATCTCTCGTGTCGTCGTCGAGCGGCTGCAAATCACTCTGCAACGCACCTACTTCAAGCGGCACTGCGGAAGATTGTCGATGAAGGCATTTCTCAAGCTGGATCGCTAGTAGACTTCGATCGCTTAAGATTCGATTTCAACTATTCCAAGCCACTCACCTCAGAGCAAATTCAGCAAATTGAAGAACAGATCAATACCTGGATTGCAGAAGGTCATCAAGCTGAGATTGCAGTCATGCCGATTGCCGATGCTAAAGCAAAAGGTGCGATCGCAATGTTTGGTGAAAAGTATGGCGATGAAGTTCGTGTCATCGATTTTCCTGGCGTTTCAATGGAACTTTGTGGCGGAACTCACGTTGCGAACACCGCTGAAATTGGACTCTTCAAAGTCGTGTCTGAAACAGGCGTTGCAGCGGGAATTCGTCGGATTGAAGCAATTTCCGGGGCATCGGTACTGGAATATTTGAATGTTCGAGACAGTGTGGTCAAAGATTTGAGCGATCGCTTTAAGTCGAAGCCTGAAGAGATTCCCGATCGCATTACTGCTCTACAAACCGAGCTTAAAAACACTCAGAAGCAACTCGAAGCCGTTAAGGGACAATTAGCTATCGCCAAAGCTGATCAACTTCTGGCTGAAGTTGACACTGTTGGCGACTTCAAAGTGCTCGTTTCTCAGTTAGAAGCTGTTGATCCCGCTTCTTTACAAAAAGCAGCCGAGCAATTGTTGCAGAAGATGGGTGAAGGAGCAGTCGTTTTAGGATCTGTCCCAGAAGCCGGAAAAGTCAGCTTTGTGGCTGCCTTTAGTCCGGCTGTTGTCAAGCAGGGAATGCAAGCTGGAAAATTAGTCGGCGCGATCGCGAAAATCTGCGGTGGCGGTGGCGGCGGTCGTCCAAATCTTGCACAAGCAGGTGGACGAGATGCAAGTAAGTTATCCGAAGCTTTGACAGAAGCAAAGAATCAACTGAAAGCTGGATTAGTCAAGTAGAGTAACATTGGTTTTTCACGAGGGAAACGATTGAGTCATTGCATTTCGACTTTGCTCAACGCTCAAAATCCGAGGGATGTGTGAGTTGAGTGAAGTCGAAATCCAGACCCAACCAAGGAGCACAACTCAATCACTATGCTCCTGAATGGGAAGCGTTCAAGGTACAATTTAACCCCAATAGTTCAAACAGGTAGAACATGAACCAGCCTACATCAATGCATCAAGTTCTGAACTACTGGTTTGAATACTGTCCCTCGAATGCCGTTCTTGCTCAGTTACCGAATCTAAACGACTCCTTCGATCGTTGGTTTGGGGGCAAAGAAGACGATATACAGCAGTCCCTGTGGGATTCAGTATCGCCGGAGACAGAAACCTGGACGGATACACTTGAGGGACAACTCGCCAGAGTAATTCTCTACGATCAAATTACTAGAGGTTGCTTTCGGCGGACTGCAAGAGCATTTGCTTTTGATGAGCAAGCACTTTTTTGGGCGAATCGTTTTCTCGAATCTACCCCTCTGGGTGACATGGGCTTAGCTTCTCCGATTTGTCTGAGTCATCAATTTATGGTTCTCATTTGCCTGAGCCATTCAGAAAACAAAGAAACTCAGGAACGCTCTCTGCACTTAAGTCAGCAGTTTGCCCAAGAAGTACTGACTCAGAACTGGTTGAGTGAGAAGGTCAAGCAGCAACTCGCTCAAGTTGATCCTGAAGCACAACAACACCATAAAGTCATTCAGCACTTCGGCAGATTTCCACATCGTAATCGCGCATTAAATCGACAATCAACCCCCGAAGAAGAGCAGTTTTTACAAGGTAATTTACCCCAGTGGATGTATAGTCAACAACAGTCACTATAATTGCTGATTTTCTGCCGAAATAATTGTTTCTTTTCTTACAAAAACGAATCAGTATTCTCCTCGATTTGTACCATTGTTTAATAGCTTGCGTCTTTAATTTAACCTTTTAGAGAAACATTTTTTGCCTCTTCAAGGGCAAGCCTGATGTGATTGTTATTATTCTACTTTGCGGTATCACATACTAAGTGTCCTAATAGTCTTCAGGCTTTACAAAGTCTGAAGACTAATGCTAGAAAGTTTCTATAACTACATAGTGTATCTACCTAAATCAAGCCTATTCGATAGCTCACTTCGTTCAAGTGAGTATAGGGGGCTTAAATAGCAATTTTCTACCGTCATTTTCTACTGCTGCTCTAGAGGCTAAAGCACTCAGGCTATAGTTTCGTTGCAACGTGAAGCGATCTCTAACGTCAGAAGCAATGGAAGCAGTTCGATCGATTGGATTGCTTCAACGGTCTTATCCCTAACGACACGACAGCACTTATGGAAGTAAAGGATTTAACACAATGTCCTGTCAAGGACATTGTGAATGTGTATCTGTCTAAATCTGCGATGAATCGATCGAAAGATCCTCGGCAAAATCGCCTTTTCTATTCCATGTCTCCCGTTGGTCATCGTTTTCTAGAAAACATTGATTCAGAAGATCCTCAGTTTGAAGCGATTTCCTCGCTAGCAAAACAGGTTTCTAAAGTCCTTGAGAGCAACTGTAAACAGGGGTTTGAAAATCGCCTCAAAGCTTACTGGGCATCGAATCCACCAGCTTATCCTGTTTGCTCGATTCGAGATTCTGCTTTTGGTGCGGTCTTGGATGAAGTTTGGTTTGCGTTTTTTGCTAGAGCCTGCCCTAACCCCGATCTTGTAGTCAAAGCGGCTCATAACATCTTGATGGTCGTCAAGAACAGGGAAACAGTTGATATAAAATCTAGGCGAAATGCGATCGCATTAGTGGCTGATGCTGTGAAGCTAGGACTCAACCCTCAATTAGAGTTGCAGGAAATAGAGTTGCAGGAAACTTTTACTAACATTCATGAGGTGATCTTTGCACTCATTGTTTCGAGTGTGGATGAACTGAGCGAGGGCTTTGCACATACGGTGATTGCTCTCGCACAACATGCCTCAACTCCGACAAGTTTGGATGAATTTGCACTCGCTTTTTATGAAGCATTGAGGTTATATCCGTTATTCACGCGATCGACAAGACCTAGCAATGATAATACCTGTCTATACAGCCTCAATTACGTAAACTATCACCGTCGAACTGATATCTTTGGCAAAGATGCGCTTCAATACAATTGGCAGCGCTGGCAAGCTAAAAACTGGCTTGGACAAACGTTTATTTTTGGTGTTGCCAGCAATCGATCCTGTCCGGGACGCGGCAGCGCGATCGAGATGGTTCCAAGAATGGTTCAAGTTTGGATGCAGACTTACCAAACGCAGAGCTACATTCGCCACACCAGAAATTTACCCTGTGGCGGGCTTGCGATCGTAACTCCAATCGGTAAACGTGTGCCTTGGTTCTTATCCTGGCTGCATTTTGGGGCATGGATTTATTCACATGCAAGCTTTTGCTTGATTCAAAGAGCTTGGGTTAACCATCAAAATGCTAAAGCTTCCAACAAACGCCGTGAAGCCGATCGCTATTATGCATCGCTCAAGGCTTTGCGAATTCCAGCAGCAGCTTCACACGGTTCGGTTCAACCCTCTCGTTTATCCGCAAAGAGCTAGGTCTTTTGCACGAGGTTATTGTCAAACTGAACATTATTTAGGTGCCGTCGAACCATGCAAGTCACTGTAGTAACCAATCAAGGTGTATCAGAAACTCTAGCGAGCCTCTCTCAATTCAATACAAAGTGGGGAGAGCGTTGGCCTTTTATTGCAGAGCATCGCCTGATTTCAGCCTGCGATCGCCAATTTGTCAGAGATCAACTGCCGCAAATTTTAGCCGCAGAGGCAGATCCAAGAGCCGCGATCAATTCGTTCTTGCAAGACTTTCATCCTGACATCACGGATAATCCCAACCAATTAGCGGCTTATCTTGCCCTGCTGACCTATTTAGCATTAGGATTTCGTCGCCCTTATATCGAAAAAGATCCTGAAAAGCTAGCAGCCACCCCGATCGTCAGTGAGCAGTCAATTCAATTTCCAGAAAAGCTATCGACGCTCTGGACAGTCGTCGCAAATCGCTTGGGAATTGAAGCATCTACCTCGCTCACCGCGCTGGTTTACTGCAACTTTTCCTGTAACCTATCCGATCTGCCGATTTATACCGATCCGTTGGAGGAACTTCACAATATTGATCGCTTAATTCTGCATCAGCGAACTCGGTTAGCACAATCTGCGATGCAGTTTTGCAATCACGAGAATGTTCAGCATCGACAGATGTATTGCGAATTTCTCAAGATATTTCTGTACTCTGAAATTGTGGGTCGGCGAATTTGTGCCTGGGCTGAAACAGCCCTGAACGCTTTCGTCACACATCAATCTCCTGAAAGAGTGGTAGATTGTTTAGCGGTGATGATTCGATGGTCGATCGAAGCGTTGACGCAGCACTTAGAAGCAAACCAAGACATTCCTAAAGAAGCACTCGCGATCGCTCAATTTACTCCTGCAATTAAGCTTTCAGAACGTAAAAGCACGCCTGGTGTCACAGGATTTTTGGTTCCTTTTCTGGATGAGTTTTTCGGCTTTACGTCTGAGTCAAGCCCGTACCTGGAGAAAGTAAGAGCATCCCGCTCTTTTCTCCTACCGGAACTGGCTGCAATCTTAGAGTCTTGTCAGACACATGCTCCATTTGACACAATTTGTGCTCAAATGCCGCCTGCACAAAAAGCGCAACTCGAATCCCTAAAACTTACCTTATGGGAAGTGATGAAGGAATGGCGCATTTTTCATCGCAATCAAGTGGGTCGATTTCTAGCAAAAGGTGTGGAATCTCAACACACTACACCCAGACTCAAGACCTTTCTCCGCAATTTTATTCAAAACATGAATGAACGGATGCGAGCATTCGAGGCAGAGCAAAAATCCGAAGCCTATTCTCTGAACTATGGCAGTCAGGGCAAAGCTCATGAGGCAGACCATTTGTGAATCGTTTTCTGAATCTGCGAACAAAATCGCTCAACTTTTTCTTGAGTCAGCGACTCGGCTTCGTAGCAGGTCAACATTCCAAACCGACACCTAGGAGCACACATGCCCAAAATTGCCATCTTGAGCACCCGTTTCACAGGTTGCCACAACAGGAGGTAATCAACCCACCAAGGCGAATTGAGCGATGTAATCGCAAGCGCTCTCTGAAGGTTGTGAAGTTTTGGCTGGAGTAAACCACCCGGCTGAGGCGCATGGTCGAAAGCAAGACCCGGTGACCACACTCGATCAAACCAACCTTTGAGAATGGCAGGTAGACTAAACCACCAGGTTGGAAAGACAAGCACAACTGCTTCAGCAGCAAGCAACCGTTCAACCTGTGGCTGAACAGTCGTTGCATCGAACGGAGGCTGAAAATAGCTTTGACGTTCACTGCTCGTGATCACTGGAGAGAAGCTGTTTTGATAGAGATCCTCGATTTCGACTTCGTGACCTGCGGCAGTGAGTGCCGCGATCGCAGAACGTGCCATTGTGTAACACAAGCTATCTGGAAGTGGATGAGCAATCACAACAAGACATTTCATAGCAAAATCAATTGATAGAACTTGAAATTTGCAGTACACGCTGATGAAAATGGATGGGCAAAAATGTCAGCATTTTTGGACAAGATGCTGCCCCTGCCTATGCACATTCAGCTTAGTTCTGAAGGTAGATTTGATGAATCGGAATCTGAATCACAAATTCCGTTCCTTGATCAGGAACGGAGTGACAGGTGATCTGCCCACCATGCTTTTCAGTCACAATTTGATAACTGATCGACATGCCCATCCCTGTTCCTTGACCAACCGGTTTAGTTGTAAAAAATGGATCAAAAATTTGAGCTTGAATCGATTCTGGAATTCCGACCCCATTATCTACAAAGCGGATGATGGCTTTTTGATCCTCGGTGATTGCTGTCGTAATTTCAATAGTGGCAGGGTGAGATGGAACTTGCGCTCGCTTCTCTTCCACAGCATCGATCGCATTGGTGAGAATATTCATAAACACTTGGTTGAGTTGCCCTGCAAAGCATTCAACGAGAGGAAGTGCTCCATAGTTTTTGATGACTTCGATTTCAGAGTCATTTTGCCTTGCCTTGAGACGATTTTGTAGAATCATCAACGTACTCTCAATCCCATCATGAAGATCGACGGGCTTGAACTCAGCTTCGTCTAAGCGAGAGAACAAACGCAGTGATTTCACAATCTCTCGAATTCGCTCAGTACCAACTTTCATTGAGTTTAAGAGCTTGGGCAAATCGTGGCGCACAAACTCGAGATCCAGGTCTTCGATTTTCGCGGAGATCGCATCTGTCGATTCGGGATAGCTTTGGTAATAGAGCGTCACGAGATCTAATAAGCTCCGAGCATATTCATCCACATAATTCACATTGCCATGAATGAAGTTGACCGGATTATTGATCTCATGAGCAATTCCTGCGACCAACTGCCCCAAACTCGACATTTTTTCACTCTGAATCATCTGGGCTTGAGTTTGCCGTAGCTCTTTCAAGGTTGCTTGGAGTGTCTTGCTCTTGCTCCGACTTTGCTCATAGAGATCGGCTTGATTAATTGCGATCGCGAGTTGATCGGCAACTGCCTGAACTAGCTCAACTTCTCGATCTGTCCAGGTATGCTGCTGTTGCTGATGGTCACAGAGAATCATGCCGATCTGTTCCCGTTGAGTTTGAATGGGAACACAGAGCCGTGACTGAACTCCCGATGCCATCAGAGAGGCTCGATGGCTCGGTTCTTGATAGCTCTCGGCTTGATCAATGCGAATTGTATCTAGGTGGGGGATAATTTCATCCGTTGAGCCAATGAGATCAGGTGAACAGGAACCCACCAAACTCGATTGATGATGAGATTGATCAGCGACAACCTTCCAAACCGCAGGCGTTACGCTTGGATCGTACCAAGTAAAGGCGCACCAATCGACTTGGAGTAATGTGTAAAGCTCCTGAATCGTAGTTTCGAGAATACTGTTCACATCGAGTGAATTCCGGATCTGATTCGTTAACCGATTGATCAAGGCTTGACGTTCCGCATACTCTCTGAGTGCAGCTTCGGCAGTATTCCGCTCCATTTCTACGCCAACTCTTGCCGCAAAAAGTTGCAAAATAGATTGAGCGGTTTCCACATTCTCGGCGAAATGTCGCGTATCGATGACCCCGATCGTTCCGATCGCTTGACCTTGAGAATCGGTAATCGCTGCACCGAGATAGCTTTCAGCCTGTAAAGTCGCGAGATTGGGGTCATCTGGAAATTGAGTTTGCAGCGATTCTAGAAAGAGACCCACTTTGTTCTGCAACACATATTCGCAAGGTGTTTTTGTCAGGTTAAAAGTATAAGGCTCTGCAAAGTCTTGCCCTGTCCAGAGCACCAGCATGTCACACTGAGAATAAGTTTGATCAGTACACTGAGTAATAAAAGCGTACTGCGTTTGAAAAATTTCACTCAGCGATCGCACACAACTGCGAAAGAACTCGTCTCCCGTTTTTGACACGGTTTCTTCCACAATAAAGCGAAGTGCCGCTTGCTGCTGTTTGGAGGCATGAATATCTCGGATAATGCCTTGCACAGACGTGATTTTTCCGTCTGCATCTTGAATCGGAACCATGTTGATCGATGACCATAGCCAGTTCCCTTGTTGGTACTGTCGCCGAAACTCAATACCTGAATGTTTTTTGCCTGTTTCAACCGCTTGTTGACTTGCCATGAGACATCCAGGCAGATCGTCAGGATGAGCAAGTGGAGCAAACGATCGACCCACCCACTTGTCTGGCGAATGACCGTACAGGGTATAGAAACCGGGAGAGAGGTAAGTAATCGTACCGTCTAGAGTCCAGGTTGTGATTAAATCATTCGCATTTTCAACTAAGTGACGGAATTTCGCTTCACTTTCCGCCAGGATGTTATAAGCCTGTTGTTGCTCAATTTCTGCTTGGATACGATCGCTGATGTCGATAGCACTGATCAGGACTTGATCAATCTGTTCGTCTTGATTTTTCAGGGGATTGATCGTGATCTGCCACCAACTTTTCTGTCCATTGCGATCGAAGCTTTGTTCAAAAGTAATCGGCTGATTTGAGTGAATACACTGCCAACAACAGTCGTGATAGATTCGGGTAGTTTCTGTTGGTAGAGCTTCGTTGAGAGTTTGACCAATTAAATGCTCGATGTCAACCGAACTCATCGCAGCAAATTTTGAATTTGCTGCGACGTAGCGAAATGTTTGTTCTTGCTTTAAGACTTCTAGCAGAGCAAGCCCATAACTTACTCCTTCCCAAAGATGGTTTAGAAGTTGAAGTGGATTTTGTTTCAGACCGATGGGAAAACGATGTAACTCCAAGAGCCTGTAATTGACATCTGCCATAAGTAAGAGAAAGGAAGTTTCACCCAGAATTCCCTTCTTGAGAAAAGAGTTGAACTTTTCTCAAGAATTCTTGTCCGGGGGGAGAACTTAAGTCATGCTCTTACATCAAGTAATGTTTTTAACTCAGTACGAATCTTGGTAATTTGTGAGATGACTCAGTTCATCTCACAAATTACGATCGCTTAACTCATCACCCAATCAACGAGCAATCTCACTCCATATCCAGTCGCGCCTGCTCCGTTGTAGCCATTCTCTTTATCTGCCCAAACGGGACCTGCTACATCTAAATGCGCCCAAGGCGTATCTTTGACAAATTGCTTCAGAAAGATCGCGGCGGAGATAGCACCACCAGCACGCGCACCCGTGTTTTTCATATCTGCAATGCCCGACTTCATACTCTCGAAGTACTTCTCTTCCATCGGCATCCGCCACAGTTTTTCACCGGACTCTCCACTGGCTTTGAGCAGCTGATCTGCGAGTTCATCGTTCGGACTCCACAAGCCCGCAATGTTATCACCCAAAGCAATCACACAAGCTCCGGTCAACGTTGCGAGATCGACGATCGCGTCTACTTCTAGTTTCTCGGTATATACCAATGCGTCTGCAAGGGTTAATCGTCCTTCTGCGTCGGTGTTATTGATCTCGATCGTTTTGCCATTTGAGGCGGTGAGAATGTCGCCTGGGTGAATGGCTCGCCCGCTGATCATATTTTCAGTGACGGCAGTAATAAAATGCACTTCGACATCGGGTTTGAGTTGAGCGATCGCTTTTGCGGCTCCTAAGGTTGCGCCTGCTCCTCCCATATCGGTTTTCATCATTTCGATGCCGCTGCCAGCCCCTTTAATATTCAAACCGCCCGAATCGAAGGTCAGTCCTTTACCGATAATTGCCAGTTTTCGTCTCGGTGTACCTTGCGGCTTATAGGTCAGATGGATAAATTTGGGTGGCAAATCAGAAGCTTGAGCAACGCCGAGAAATGCGCCCATGCCAAGTTTTTCACAATCCTCTTTTTCGAGAATTTGAATTTCTAAACCATGCTCATTCGCGATCGCTAATGCGGTTTCTGCCATCGTGATCGGCGTAACGTAATTTGCTGGTGCTGCAACGAGTTCACGAGCTAAGAAGACACCTGAGCAAATTTGGCGAGCTGTTTGAATCGCTGCTTCTTGACCTGCCAAACCGAGCAGTTCGACCGATTCGATTTTGCCATTTTGATCCGGCTCTGACTTGAAGCGCATATCTTTGTATAACGCCAGTTCGAGTCCTTCCACGATCGCTTGCGTCGTCGCTGCTGCATCCTCAACGGTCGGGAAACTGAGTGCAAGCGTTTTACACCGTTCGCGCTTTGCCAATTTTGCAACCGATGCAGCCGCTTGGCGGAGCTTTTCTAATTTCAGATCGTCAGGGTTGCCGAGTCCAACTAATAGAATCTTACGGATAGAACTGCCTGCGATACGAGTTGAGGCAGTATTGCCTGATTTGCCCTTAAATTCTACCTCTGCAATTAATTCTGCGATCGCACCGGACAGTTTTTGATCGAGCGCAGCGACATCGCCAGATAATTCTGCGCCTTCAAATAACGCGATCGCTAGACCATCTCCTGACCAATCGAGGAGCGACGTTCCCGTGACTGTTACGTTCATATCTATCCCTAAATCGTGGGTTCTTAATGTCTGATATTCAGTATCGATCAAAACGCTCGAAACCGTCGCGAAATGTCATACGTAATACTTTCATTGAATGTGCTGATTTATTCCTCATCTTCGGTGAATCTTTGCTATAACTGCTTAGAGTTCTGCGTAGATCTGCCCCCTTTTCCAGGAAGAGTTTGAATGCTGAAGCAACTGTTGAAAGAGCGGCGTTTTTGGTTGATGTTAGCGGGTGGCGCGGGTGCGATCGGGTTGATTGCAGGAGCGTTATTACCCGTTGAGAAACTCAAAGAAGCGTCTCAAGCACCGAATGGCTTGATGGGATCGCTCCAGTCGTTTCAGGGACAATCTGAGGGGAGCGGAATCGGCACACCGAGCCAAGTCATCAGTCCTTTGGTGACAAAGCCTGCAGGAGAACGGACAGACGCTCTAAAGTTTGCTGCCGATCGGTCGAGCACGATGCTAGAGCGCAATCGCGCCCGCTATTTGTTAGCAACAGATTTTATTTCACAAAAGCAAGGCGATAAAGCGCTAGAGCAGTTAAAAGATTTAGAGCAAAATTATCCAGTTTTGGCAGCGCAGATTGGGGTGAAACGTGCTCAGGCATATGAAGTCGCAGGCAAACGCCAAGAAGCGGCTCAGGCATGGCAAGCAGTCGTGAAAAAATACCCGAAAGAGCCTGCCACGGTAGAAGCTCTCTTTGAGTTAGGCAAAAAAGATCCTCAATATTGGAATCAAGCGATCGCTCAATTTCCCTCTCATCCGAGAACCGTTGAGATTGCTAAAACGCTTTTAAAGAAAAATCCGAAACAGCTTCCATTGCTGATGCTGGTTGCGAAATATGGCATCACCAGCGACGGGTATACGGCATTAATGGATAAATTGGTTGCCGAGTTTGGTAGCCAGTTAAAGCCTGAAGATTGGGACGCGATCGCATTTGGATACTGGGAAAATCAAGTGTATGACAAAGGTGCGATCGCGTATTCGCGCGCGCCTCAAACTCCCTTAACGGCTTATCGATCTGCGAGAGGATTACATCTCAGCGGCAAGCCGGGGGGAGAGCAACGCTACCGCCAAATGATTCAACAATTTCCGCAGTCGGATGAAGCCGGATTAGCCTTGACTCGGTTGGCTCAGTTAGCAGAAACGCCGCAAACCGCGATCGCATATTTGGATCAAATTGCTCAGAATTTTCCCGATCGTGCGCCGACTGCCTTAGTTGAGAAGTCAAAACTCCTCGACAAAATGAAAAGCGAAAAGACAGCTGCTCAAGTTCGTCAGTTGGTTTTGACTCAATATGCTCAATCCGATGCTGCCGCAGAAATGCGCTGGACTTATGCTCAGCAAGCTGCCAAAGCAGGCAATATCAAACTGGCAAAACAGTGGGCAGAGCCAGTTCTGACGAACAATCCGACCAGTGAAGTTGCCGCTGAAGCTGGATTCTGGGCGGGTAAATGGGCACAAAAATTGGGCGACAATGATCAAGCAGTCCAACTGTTTCAGAAAGTGCTCAGTGAGCATTATGAGTCTTATTATGCTTGGCGATCGGCTGCAATTTTGGGCTGGAATGTCGGCGACTTCAATACGGTACGATCGCTGAATCCAAAAGTAGAAAAACCTAGTCTCCGAGCCGAATTACCAGCCGGATCTCCAGCGCTAAAAGAACTTTATCAGTTAGGTCAAGAACGCGATGCTTGGTCGCATTGGCAGATTGAATTTCGGAATCGAGTTCAACCTTCGATCGCCGAACAGTTTACCGATGGTGTGATGCGATTGGGTGTGGGCGAAAATCTAGACGGACTGTATATGATTGGGAGTCTGCGCGATCGCGAAAAAGCAGAAGAAAAAGCTCAGTATGAACAATTGAGAAAACAGCCTGCGTATTGGCAAGCACTGTATCCTTTTCCGTTTGTGAATTACATTGAAAACTGGTCACAGCAACGGCAAATGAATCCGATGCTCGTGACAGCTTTGATTCGGCAAGAGTCCCGATTTGAGCCAGATATCAAATCGAGTGTGGGTGCTGTGGGATTGATGCAGGTGATGCCTGAGACGGGAGCTTTCATTGCAAATAATATCAAGGTGAAAGAGTACAAACTCAGTGATCCTGAAACGAGTATTCAGTTTGGAACCTGGTATTTGGATCATACGCATTTGGAGTACAACAACAATTCGATGCTAGCCGTAGCAAGCTATAATGCTGGGCCTGGTGCAGTTGCAGGCTGGCTTGGCAAAGCAAAATCGCAAGATCCAGATGAGTTTGTTGAAGCGATTCCTTATCCTGAAACCTATGGATATGTGAAAGCAGTGCTCGGTAACTATTGGAACTATTTGCGGCTGTACAATCCTGAAATTTCTCAGAAAGTTGCTCAGGTAAAACGCGATCGATAGAAATAGATTTGCTTTGGTTAAAGTCTACTCCAGTGATCCCGTTCAGTCTCCCGAATTAGGGCAAACGCATGAAAATTATTGAGACAGGATTTTGAGAAGATAACCATCATCCCATCCCGCCTTTTTCCGTTTCGCCGCAATGCCTGCCTTCGTCGTTTTATCTTGTCCAAGTAAGTTGAGCGC